>CAZPVY010000019.1:0-23273 GCA_964590265.1 uncultured Aquifex sp. | reverse complement strand
ACTTTCAAACACACCGAGATCGTGCGATTGCTCAAGCGTGTATTCAATAAAGGGATGGTGATCCGTTCTTATCCGTATCTCCCCTTTACTGTTTAGCTTCTTTGCAAAGATATAAAGATTTTCCTTTGTTGTGAGCCTCCTCTTTACGTGCTTTTTTTTAAACCACGGGTCGGGATAGTTTATGTATATCCTCTCAACGGAACGATCCCTGAGAAGGAGATAAAATCCCCAATAAGCATCCAGTCTGGTGCAGTAAACATTGCTGAGGTTTTCCTTCTTTACCCTTTTGAGGAGCTTTTCTATTGATATACCAGAGAGTTCAAAGCCGATGACCTTTTTGTCGGGGTTTTCCTTTGCAAGTCTAACTATAAAGTCTCCTCTCCCGAAACCTATTTCAACGAGGAGGTTATCCCACGGAAGGGGCTTCTGCACTGTCTTGTAGTTTATAAGGCATAGCATAATATAAAGGTATCATGAACCTTTTGTGGCTTCATGGTCTTGCGTGCGGTGGAAATACACAGTCCTTTCTATGCGCAGAAAATCCGACCTTTTCTGAACTACTCGGGAGATTTGACCTCCTGTTTCATCCTGCTGTAAGCTGGGAAAAGGAAGAAGACGAAGCTGTAGGTAAAGTTCTTAATGGAGAAATTGAGCTGGACATCTTCATTCTTGAGGGGGCTGTTGGAGACAGAGTCCATTCCGTCTGTGGCATGGATTTCAAAGATGTAGTTCGCGAACTTGCCTACAGAGCTAAATACGTAATCGCTCTTGGAAACTGTGCGGTTTTTGGTAACATGCCCGCTCTTGGAGATTCAGGGGTTTCAGGACTCCAGTACAGATTTAAGACACCCGGTGGCTTGCTGGGAATAGATTTCAGGAGCAGATCAGGATATCCGGTGATAAACCTATCTGGCTGTCCTGCTCACCCATCGTGGCTGTCTTATGTCCTTCTATCTCTGCTTAACCACAGGGACATATCCCTTGATGAAATGGGAAGACCTAAGGAGCTTTACTCCTATCTTACCCATCACGGTTGTATCAGGAACGAGTATTTTGAGTGGAAGGTTGAGGCTGAGGAGTTCGGTAGAAAGGAAGGTTGTCTCTTTTACCATCTTGGCTGCAGAGGTCCGATGACTCACTCGTCCTGCAACAGGATACTCTGGAACGGTGTAAGTTCCAAAACGAGAGCAGGAATGCCATGTATAGGCTGTACAGAGTATGACTTTCCAAGGGAAAATCTCTTTGAAACGAAGCACGTGATGGGTATTCCCGAGGAGCTTCCCCTCGGAGCTTCCAAGAGAGGCTACATACTTCTTTCGGGAGTTGCAAAGACCTTCGCCCCGAGCAGATTAAAGAAGAGGCTTATTGATGAAGATAACAAGAAATCTTCTGAACAGAGTTGAAGGTGAGGTTGAGCTAAAGCTCATCTGGGAGAACGGTGTTGTAAAGGATGCCTTCATCTGCGCTCCCAATTACAGAGGTTTTGAAAAGATCCTTGAAGGAAGACCTTACCTTGACGCCCTCGCGATAACTCCAAGAGTATGCGGTATCTGCGGACATGCTCACCTCATAGCTACTTCAAGAGCTATAGAGGATGCGTACAGGAAGGCAGGAATTGATATTAAGTTAAGTCAGAAAGCGAAGGCGATAAGAAGCGTAACCCTTCTATCAGAGATAGTTCAGAATCACATAAGATGGTTTTACCTTTACCTTCTTCCCGATGTCATAAAGTTGAAGCCTTCTTTGAGAGAACTATACGAACCTCTGAAAGGAACAAGTTGGAATAAGGCTCTGGAAATGAGCAACAAGATAATAAAGGTTATAGCCCTCTTCGGTGGGCAGTGGCCCCACACTTCCTATTCACTTCCCGGAGGTGTGATGTGTGATCCCACAGGTGTTGAGATAAATCAAGCCGTATATCTTGTTAATGAACTCATAGACTTTTTTGAAAAAAATGTGCTGGAAATGAGTAAGGACAGATACCTGTCTATCAGAGGTAAGGATTACATAAATGAAGTTGGAGGAGATATTGCCAGATTTATAGAACTGTGTCTTGAGAGCGGTCTTGATCGTGCCGGCAGGAGTTACGGCAGATTTCTTGCAGGAGGTGGGATAGAACCTTGTTTCCTCGGAGGAACTTACACAAAGAGAGTCTGCAAGTTTGATGTGAAAAAAGTCAGGGAACTTGAAGACTACTCTTTCTTTTCCGGCAACGGGAAAGGCTACACATGGGCTAAGGCTGTCAGGTACCAGGGGCTTCCCTATGAAACAGGTCCCTTAGCTCGCCAGATTGTGTCAAGAAACAGCGTTATCAGATACCTCTTCAAAGAGTATGGAGATTCTACCATGGTAAGGGTGATTGCACGGATTGATGAGGCTTTCAGACTGCTTCTGAATATAAGGGAAACCCTCTTGAATATAGACCTGAAAGAGGTTTCTTGGATAAAGCCTAATGTTGACCATCACACGTTTAACGGATCGGGCATAGGAGTGATTGAAGCGGCAAGGGGAACCCTGATACATCAGATTGATATAAAAAATGGCAGAATAAAGAGCTACAACATCATAACGCCTACAGTTTGGAATCTTGGACCAAGGGATGATGCAAATCTTGGGGTTGTGGAGAAGGCTATTATAGGTCTGGACTCCGAACTCAAGGCTCATATAGTCCTGAGGAGTTTTGATGTGTGTTCTGTCTGCACGAGCCATTAAGTTCATGCCATCTTCTTTCTCTTTGAGAGGACAAAATCTCTTACTCCTTCTACATCTCTTGTGTTCAAGATAATGTCTGGTGTAGCCCACCCCCTTCTTGCAATACCTACACCTATCTTTATATAGGGAAGGTGCGCCACCGAGTGAGCATCCGTCACTATCGCCATAATCACACCTTCTTGGGCACATCTTCTTATGTTGTCAGGAGAGAGATCTATGCGAAAGGTGTTTATCTCAAGGGCTGTTCCCGTTTCCTTAGCCATCTCTATCACTTTGTCCATATCCAGAGGGTAGCCTTCTCTCTGTCCGTAAGCCCTTCCCGTAGGATGTCCTATAAGGTTCACGTAAGGGTTTTCCATAGCCTTCAGTATCCTGTAAGTGTTGTCCTGATTGAATCTTGAATGTATGGACGCTACCACGAAGTCAAACTCCTTCAGGAGATCGTCGGGAAGGTCTAACGAGCCGTCAGGTAGGATATCAACCTCACATCCCTTAAGTATGTAAAAACCCTTCGGGTTGTATATCTCGTTCAGATTCTCTATTACCTTCCACTGCTGCTTGTATCTTTCAGAAGTTAGCCCGTTTGCTACCCTTGCACTCTGAGAATGATCGCCGATGACGATATACTGATAACCCAACTTGTATGCAGTTTCAACAACTTCTTCTATTGGATTTATCCCATCACTCCAGTTCGTATGCATGTGGAAGTCGCCCTTGATATCCTCAAGTTTGACGAGCCGGGGAATGCGGTTTTCTATTGCAAACTCTATCTCACCCCAATTCTCCCTAAGCTCCGGGGGTATCCACTGCATTCCAATGAGCTTATAAACCTCTTCCTCCGTTTCCCCTCCGAGTCTCTCATCAGTGTCTGCTCTGAAAACCCCGTACTCGTTCACTTTTAAACCTTTCTCTTTGGCTATATCTCTGATCTTTATGTTGTGTTCCTTAGAGCCAGTGAAATACTGAAGTGCAGCACCCCAGCTTATCGGTTCAACTGTTCTCAGATCAACCTGTCTCCCGTTCTTCAAGACAATGCTTGACTTTGTTTCCCCCTTTGCAAGAATCTTGTTTATCTCAGGATACTTAACAAAGTGTTCGTGTATTTTCCCCCAGTCCTTTTTCTCAGCAGAGATAAGAATATCAATATCTCCTATTGTTTCCTTCATCCTCCTCAGACTCCCCGCAATGGAAATGTTCTTTACGCTCTTTTCCTTCTTCATGTACTCAACCACATCTTCAGCCATCGGATAGGCTTCTATCAGAAACATCCTCTCCTGAGCGCTCCGCCAGAGCTCTATCCCCTTGAGTATATTCTCAACCTTCTTTGCTCCAAAACCCGGTAGTTTTGCAAGAGAACCATCCTTCAGAACTCTGAGAAAATCCTCCTTTGTTTTCACACCGAGCTTGTCGTAAGCTACCCTCAAGGTTTTAGGACCTATACCCGGAACGTCCATAAGTTCAAGGAGGTCTTCGGGAACTTTCTTCCTTAGATCCTCATACTTCTTTACAGTTCCCGTCCTCAGAAACTCCTCAATTTTGAGGAGAGTTGAAGCGCCTACTCCCGGCAGTCTTGAAAGCTTTCCAGACCTGTAAACCTCTTCTATATCATCAGGTAGTTCAGATATGAGACTCGCCGCTCTTCTATAGGAAGCTATCCTGTACGGATTGTCTCCGAGAAACTCAAGTATATCTGCTGTTTTTTCAAATATCCGGGCAAGTTCTTTATTCTTTTTATGCATGCTTCTATTAAAATTAGCTAATCAACCCTTACATTCAACGGAGGTAAAGAAATGGAAACTGACCTTGTGATAATAGGTGCCGGAAGCGGGGGATATGAAGCAGGGATCTACGCATACAGGAGAGGAATGAGAACAGTTCTTGTAGAACTGTCACCTGAGTCTGTAGGTGGGAACTGTTTAAACAGGGGTTGTATTCCTTCCAAGTACATGAGACACGGAGCCTATCTCCTTGACAAGTTTGGAGCCATGGAAAGATGGGGAATAATCCCTAAAGGATACGATCTTGAGTACAAGAAACTTACGGAAGGTAGAGATAAAGTCGTTGTCACGATAAGGGAGAACTTCAAGAAATTCGCTCAGCAGATAAACCTCCCCATAATCTACGGAAGAGGTGTGATAAAGGATCCGAATACCGTTTTTGTTGAAGGTGCGGAGGAGACCATAAAGACAAAGTACATCCTTGTGGCAACGGGCTCAAGACCGGTCGGTGTTGGAAACCTAATCCCGGATGGTAGATACGTGGTAGATACAGACCAGATATGGGATATAGACTACATTCCAAAGAAGCTACTTATAGTCGGTGGTGGTGCTGTTGGAGTTGAGTTTGCCTACATATTCAGAAAATATGGCTCTGATGTAATTCTCGTTGAACTTCAGAGAAGAATACTTCCCGTTGATGACATTCCCGAAGACTCAGCAAGATACTTAGGAAGGAAGTTAAAACAGATTGGGGTGGACATCAGAACCAAAACTACTGTTGAGAGTTGGGAAAAGATCTCTCACGGGGTAAAGGCTAAACTCTCGGATGGAACAGAAATTGAAGCAGACTTCATACTCCTTGCTGTAGGAAGAAAACCGAATACAAAGGGATTTGGTCTTGAAGACATAGGTGTTGAGATTGACGAGAGGGGCTTTGTAAAGGTAAATGAATTTTCCCAAACAAATATTCCCAACATTTATGCCTGCGGTGATATAACTTCTCCTCTTATGCTTGCCCATAAAGCTATGTATGAGGGTAAGATCGCTGTAAATCACATGTTCGGCGGAACGGATTGGAAGAGAGATAACAGGATAATCCCGAAGATAATCTACTCAGCCTTTGAGGTTGCAAGCGTGGGACTCACTGAAGATCAGGCAGAGGATGAGGGTTACGAAGTTAAGGTTGGCGTCACTTCCTTTGTCCCAAATCCCAAAGCTATGGACGATGGAGAGAACGAAGGTTTCGTGAGAATAGTGGCAGATGAAGATACGGGAGAGATCCTCGGATGTCACATCGTAGGACCTAATGCGGGAGAGCTGATACATCAGATAGTTCACATGATGAGAGATCACAAAAATGTTGAATTTGCTTCAAAGAGCATGTACTCACACCCTTCGCTTTCAGAGGCTATAGGTCAAAGTGCCTCAGAGATACATTATGGACCTATAACGTGGGTTAAGAGATAACCTGTTTCACAAGTTGGGGGGCGGAGCTGGCAATTGCGCTGTTAGGAACAACAAGCTCCGCTCCGAGCTCCTTTGCCCTCTGCTGAAGCTGAATATTCTTATGTCCGCAGAAAGCTATAACCTTTATATCAGGATACTCTCTCTTTAGGTTCTCAAGGAGCTCCTCTCCTCCAAAACCCTCAAGGTTTATAACCGCAACCTTTACGTTGGTGTTCTCTTTAAGAATTGCCTTTGCTTTGTTCCATCTGGTTGCTGTCAAGACCTCCCAACCCTGAGACTTCAGAAGAGAGGTGATCTTTGAGGAGGTTATGAGGTTGGGGTCGGATAAGAGAACTTTCATGGGAAGATATTCTGAAGGTGGATCTCCAAGTTTTCTATGATTTTTGACTTAATTTTTCCTCTATCCTTAACTTCTGAAAGGAGTTTAAACTTTCCATCTTCGTTTATGTAAACCCTCAACAGTTTTGGGTTCACTATCCAGTATTCTTTCACCCCTGTTCTTTCGTAAACCGCTTTTTTTCTCAGATCGTAGTAGGTATTTCATACAGCTCACCTGAAATTATCTGATGTATAGGCTTTGGTGCCGGACTCATCACAAGCTCCCCCTCTATGAGTTTTTAATTTAAAACCTCACCTCACAGGTGTGGTCATACTCTATGAGCTCTTTTATCTTGGGCTCTTTTCCGCAAAGGGGACACTGAGGGTCTTTTCTGAGCTTTACTTTCCTGAAGTCCATAGAGAGAGCATCCATTATTAGAAGCTTACCTATCAGAGGCTCTCCTATTCCAAGTAGAACCTTTATAGCTTCTGTTGCCTGGATACAACCCATTATCCCTCCAATAGAACCGAGTATCCCTGCCTCCTGACAGGAGGGAACCATACCGGGAGGAGGTGGTTCGGGGAACAAGCATCTGTAACAGGGTGAGTTTTCTTTATCCCTGAAGTCAAAGACAGTGCACTGTCCCTCAAACCTGAGCATCGCAGCGGATACCAGAGGCTTTCCCATGAAGTAACAGGCATCGTTTATGAGAAACCTCGTGGGGAAGTTGTCCGTTCCATCAAGGATGACATCGTAGTCCTTTATCAGATCCATGATGTTCTCTTTGTTAACCATCGTGTTGTAAGTGATTACCTTTACATCTGGATTAAGAGCCTCAAGAGTCTTTTTGGCTGACTCAACCTTAGGAACACCAACCCTTTCGGTTGTGTGAAGTATCTGCCTCTGGAGGTTGGAAAAGTCCACCACGTCGTAATCAACTATTCCTATAGTTCCGACTCCGGCAGCAGCAAGGTAGAACAGTGCTGGTGAACCCAAACCTCCTGCACCTATAACGAGAACCTTAGAATTGAGGAGCTTCTCCTGACCTTTCCCGCCGACCTCTGGCAGGATTATATGCCTTGCATATCTCTTGATCTGTTCTTCTGTGAACTGAAACATGACTAATATGATACAAATTTTTTCGCCAAAGACAAGCTACTCACGATCATATAATTGAGTTATGAAGGTAAGGATAGGCACAAGGAAGAGCAAACTCGCCCTGTGGCAGGCAAATTTTGTGAAAGAATTCCTTGAGAAACGTTGGGGTGTAGAAGTTGAACTTGTGAAGATAACAACAACGGGAGACAAAATCCTTGATGCACCTCTCGCAAAGATCGGAGGCAAAGGGCTATTCGTAAAAGAGATAGAGCAAGCTCTTATAGACGGCAGAATAGACCTTGCGGTTCATTCTCTCAAAGACGTTCCGATGGTAATACCTGAGGGTTTAGCTCTTGGAGCCATAACCGAGAGGGAACACCCACACGACGTCCTTATTTCAAGGGACGGGAAGAGGCTCTCCGAATTACCTTCAGGAGCAAAGATAGGCACTTCCTCTCTTAGGAGGCAAGTTCAGATAAAGAGGCTAAGGAGAGACCTTCAGGTTGAGATTCTCAGGGGAAACGTGGACACGAGGATGAGAAAGCTTAAGGAAGGAATGTACGATGCGATTATCCTCGCCTATGCGGGCGTGAAGAGGATGGGTTATGAAAGTGAGATTACTGAAGTGCTTGATTACTTCATACCTGCGGTGGGACAGGGAAGTCTTGCGATAGAGATAAGAGAGGACGATGAGAGAATCAAAGAGCTTATAGAACCTCTCAACCACAGGGAGAGTTACATAATGGCTGTGTGTGAGAGAGCCTTCCTGAGAAAGCTTGAGGGAGGCTGTCAGGTACCCATCGGAGCCTTTGCAGAGATCCAGAACGGTAAGGTGTTCATAAAAGGATTTATTTCGGATCTTGAGGGAACTAAATTTATTGAAGGTAAGAAGGAGGGGAGCATTGAAGAGGCTGAAAAAGTTGGGGAGAGGCTTGCGGAAGACCTCCTTAGCAGGGGAGGAGAGGAGATACTCAGAGATATTTACGGAGGTTAAATCATGAAACCTGTTGGGATAGTTCTTGGAACTAAGCCCTCAAACCCGCTTGAGTTCTGGGTAGGAATTGAAAAGGGTAACTTTCTTCAGCTTGATGACGTTGTGGTAGTCAAATCAAAGGTTGACGGAACATCGCAGGATATAAAGTTCTACGGGCTTGTTCATGAGGTTCAGAAATACCTTGAGGGAGTTGAGCTTGCCTACGAGGCTCAGCTCGTCACCGACGGTATAGTTCCCGCAAACATAGCCTACATGGCAAGGGTGATGGTAACGAGGATAGAGCCAGAGATCTTTGTACCTCCAACACCCGGAGATCCTGCATTCAAAGCTCAAGGCAAGGACCTTGACAAGGCTCTCTACTACGACAATATGAGAAGCAAAATACCTGTTGGATTGTCACGGAGCGGAGATGTTGTTTACCTGAACTATGACTTCCTGAATGGAAGGGAGGGAGCCCATGTATCCATCTCGGGAATGTCGGGAGTTGCCACAAAGACCTCCTATGCTCTCTTTCTCCTTTACTCAATTTTTCAAAAGGCTGATGACAGGAACAGGATTCACGGACTCATATTCAACGTGAAGGGGAAGGATCTCCTCTGGATAGACAAGAAGAACAGAAGATTTGATAGGAAGTTTGAAGAAGATTTCAGGAAGATGGGGCTTGAACCCAAGCCCTTTAGAAATGTAGGATTTTTTGCACCTCCTGAGATGCCGGGAAGTCCCATACCTGCTACCAAGGACAGATTAGAGGGTGTAAATCCCTACTGCTGGAGCATGAAGGAGTTTGCACAGGATGGACTTCTGAGATTCCTCTTTGCCGAAGGAGATGAAGGGGCATCTTCTCTCCACTATGTTATTGACCGTGTAACTGAAAAACTCCAGCAGCTCGCGAAGGAAAGCCCTGCGGACATTCTGATAGATGAAAATGGAAGAGAAATTGAGAGCTTAAACGATCTCCTGAAGCTACTTCAGGAGGTTATAGAGGACAAGGAGAGCAAAACAGATCCTGACAGATACAGGGAATGGTTCGGAACAGCTGCAACATCCACAGCCTACGCATTTTTAAGAAGGTTTCACCACGCAGCTTCTCACTGTAAAACACTGATACACGGCTCAAATTCAAGACCAATAGACTGGAAGGCAAATCAGCTGACAGTAATTGACATCTCGGATCTCCATGGGATAGCCAAAATGTTCGTCGTCGGTTCAATCCTGAAAAGGATCTTTAAAGAGAAAGAGGAAAGCGGCAATCCCTATCCTAAAATCTTTGTAGTTCTTGACGAACTAAATAAGTACGCTCCGAAGGACAGGTGGAGCCCGATAAAGGATATTCTGCTCGACATAGCGGAAAGAGGAAGAAGCTTGGGAGTGATACTGATAGGTGCCCAACAGACGGCTAGTGAAGTTGAGAAAAGGATTGTTGCAAATGCTGCAATAAAGGTCACAGGAAGGCTTGACAGCAGTGAGGTTCTGAGCAAAGAGTATGAGTTCCTCACGGGTAACTTCAGGCAGAGGGCGATAATGCTTAAGAAAGGAAGCATGATACTCTACCAGCCGGATATTCCGAATCCTATCATGATCAACTTCCCCCTCGCACCGTGGGCTACAAAGAAGGAGGAGGCAGAGGAGGAAGTTTATGTCCCTGAAGAATTTGATCAGTTTTAGTCTTCTTCTTTTTACCCTGATAGCTTTTTCCTTCAGTAAGGTTGAAGGAACGAGATACGGAATATACGACGGGAAGATAAGGATAGTTTTCAACCTGACCAAGAAAAGAGACTTTAAGGTCTTCACTCTTGAAAATCCGAGAAGGATAGTTATAGACATCTACGGTGAGAGGAAGGTTGCAAAACTACGCTTACCCGTTGACATGAGGTACAAGGTAGGTAGACATCCGTGGGGAATGCGGATAGTCCTTTACTACAACAGAAACTTCTCTCTCAAGTACTTCTACCTTAGAAATCCCAGCAGGATAGTCCTTGACGTATACAGGGAAGATAACGACCTCTACTCTGAGCTTATAAAGATACTCGGCAAAGATTTAGAGCCTAAGGAAGAGCCAAAGATAACGGTCCTTAATAGAAAAAAGAAAAACAAGGTCATTAAGGGGGAGGAATTTAAAAAAGATCCTCTTGCTGAATTTATACGGAAGGTTAGATCTCAACCTATGGTTTACGAAGATAAAGTTATCGTAATAGATGCAGGGCACGGTGGCAAAGATCCGGGAGCGATAGGATACGGGAGAATAAGAGAAAAAGACATAAACCTTGCGATAGCAAAGAAAGTAGCAGAGTATCTTAGAAGAGACGGTAGGTTCAAGGTGATACTTACGAGGAAGGGAGACTACTTCATACCCCTTCACAAAAGGGCAGAGATAGCCTTAAGGAATAGAGCGGACTTATTTATCAGCATCCACTCAGACGCCGCACCTCGTAGGAATCCCAGAGCAAGGGGAACTCAGGTTTTCGCTCTTTCCTATAAAAGAGCAGTTGAGAAGAAGTATCAGATACTCAGCAGCAGAAGATATGCAAAACTCGTTCTCGGAGATGCGGCAAACATAAGATCCGGGCTCGTGAAGAAGGTCCTTGCTGATCTTGCTATAGATGTTACACTGACGGAGAGCGTTTACTTTGCAAGGATACTTTCCAGAGAGCTCAAAAGCGTGATAGGAAAGGATGTCTACTTTAAAGGTATAAACAGAGCAGGCTTTGCTGTTTTGAAAACTCCGGGCATACCTTCCGTGCTTGTTGAGACGGGTTTCATAACAAACCCTTCTGAAGCAAGAAAACTCAGAAATCCTGAGTTCCAAAAGAAAATCGCATGGTCAATATACAGGGCTGTGGTTCGCTACTTCTACGGAGAAAACTTCGGGCAAAAGCTTGTAAAATATCAGTAACTACTAACCGGGGGGTGGCTGTTATGTTGATACTGATCCTTTTGCTGAGTGTGAGCGTTTTGTTTGGAAAACCCATCCTTGACACGTTCGCTGATGTAAAGAGATTTCCATTCGTAACATACAAGGAATCATGGACAGGAACACCGGCTCAAGCTCAGGAGGTAACGGTTCCGAACGTGGTCATAAGCTATGGCGTGAATGAAAAAGGAGAAGTCATAGCTTCAGCATCTCAGATAGCTTATTTCCTCGGTCAATGGACCGAAGATATTGGGATAACACCGAAGATGGTCAGGAAAGGAAAGATTCCGTCGGTGATAATGCCTCTTCCGAAAGCTCTGAAAACGGGGAAACACATAATCCTACTTGGAACGAACAACGTAATAGTGAAAAATCTCGGGCTTACCTTCAGTGGACCAACTCTCAAGGTTGTAGAGTGGAAGGGTAGGAAGGTTCTGATAGTGGGAGGAAGGAACACAAAGGAAGTATTAATAGCTGCTAATTTCTTAGCTAACAGAGTTATAGGTTTCAAAGCGGGAGCGTATAAGACCTTTTTCAGCTTCGTAAAGCTCAGGGGTTTAATAGAACACGGTAATTACACGGCAGCAATTCATCTGATCAAGGATCCGTCAGGGCTCTCTGCCTGCGGAAAGAATATGTCCCTTGCCGCACCAATGATGCTCAAGTTTCCTCCTGAAGTGAAGAAAATAGTTAAGAAGAGAAACAGGATAATGTATGTTGAGCTTGTTAAAGCTCTGAAGGCAAAGGATAAAAATAGGGCAAGAAATCTCTGGAAGTCCGCAATGCTGACCTGCTATCAATGTCATCAGGGACTCGGTATAAAGAGGCTGAGAAAGTTTGTTCCCAATCCAGAGATACATTCAAGACACCAGAGAATAGCGATGAGCTTTGGTCTTGTGAGGAAAACGGAAAAGGGATTTAACTGCTCAGCCTGCCACAGTGGAAGGACAGAGATAAGGGGATATTGAGAACAAAAAGGATCTTTCTTGTAGGCTTTATGTGTAGCGGGAAGACCACTGCCGGCAGATTGCTGTCTGAGAAGCTCGGCTGGGAATTTCTTGATGTTGATGAAGAGATAGAGAGAACAGAAGGAATTACCATACCGGAGATATTTGAGAAGAAAGGAGAGAAATACTTCAGGAAGTTGGAAAGGGAAGTTCTGGAAAAGTTCTCACAGAGAGAGAATGTTGTCATCTCAACAGGGGGAGGTCTCGGAGCAAATTCTGAAGCGATGAAAGCAATGAAAGAAAAGGGTCTCGTCGTCTGGTTGAAAGTCTCCTTTGAGGATTTTTTGAAAAGATGCGCCAAGGACAAAAACAGACCTCTCCTCAGAAGAAGTAAAGAGGAACTCAGAAAACTGCTAGAGGAAAGGGAAAAAGTTTACAGAGAAGCACACATTACGCTTTCTGGGGGTGACCCAGCTAAGATGGCGAGAGAGATAGTATCTGCGATAAAAACAACAGGGGAAGGCGGACATATCAGTCCGCCTTCAGATCCCTTCTGATCTCTTCAGGGGTTGGGCATTCAGAAGGAGGTAAGCCCTTTAGCTTTGAAGCATAGTACATCAGGGGTATAAGAATAAGTGTGAGTGTGGTTGAGCCTATAGTTCCGAATATTAGAGATATAGCAAGTCCGTTGAATATCGGGTCAAAGAGTATCACAAACGCTCCTATGATGACTGCAACCGCAGTCAGGAGTATTGGTCTTGTTCTTATCACTCCGGCTTCCACAACCGCCATATGAACGGGGAGGCCCTCTTTTATCCTTTCCTCCGCAAAGTCCACAAGGAGGATAGAGTTCCTCACTATTATTCCAGCAAGGGCTATAAAGCCTATCATTGACGTTGCGGTAAAGAAGACATTACCTATTATCTGATCCATCAACCAGTGCCCGGGAATTATGCCAACGAGTGTTAGGGGGATGGGAGCCATTATGATTCCCGGAACCTTAAAGCTCTTGAACCATCCGAGTATCAGAACATACATCACAAATAGAGCAACTCCAAAGGCAAGTCCGAGATCTCTGAAGACCTCAAGAGTTATGTGCATCTCGCCGTCCCACTTTATGTAAACCCTGTCCTCTATGAGAGGGAGGGACATCCAGAGTTCTCCTATGCTGTCGTAGGGATTGTCAAGCCCGAGCACTTTGTCTCTCACAGATAGTATTCCGTAGAAGGGAGCTTCTTCTCTTCCTGCAACATCACCTATAACGTATATCACCCTCCTCAGGTTCTTGTGATAGATGGTTTCGGGTATGGTTGTCTCCTCAAGCTCCACAAGTTCTGAGAGAGGAACTGTCTGACCCTTTGAGTTTACGAGCTTGAAGTTCTTCAGAATCTCGGGAACTCTGTATTTCTCCGCGAGTCTGAGCTTTATGGGAACGTGTTCTGTGTCCGTGTTCTGAAGGACACCGATCTGCATTCCTCCGATGAGAGCTTTCATCGTATAGACTATCTCTTCCTTTGTAAATCCGCTAAGCTTTGCCTTGTCCTCCTTTACCCTGAAGTTCAACATCGGTGCGGGGTGTTCAAGGTAGATACCCTCATCGGTTATGTTCCTTGACCTTTTGAATATATCAAGCACCCTGAGAGCTATCTCCTTCTGAACTTTTCTGTCGGGTGCATAGACCTCCGCAACTATGGGTGACAGAACTGGTGGTCCAGGAGGAACTTCCACAACCGCAACGTACTTTGCACCATGCCTTTTCGCTATCTCGTGAACCTTAGGTCTTATAAGCTTCGCAAATTCATGAGATTGCTCCACCCTGTCATGTTTGTTTATCAGGTTCACCTGTATCTCTGCAAGATGACTTGCCTGCCTCAGGTAATAGTGTCTTACTAGACCGTTGAAGTTAAAGGGTGCTGCTGTCCCAACGTATATCTGGTAGTCCGTTACTATATTCTGTCTTGCTATGTAGTCTCCTATTTCCTTAGCTACCCGCAGGGTCTCTTCAAGCGTTGCCCCCTCAGGCATATCAAGGACTATCTCAAGTTCGGATTTGTTATCGTAGGGTAGCATCTTCACCACAACAGCTTTTGTGTAGAACATGAACATAGCTCCGCCAAGCAGGGTAAGGACAAAACCGTAGAAGGCGTATCTCTTCAACCTGCTTTCAAGCATGGGAGCCATTATCCGACAGTAAGCTCTCCAGAAGAAGGTTTTCCTTATATCTATCTCGTGAGCTTCCCTTTCCTTCTTCAGGAATTTATATGAAGCCCAGGGTGTGATGATGAATGCAACCAGAAGAGAGAAGAACATCGCAACTGATGCGTTGATAGGAATGGGTCTCATGTAAGGACCCATCAAGCCGGTCACGAATGCCATAGGCATGAGAGCAGCGATGACGGTGAACGTTGCGAGGACCGTCGGGTTCCCGACCTCGTCGGTAGCTCTAACTATTGCATCTCTCGGAGGGAGTTTTTGCATCTCAAACCATCTGTGTATGTTCTCAACAACGACTATAGCGTCGTCAACGAGGATACCTATCGCGAATATAAGGGCGAAGAGGGTAACCCTGTTGAGGGTAAAGCCGTACATCTCACTGAGGAAGAGAGCTATTGCGAGCGTGACGGGAACAGCTATACCGACAACCAGAGCCTCCCTGACTCCGAGGGCAACCGCAATCAGGAGTATAACCGAGAACGTAGCTATCAGAAGGTGTTCAAGGAGCTCGTTTGCCTTCTCCTTTGCGGTTTCACCGTAGTTCCTTGTAACTGTAATATTCACATCGTCGGGAATGATCTTTCCTTTTGCATGCTCAACAAGCTGGAGAACCTCTTCTGCAACATCAACCGCATTCGTTCCCTTTCTTTTAGATACAGCTATCGTAACGGCTGGCAGGAGTTTGTCTTTGGGCTTTTTAATACCTTTAGCCTCCGCAGAAGGTCCAAAGCCCATCAGAACGTAATCCTTTATCTCAGCGGGTCCGTCTATTACCTGTGCCACATCCTTCAGGTAGATTACCCTTCCGTTCTGGACGCTGACAACAAGATTTTCAACATCCTCCTTACTCTTGAAGAAGTTCCCTACCTTTATCAGATACTCTTTATTCCCTTTGTTTACCTTTCCGCTTATTGCCTGAGCGTTTGCAGACTTCAGGAGTTTGGCTATGTAAAGGGGAGAGATTCTGTAAGCCTCAAGCTTCTGAGGATCAAGAACCACCCTAATTTCTCTCGGAGTTCCCCCTACTATGAAAACGTCCGCAACATTCTCTATCTTCTTTATCTCGTTCTGAAGCGTTGCAGCAAGCCTTCTGAGAGAGTACCAATCGTAATTCTTACCCCATAGGGTTAGGGTAACTATCGGAACATCATCTATGGACATGGGTTTTATCAGGGGAGGCAGCACTACACCCGGAGGGGCGAGATCCATAGCAGACATCATCTTTGAGTTCAGATCAACGAGAGCTTTTACGGGATCAGTTCCAACATAGAACCTTGCGGTGACAATAGCCATATCGTTCATAGAGGCTGAGTAAATGTACTCTATGTCCTTTAATTCCCAGAGCTTCTTTTCAAGTGGGATAACTACCCTGCTCTCAACCTCTTCAGGAGTCGCTCCCGGGTAGGAGATAAAGATATCTATCATCGGGACGATTATCTGGGGCTCTTCTTCCTTTGGAGTCGTCACAACTGCAAACAGTCCGAGAGCTAAGGATACGATGATCAGTATCGGTGTCAGCTTTGAGTCTATGAAGTAGTGGGCAAGTCTTCCAGCCAGTCCGTACATTTCTTAACCTCCTACCCTGCAACCTTCACAGGCTCTCTCAAGACCCTCAACAACTATCCTCTCTCCTTCCTTAAGCCCTGAAAGAACCTCAACCTTGCCGTTTATCCTTCTTCCGAGTCTGACGAACCTTAGCTCAAGGGTGTTATCGGGTTTGACCACCCAGACTCCCGTGAAGTCCCATCTTTTGTAAACAGCCTTTTCAGGAATGAGAATGGTCTTTCTGATAGACTCGGCGATATATACCTTGGCAAAAAAGCCACCCCTTATGCTTCTGTCTTCAAGGACAGCCTTAACTTTGAAGGTTCTGCTGATGGGGTTCACGGAAGGCTCAAGCTCAACAACTCTGGCGGTTGTCTTCTTTCCGAGGGCTTCTACTGCTACGGTGAACCTATCTCCTTTCTTTACCTTTCCGTAAAGGCTCTCAGGCAGGCTAACCTCAACCTTGTAGGGAGGCTTTTCCATAATCAGAAGCGGATAACCGGGCTTTGCTATATCTCCCACATCTACCATCTTTGAAACCACATATCCGCTGAAAGGAGCCCTCACCTCCGTGTAGGAAAGGTTCGTAGATACAGCCTTCAGGTTTTGCTCAGCCATCTCTATTCCGGACTTTGCCATCTCAAGCTGAGCCTTCG
Organism: uncultured Aquifex sp.; assembly: GCA_964590265.1. Taxonomy (GTDB): domain Bacteria; phylum Aquificota; class Aquificia; order Aquificales; family Aquificaceae; genus Hydrogenivirga. The sequence continues at coordinate 6,692 of CAZPVY010000019.1, read as the reverse complement.
CATCCTTATACTGAGCCTCAACCATATCAAATTCATGCTGAGTTATTGCCTTTTCTTCAAGTAAAGCCTTGTATCTTTCGTAGGTTTTCTTTACCGCTTCAAAGTGTGCGAGAGCAGAGGCATATCTCTTCTTTGCCTGAATTACCTGCTGACGAGCCACCTCAATCTGAGCTTTCGTGTCCCTTGGGTCAATTCTGAGGAGGAGCTGACCCTTTCTCACGAAGTCTCCTTCCTTCACCCCCACGTAGCTTACATAGCCCATCGTCCTCGTTGATATCTCAGCCTTGTCTGAGGGAATTATAGTTCCCGCGAAAGAAACAAAAGTCTTATCAAGGATCTCCACCTTTTCTATTTCAAGGTCGCTGACAGTTTTAGCTTCAACCTCTATCTCCTTGGCAGAGAGCCTGGGATGGAATACACCTGCAAGCCACATGATTATCAAAACCACGGGCACAAACAGGAACACGAAGTATTTCACAAAACCCCTCATCTGAGCACCTCCTTTATAACTCCTGCGGCAAGGAGAGCCTTACCGTAGCTTAAGTTGCATCTGTAAAGAGCCTGTATGTAATCAAATCTTGCGTTCTCAAGCTGGGTTTGAGCATCAAGAAGATCAACTATACGGGCAAGACCGTTTTCGTATCTGACGTTCAAAATTCTGACCATCTCCTCAGCGGATCTTACCCGTGCTTTAGCTGACTTCAGATTGCTTAAAGCGGTTTCGTATTCTGCATAAGCCTTTTCCACTTCAAAGAGGATAGCCTTCTTCATTAATTCCTTTCTCTTTATTAAAGCTCTTTCCCTCTCTTTAAAACTGCGAGCTTTCTGAAGAGTGCTCAGCCCTGTGTCAAAACTGACGGACACATTCACACCGAACATGTATCCGCTTCCGTCAGACCCAAAAGGTACATCTTTGTCGTACAGACTGTAAGAAGCAAACGCGGCTATCTGAGGCAGATTGTCTGCAATCGTTGCCTTATAACTTTCTCTGTAAACCTTCAGGTAATCGTCTATCGCTATCAGGTCTTCTCTGTTCTTAAAGGCTTTTTCCTTTAGTTCCTCTTTGGAAACAGAAGGACATTCACGGAGGGGAGATATCTCATAACCTGAGTAATCCCTGTTTGCTACAAGCCCAAGGGCTTTCAAAGCAACCTTGTAGTTGTTTTCAGCTTCTGTCAGCTTCTCTTCAGCTTTTTTAAGAAAAACCTCTGCTCTGAGAACATCAGACAGGAGAGCCATTCCTACCTTATGGAGCTTCTTTGCTATCCTCAGGTGTTCCCTTGCATCCTCTATATTCTTTTGGGTAACACCGATCGCTGATCTTGCGAGGGAAGCTCCGAGATAAGCTTCGTAGGCTTTAAAGATCACTTCCTCCTCTTTCCTTGAGTACTTTTTCTCTTCTGCAGTTTTCCTGTGCAGGGCTATATTTTTGAAAGCTCTTATCTTACCTCCCATCCAAATGGGGATCTCTATGCTGAGCTTGGTTTCAAAATTGCTGATGGCGTTCGGATTGTTCAAGTTTGAAGGTGTAAAGTCTATTGCCCTTATACGTTCCTGATTCAACTTGGTGAAAAGAACGTAAGCGGGTATATCTGTCTTCGTGAATGTCTCCTCCAGCTTCAGTCTCGGAAATAGGCTTCCTCTGGCAGCTCTGTATTCCCTCTCATATGCCTTTATTTCGTATCTGTAGGCTTTCAGCTCAAGATTGTTAGCAAGAGCATCCTCTATAACCCTTTTTAAGCTCAGTTCTTGAGAAAACGCTGTTGCAGATACAAGAAGAAGGATCAACCATCTCATCATAATCCCTCCAAAATCAGAATATTAGAATATTCTAATATCCTTAATAAGTCAAGCCCTAATTTTTAACCCCCCTCAAGGAATTATATAATTGATACCCATGACACCTCTTGAAGAGATTCTCAGGCTGCTCTTCAAACCTATCAATGCCGAAGATTACACCGATGAGTTCTTTGGAAGCTTCTTAGCCTTCAGGTTGAAACGTTCAAAGATAGAACCGATAAAACACCCCTCTGTACCTGATCCCAACGACATAAAGAATGTAGATAGCCAGAAGGAGATCCTTTTCAGAAATACGGAGCAGTTCGTAAGGGGTTACCCTGCAAATGATGTGCTCCTGTGGGGGGAGCGAGGAACAGGCAAATCCTCTCTTGTTAAATCATTGCTGAAACCTTTTGGAAAAGAAGGTCTGAGGATCATTCAGATTTACAAGTCTGAAATACCGTCAATAGCAGAACTTTACGGGGTTCTGAGAGAAAGACCTCAGAGGTTCATTCTCTTCTTTGATGATCTCTCCTTTGAACCGAGTGAGGATGCCTTTAAACTTCTGAAGTCTTTGCTGGACGGGGATATAGAAGAAAGACCTGAAAATGTCCTCGTTTACGCAACCTCAAACAGGAGACATCTGATACCCGATGTTGAAACCGAGGAAAAGTTTCCTTCAGAATCCGTTCAGGAAAGGATCTCCCTTATAGATCGCTTCGGGATAAGACTAGGATTCTTTGCCTTTGATAAGGAAAGGTATTTGGAGATAGTGAAACATTACGTTTGCAAGAGGGGAATTAGTGTCCCTCAGGAAAGGCTGGAAAAAGAAGCACTTCAGTGGGCAACCCAGCTGGGAAGCTTTTCGGGAAGGACAGCCTATCAGTTTGTAAAGGATCTTGAAGGAAGGCTCAGGCTCAGCTCTTAGACTCTTCGTTTTTCAGATCACCTACGGTTAGTCTCTTCATCTTTCTGAAGAACTCAAGCAATCTCTGTCTGTGATACTCTTCCTGATTGTTTATCCATTCAAGGAGCTTCTTTAAAGAGGGGTCTGAAACTTCCCCTGCCCTTTCAAGATACTCCTTTTTAGAAGCCTCCTCATAAATTATGTGTTCCTCCACATTTCTTACAGTCTTCAGATCAGGCATGCTCAGATCTGGAAGTCCTCCGAAGTCACTGATCTTCTCTCCCAGTTCTCCCATGTGAACCATGCTCTCTATTGCAAGATCAAGCATTATATCCTTGTATTCACAGTTCTTTGAGTGAAAGAAGTTGTAAAGGTAGTCAAGGATTATTCTGTATTCTTCCTGCAGAAGCCTGTTGATCAGCTGAACTGTCTTCTCGTCTGCGGACTTCTTCTCCTCTTCAGTGAATTCCATCCCTTTAACCACTTTAAGAAGTTCCGAAAACTCATCTCTGTGCTGTGCTTCATCGTTTATAACCCTTTCAAGAAGCTTTTTTACAGAATCGTCTTTGATCTCTTCAAGCTGTTTTGTATAAACATCTATCGCAAACTGTTCTGCGTTTACATCACTTTCTATCATACTTGCCCAATCAGGATCTCCTACTTTGATCTCTTCTTCAATCCTTTTAAGCTCCACCTCCCCTCCGAGCTGAACCACCTTCTGGGCGAACCACTTCATATGTCTCATCTCCTGACGGGCTATCTTCTCTATCTCTCCGGTTATCTCCGCGTCCCTTATCAGAAAGATGTGGTGTAGGTACTGAACTATGGCGGTGTGCTCAAGAGCTACATCGTACAGAAGTGTTTTTATCAACTCAGATTTCTTCATCTCACTCCCCCTTTTTACACGTTAAACCTGAAGTAAATTATATCCCCATCCTGAATCTCATAATCTTTACCCTCAAGCCTCACTAATCCTTTCTCCTTTGCTTTCACCATTGAACCTATCTCTATGTAGTCTTCGTAGTTTATAACCTCAGCAGCTATGAAACCCCTTTCTATATCCGAGTGTATCTTTCCAGCAGCCTGAGGGGCTTTTGTACCCTTCACAACAGTCCATGCTCTCGTTTCCTTTTCACCGGCTGTGAAGAAGGTTATCAGGTTCAGGAGTTTGTATCCTTCCTTTATTATCTTATGAAGTCCCGGCTCTTCAAGACCATAAACCGAAAGGAGTTCTTTCTTTTCTTCTTTGTCAAGTCCAGCCATCTGAGCTTCAAGCTCCGCACATACAACAACAACCGGAGAGTTCTCCTTCTGGGCTCTCTCCTTTACCCTTTGAACGTGGGAATTGCTTTCACCTTCGGGAAGATCCTCTTCTCCGATGTTCGCTATATACATAACAGGTTTTGTGGTGAGAAGAAAGAGAGTCTTCTTTGCATAATCAAAGGTCTCTTCAGGAAGTTCTTTCCTGTGCCTTCTCAGAGGTTCAAGGTTATCAAGAATCTCCTTTATAGTTTTCAAGTGTTCAAGCTCTTCTTTAGCTCTTTTATCACCACCCTTGGCGGTCTTTTCAACCTTTTCAAGCCGCCTGCTAACCGTCTCAAGGTCTTTGGCTATGAGTTCTATGTCTATTATGTCTGCATCCCTGACGGGATCAACACTTCCTTCAACGTGGACTATATCCTCATTCTCAAAGCATCGGAGAACCATAGCTATTGCATCAACTTCTCTTATATGAGAAAGAAACTGGTTACCCAATCCCTCACCTTTACTGGCACCTTTTACGAGACCCGCTATGTCCACGAACTCAATGAATGTCGGCGTTATCTTCTTTGACTTTTCAAGCTCCGCTACCTTGTAGAGCCTCTCATCGGGCACCTCAACGACACCCACGTTCGGCTCTATCGTACAGAAGGGATAGTTCGCCGCCTGTGCCTTTGCACTTTCCGTTAATGCGTTAAACAGGGTGGATTTTCCTACATTCGGCAGTCCTACTATTCCTAAGTTGAAACCCATAACGAAGTAATATCATACTCATTTTTTGCACCTCCTTGACAGGACATGGTCAAAAGAGGTATTATTTTCAGCGTGAAGGTGAGAGCGGGAGCTAAGCTCCCTAAACTCCCCTCTACTGTGTTTTTTGCTGAGGTGGTTGGTTCTCAAGTAATCCCCGAGTCTCACCTTTGTGGTGGGATAGGGGATAGTAGTGCGGGACCCATGTCCCGCAGGGGGGACGGAAGAGAAGGTAAGAGCAATTTTTTCTATCATTTTGACACAATTTTGTAAGTTCTTACCTATCTCTTCCGCCCTAGCTTCTTCTACTCCTGATTTCCACTAAGTAATTGTTCCCTGAGAGCCTGAAGTTCCTGAAACATCTCCTTTGTATGGAACCTTGTCTGGTAGGTCTCAAGCATGAGCCTCCAATCCCAGTAGTTGTTCTTCGCTTCTATGAATGATATCTTTTCAAGCTTTTCGTTTATAAAAACCGCAAGAAAGGTGGATGCAATCGGAGCTTCCTGCTTGTAGTGGACCCAGATGAGAATTCCGACAACGAAGATCTCATTTCCGCATTTCTCTCCGAAACCTGCTATGCCGAGAACGTCTTTCACCTGCGAAGGATACAGCCTTTTTAATCCCTCCTTGAGGGGTTCAATAAGTGAGAGAAACTCTCTCTGAGTGAGCCTTTGAGTCTTGAACTCTCCCTGTTCCTTCTCTCTTCCCTCTCTATTGTCCCCTGATGGAAACTCTACTATCTTTCCCATTACTTAGACCCGCATATATACTTTACACCCTTTTCAGTTCTTGCCCAGTGAGGGGTTTCAGGCTCAAGTTCTATCATATCTCCCTCTCTTAGAAGTATCTCCTTACCTTCCGCACCTATTACCACCTCTCCTTCAACAACCCATCTAACTTCTCTATCAGGATGGGTATGAGTTGGGTAGTAAGTCCCTGGTGGATCAGACCAAGTGTAAACAGCGTAACCCCTTTCCTTCAGAATTTTCCTTATCTTCTCCTCGTCTTTGATGCCTGTTGATTCAAATCTGATCCTCATTATATAAATTAAGATTATAAAATTTCATCCATGCTTCTCGAGCTCTGGGACGAGTTTATAAACAAAGTTAGGAGCTTTTACAGGCGCAGGGGATATATTGAAGTCTCAACCCCTGTTCTCCTTAATTTTCCTAACCTTGACTCCAACATTCAACCCGTGCTGGTTGATGTTATGGTAAGAGGTGAAAAGAGGAGAAAGTGGCTTCAGACTTCTCCCGAATACTCAATGAAAAAACTCCTTGCAAAGTATAAAAAGAACATATTCCAGATAGCAAAAGTATTCAGGAATAATGAATATGGAAGACTTCACAGAGTAGAATTCCATATGCTTGAGTGGTATAAGATAGGTAAAGATTACAGGTATCTTATTGAGGAGATAAAGAAACTCCTTTCGGAGCTGTTTAGATACACCGAGTTTGAGGAAATAACAGTTGAAAGGGCTTTTGAAGAGTATCTTGAAATACCCTTCAGCTATGACACAGAGGAACTGAAAAGCAACCTTTCAAGAGTCGGGATAGACTTTCAGGAGGATGAGGATTGGGAGACCCTATTTTACAGGGCTTTCATAGAAGTGGAGAGGAAACTCGGCATGGAAAAGCCGACATTTCTGATAGATTTTCCTGCTCCACTCTGCGCCCTTGCTAAGGTGAAAGGCAAACATGCAGAGAGATTTGAACTCTTTATTAAAGGTATTGAGATAGCCAACGGCTGGACTGAGGAAACCAATATGCAGGAAGTAAAGAGGAGACTATCAATGGAAGCTGAAAAAAGAGGTCTTCCTGTTGATGAGGAATTCATATTCGCTCACAAGAACATGCCCGAGTGCGCAGGTTGTTCAATAGGAATAGACAGACTCTTCATGCTTTATGTAAACGCAAAGAGTCTTGAGGATATAGAATTATAGTCTCGCTTAAAATCACTTCCACTGGCATCCCATGTTTCAGAATATGATTTCGAT
>CAZPVY010000018.1:0-24350 GCA_964590265.1 uncultured Aquifex sp. | reverse complement strand
CCTCATGCTGATAGCGGTTCCTCTAACTGATAAGGATTTTGAAGAAAAAGTTAAGATAGCAAGCGAAAAGGGAGCCGATATAGTTGAGCTTAGAGTTGATCAGTTTTCAAAGACTGAAGTGGATTATGTCCTTGAGCTTGTAAACCTTGCAAAGGAAAACGGTCTGAAAACTATCCTGACTGTGAGGATTCCCGAAGAAGGTGGAAGAGAGGTAAGTAACAGAAAGGAGATATTTGAAAAGGTTGCTCCTCACTGCGACTACGCAGACGTAGAGCTCGCATCAAGGGATCTGATAATCTTTGTGAGAAATGCAGTGGTCAAGGAAGGAGGCAGGCTGATTGTTTCCTTCCACAACTTTGAGCTAACCCCAGCTAACTGGATAATCAGAGAGGTTCTGAGAGAAGGGCATAGATATGGTGGGATTCCAAAGGTAGCGGTGAAGGCAAACTCTTACGAGGACGTGTCAAGGCTTCTCTGCGTTGGAAATCAGGAGAAGTACGAGAAGATACTGATAGCGATGGGAGATGTGGGAAGAATATCCCGTCTTGCAGGATATATATTCGGTTCCGTTATAACTTACGCGTCTCTTGGAGAAAGTTTAGCTCCCGGTCAGCTGTCTTTGGAGGAGATGGTAAAGCTGAGGGAACTTTTCTATAAGTGAGAAGTAAAAAAGATTTGCACTGAAGTGAAGGAGGATCGGAGCGAGTATTGATCCAGATCTCTGATAGGCAAAACCGAATATAAGCGAAGGGAAAAATACAAGTATAGAATTCACAGTTGGGAAGTGCACCATATGAGCAAGTGAGAACAGAACGGATGTCCAGATATTACCAAAGAAAGCCATAACATAACCTCTGAAGAAGATCTCTTCAGCAGCAGCAATGCCGAGCTGGTTCAAAACCCACGATGGACAGGAAAGCTGAGGAGGAGCTATCAAGAATAAGGGAATAAAGAAGATCCCGTAGAGGATTCCCTTTTTGTAGTTTTTAAATCCGAGCTTCTCATCGGACATAAAGAAAAGTGGAAGGAGCATGTAAAGGAAAGGCAGTATGTCAAATCTTGGATAGAGCTTTGCTATCATCAGTGTCAGGAGAAGTCCCGAGTATATTAGAAATCCTCTGTACATCTTTCTATGTTCCACATATGATTTAAAGGTCCATATCCCCTTCCGAGTTGGAGATTGCTTTTTATCGCTCCCTGTATGTAGTCTTTTGCTCTCTTTACAGCATCTTTAAGATTGTATCCCTTTGCAAGAAAAGCCGTTATCGCGGCAGAGAATGTGCACCCCGTTCCGTGGGTGTTTTTTGTCTGAATCTTGTCACTCACGAAGTAATGAAATTCAGTGCCACCTTCATACAAGAGGTCTATTGCCTTATCACCCTCAAGGTGCCCACCCTTTATGAGAACCGCTTTAGATCCGTAGGATAGTAATTTCTTAGCACATAGCTCAGCATCCCTCAACTTCTTTATTTCATCACCGCAGAGAACCTCAGCTTCCGGGATGTTCGGTGTTATCACAGTTGCCAGCGGTATCAGCTCTTTTACGAGCGCCTGAATGCTGTCATCCCTCAAAAGAACATCTCCGCTCTTTGCTCTCAGAACAGTGTCAACTACAAGATTTCCTATCCGAAGATCCTTTATCGCCCTTGCCACGCTGACCACTATATCCGAATTTGAGAGCATTCCTGTCTTCGCAGAGTCTACTCCTATGTCCTCTGTAATTGCTTTTATCTGATCGTAAACCAGTTGCGAAGGCAGATCATACACACCGAAAACACCTTCAGTGTTTTGAACCGTTATGGATGTTATAACGCTCATACCGTAAACGCCCAAAGCGGTAAATGTCTTTAAATCCGCCTGAATACCGGCTCCGCCGCTTGGGTCAGAACCGGCTATCGTGAGAGCTCTCCGCATAACCTTCATCGGGAATAATATAGTTAGAAGAACCCTCCTATAACAAAGTGTATCCTTGAATTTGTTGTGTCTCCCGGAACCTTTTTGGTCTTCCAAGCCCAGTCAAGCCTTATGGGAGCCATCGGAGTTATGAATCTTATACCTATACCGTAACCCCCCCTCCAGTTTTTAGGATCAAAATCCTTCCAATTGTTTGCCCCCAATCCTGTATCGTAAAATATCCCGAAGTAGAGCATCTGGTGTAACTTGTAATTCAATTCAAAGTTCAGTATCAGCTCCTTGGTTGAACCTATTGGGTTATTATTCTCATCAACAACTCCAGCCATCCCGTATTCATAACCCCTTATTGTAAAATCGCCACCGACGAAGAATCTTTCATCAAGAGGAATTTTCTCACCGCCATAAGATTCAACAAAACCCACCGTTCCCTTCGCCGAGAAGACAAACCCTGTATCAAAGTATGTATCCTTAAGAAACTTTGAGCCTGTAAGGGTTACCCTGTGAAACTTTTCCGTTCCTCCGAAAACAGGCACCGCAACTGCATAACTGAGCCTGGCAAACGATCCCTCAGTTGGAAACAGGAAGTAATCCCTTGTATCTCTGGATAAAGAAAATATCAGCTTCCTTGATTCTCTCCTTCCTGCCTGCTCTTTAACGTAGGATGAAGCGGTCTCGTCTATATTGGAGTACCTTATCCGCTGAACACTAAATCCGATCGCCCATCTCCAGTACTCCCAGAACTCTCTTGAGAAGGTTGCACTCAAGCCCCTCCTCTCTACCGTGTATGTGGTGTATTCAATTCTTCTGTCAAAGACAGACCATGTGAGATCAACAGGCATATTGAGAAACCACTTATCCGTATAGGAGATTGAGTTCTCCTTGTACTGAGAACCGTAGCTGATAGAGAGTCCTACAATGTCTCCCGTTCCGAGAAAGTTCCCTTTTCTCAAGGAAATAAAAGCGGAAAGCTTCGTAACCTCGTTGTAGGAGAGTCCAACTGAAAATTGACCGGTGAACCTCTCTCTGATCTTAACGAGAAGATCCCATTTGTTATTCTCAGCAGGAAAGGGCTGTATCTGGACATCATCGTAGTAACCGAGGTTCAATACCCTGCTTCTTGATCTTTTGATACCTTTTTTTATTGCAAGCTCCTGTTCCTGAACCCTTAGCTCCCTCCGGATCACATAGTCCCTCGTCTCGTAGTTACCCTCTATCTTTACCTTTCTTATGTAAACAGGATTTCCTTCATGGATCTTGAAAAGAATACTTACCTCCTTATTCTCTGTATCTATGTTCTTTTTCTCCTCAATAAAGACGTTGGCAAACCCTATCTCCGCGTAAAGATCTCTGATGTTTCTCTTCAGGCTATCAATTACCGCCGTGCGGTAGTACCCTCCCTTTTTATTGTTCTTCTTTAAGATGTTTCCTACGAGCTCGGAATATGCGTAAAGCATGTTTCCTTCAATTCTGACCTCTTTCAGTTTGTATCTGGGACCTTCTTCTATGAAGATGTATATGTCATGTCTCCCATCCTTCTTCTCTACCTTGTAGTCAATCTTAACCTCAAGAAATCCTTCACTCTTATAAAACTCCCTTATCTTCTCTATATCATCCTTCAGAACATCCTCGCTGAAAGGAGGTTTGAGCCTGAGTATGAAGATGTTTCTATCTTCGGTTTCCATGAGGTCTTCCAGCTTTCCCGAGGAGAAGGTTTTATTTCCTTTAAACACAATATCCACAACGTACTTCTCTTCTCCCTCCTTTATGTGAAACACAAGTTTGGATGCTCCCTTCTTAGGAACTATCTCGTAGCTTATCTTGACATCAGGATATCCCTCCTCTCTGTATATTTCCTTTATCCTCCTTATCAGGAAATCAATCTCTTTCTGAGATAAAACTCTTCCAAGCTTCATTCTTCTTTGTATCTCTAATCTTTCCTCAATAGCTGGACTTGATGTGTAACCTGTTATTAGCTCATCAACGTTTATCTTTCCGACCTCTGTCTCTATTCCCAGCTTGTTAGCAAGTTCGTCATCATCAATTTCTTCATTTCCCTCAAACTCTATCTTATAAATCACCGGAAGATCCTCAACTATATACAGAAGCTTTACACCGCCATCTTGATCAAATCTATGAACCTCAATTTTTTTGAAAAACCCAGTTCTGAAGAGCCTTTTAATATCCTTCCTTATCTTTTCTATTGAAAACTCGCTCCCCTCCTTAGTTATAAGTATCTCCTTTATCAACTCTTCTGGAACATATCTGTTCCCCTTTACCTCTATCCTGCTGACTATCTGGGCAAGAGATAGCTCTGCTATAAACAAAATGATTAGCAGAATAAAACTTATATGTCTTATCACAGGGAAGGTATTATATCAGAAGGAGAAAAAGCCCACCCCTCAAGATTCCTTTATCAGGGCAGGCTCCAGCTTTTCCTTCTTCTTCTTGGCGGTTTTTATATAAGGCTTGTCGTTCCTGACTCTTATCTCAACAAGCTCTACATCTTTCAGAGTGCCCTTTATGAGCTCCTCCGCAAGGAGATCCTCAACATGTTTCTGGAGAGCCCGTTTTAAGCTCCTCGCACCGAACTCAGGCTTGTACTCTCTATCTATAATCCAATCAACAAAGCTCTTGTGGAGCTTGACTTTGATATCCCACTCTTCAAGCTTCTCGTTGATCTCTTTGACCTGCAGATTAAGTATCTTCTCAACGTCCTTCTTGTCAAGGGGTCTGTAAACTATGATCTCGTCAAGCCTGTTCAAAAACTCGGGATTGAAGGTTCTCTTTACCTGATCCATCACATTCTTTTTCATTTGCTCAAAGTCAATCATTCCGAATTTCTTCTCAAATCCCATGGCTCCACCCTGAACTATCATCCTCGCTCCTAAGTTGGAAGTCATGATGATTATCGTGTTGGAGAAATCTATCGTTCTCCCAAGACCGTCGGTAAGCCTTCCATCGTCAAATATCTGGAGGAATACGTTGAACACGTCCGGGTGGGCTTTTTCAATCTCATCAAAGAGAAGAACAGAGTAAGGTCTTCTTCTTACCTTCTCTGTTAGCTGTCCACCCTCTTCGTATCCTACGTATCCCGGAGGGGCACCTATGAGCCTTGATACGGTATGCTTTTCCATGTATTCTGACATATCAAACCTTATCAATGCATCCTCGGTTCCAAAGAGATACTCAGCGAGAGCCTTTGCGGTCTCGGTCTTACCTACACCGGTTGGTCCGAGGAACAGGAAAACACCTATCGGTCTATGCTTTCCTTTCAGTCCGACCCTTGATCTTCTGATAGCCTTAGCTATAGCCTTTATGGCTTCATCTTGACCGATAACACGCTTCTTAAGCTCTCCCTCAATGTGCAGAAGCTTTTCCATATCACTCTCATGAACTCTCTTAACGGGAATTCCTGTCCATCTTGCCACGACCTCGGCAACATCTTCTGCGGTAACTTTTGGTCTGTTCTTTTCCATCTCCTGCTTCCATTTTGCCTTCAGGTTCTCAAACTTTGCCCTCAGTCTGAGCTCTTCATCTCTTATCTTTGCAGCCTTTTCATAGTCCTGTTCGTTTGCAGCTTCTTCCTTTTCTCTTTCAAGTTCCTTTATCTTTTCCTCAAGCTCTTTGAGCTCCGGCGGTAGATCCATGGCTTTGAGCTTTACAAGAGCTCCTGCCTCATCAACAACATCTATAGCTTTATCAGGTAGATTTCTGTCGGTTATGTATCTCACAGAGAGAGCAACCGCCTTTTCTATAGCCTCTGGTGTGTACTCAACACTGTGAAATTCCTCAAACTTTTTCTTAAGACCGTAGAGTATCTGAACCGTATCTTCTTCAGATGGGGGATCAACCAGAACAGGCTGGAATCTTCTCTCAAGAGCTCCATCTTTCTCTATATATTTCCTATACTCGTCAAGTGTTGTTGCACCGATCACCTGTATCTCTCCCCTTGCAAGGGCTGGCTTGAGCATATTGGAAGCGTCTATAGAGCCCTCCGCAGAACCAGCACCCACGAGGGTGTGTATCTCGTCTATGAAGAGAATTACATTCGGAGCCTTCTCAAGCTCCTTAAGGATGTTTTTCAGCCTTTCTTCAAACTGACCTCTGTACTTGGTTCCTGCTACAAGAGCCGCGAGATCAAGGGCAACAACTCTCTTATTCAGAAGTGGCTCTGGAACTTCCTTGTTCGCTATTCTCTGAGCGAGACCTTCAACGATTGCGGTTTTACCAACACCCGGGTCTCCAAGGAGAACAGGGTTGTTCTTCCTCCTTCTCACAAGTATCTGGATTACCCTCTCGATCTCCTTCTCCCTTCCTATAACAGGGTCAAGCTTGCCTTCTCTTGCCATCTGAGTGAGATCCCTTGAGAACCTGTCAAGATTAGGAGTAGGAGCATACTTTACGCTCTCTTGAGGAGGAAGCTCTCCGAGAATTTGAAGAACCTCACGTCTGACAGAGTATTCGTCAAGCCCAAAGCCTCTGAGTATCCTTCCACCAAGACCCGTTTTCTCTCTGACAATACCTATCAGAAGATGCTCAGGTCCAACGAACTGATGATGTAGAATGCGTGCCTCTTCAACGGCAAACTCAATAACCCTTTTCGCATCAGGGGCAAAAAGTATCTCTCCTGTGTGGGAGCCTCTGTTTATCTGACCCATTATCGCCTTTCTGACCTTGTCAGGAGTAAGACCAAATCTTGAGAGGACAAGGGTCGGTATATCTTCTTCCTTTATGAGTGCAAGCAGAATATGCTCGCTTCCGAGGTAGCTGTGTCCAAGGTCAAGCGCCTCTTCTCTTGCCTGTAGTATAACCTGTCTGGCTCTTTCCGTAAACTTTTCAAACATGTCCTAACCTCACTTGAGTTTATAAGATAACAATATGAAGAGCTTATGACAATACCATGTTTAAAGTCATTGATCGGCTTTAATTGACAGAGACAAGGGTAATTCTTATCCTAAAAGTCGGTTATGCAGAAAAAGAAGAGAACCTTCAAAATAAGCCTGATAGTGGAAGCCTTCCAGAATCTGGAAAAGTCTTACGTTGATCTGAAAAAACACCTATCCCTTCCGAAGGAAGAGTTTGTCAATAACAAGCTCGTTCTTGATAAGGTCAGGATTGACTTCAACCTTGCCTTTGAAAGTAGCATGAGAGTCTGCAGGCACATGTCCACAGTCTTGGGACTAAGGACAAGCTCTAAAGATTGCTTGGTAAAGCTCGCAGAGCATATAGGGATGGAGAACGTTGAGAAACTAAGAGCGTTTACAGAGTTTTACTTTAAGTACAGAGATCTGAAGGAAGCCGTTTCTCCGGAGGAACTCTACGATTTTCTTAAAGAGAACCTTATCATGTTTAAAGAGTATGCAAGGGCTGTTGTTGAATACGTAAAGGAGACGACCGGTAATTACCTTCTGATAGACTTTGATCTGCTCAGGGAGAAATCCAAATTCATAAAGGATTCGGTAAAAAAAATAGATTTTGTTCTTTCTCAGGGACTTGAGGAGTTCAGATCAAAGCCGATGTACTACGACAGGACTAAGTACTTCTATCAGGTTGCTTACGATTCTCTCTTTGATATCTGCAAGCATCTGGCTCCAAAGTTCGGGATAAAGAAGTTCGGGGATGATTGTCTATCCAAGATGATTGAAGCGGGAGTCATATCAGAAGATTACTATATGGATCTGCTGATGATGACAAACCTAAAAAACAAGCTCATAAGCACCTGGGAAGTTCCGCCGGAAGAGCTTTATGAATCCTTAAAGGAACTCAACCCAAAGTTTGAGATTGTGGTAAAAGAGATATCAAGGAGCTTAAAGAAACTTCTTGAGGAAAGGAGCAAGAAGGGATGAAACTCTTTATAACAGGCATAGGTTCAGGTCTCGGTAAGGCTCTGGTTGATGAAGCTTTGAAAAGAGGATACAGGGTTTATGCTATCAGCAGGCATATGCCGAAGGAGTTTGAGGAAAGGATAAAATTTATCAGGTGTGATCTTCAGGAGATAGAAAAAATTTATCCGTGTGTTCACAGGCTTTTGAAAGGTATAGACTCTTTAGATCTTGTAGTGCTGAACGCAGGTATTCTTGGGAAGTTTGGAGATATTCACAACATACCACTGTACGAAATCCAAAGTGTAATGAACATAAACGTCTGGGCTAACAAGGTGATAATGGACGCATTGATAGATCTGAAGATCCCTATAAAGCAGGTAGTGGGTATATCCTCTGGTGCTGCGGTTAACTGTAATCGCGGTTGGAACGCTTACTCAATCTCCAAGGCAGCATTGAACTGTCTTCTGAAGCTCTATGCAAGGGAGATGGAAAGTACCCATATAACAGCTCTTGCTCCCGGACTTGTTCTTACACCTATGCTTGAGGAAGTTATGGAGCAGGATGAGAGCAAGTATCCTTCAATAAAACGTATAAAGGAATCGCCGAAGAGAACACCGGAGGAAGCAGCAAAGCTCCTGTTTGAAACGTTTCCTAAACTCCTTCAATTTGAAAGCGGTTCTTTTATTGATGTCAGGAAGATATAAGATCTGCTACTTCATCTACTATAAACTGTGCACTTTCTATCTTCGTTTGAAACTCAAACTCTTTAACTTTATCCTTTGTTATCAGATAACCTCTGTGGTACTTTGAGCCCATCACATCAACAGGATTGGCAATGATTATGTCAAGGTTTTTTCTCTTCAGTTTTTCCTTGGCGTTTTCCACCAGATTTTCACTCTCAAGAGCAAAACCTATTAAGACTTGATGAGTTTTCCTCTTTCCCAGCTCCTCAAGTATGTCCTGCGTCTTTTCAAGTTCAAGGGTCAGCTTCTCCGTTTTTTTAATCTTGTGTTTGGATATCTCGGCAGGTCTGTAATCCGCAACCGCTGCGTTCATTATCACCACATCCGAGCTTTCAAATTCTTCAAGAACGGCTTTCATCATCTCTTCAGAGGTTCTAACCCTCTTTATATCAACCTCTGATGGTTCGCTTGCGACTGTGAAGCCGGCTACAACCTTTACATCAGCTCCCTGCCACCTTACCACTCTTGCAAGAGAGAAACCCATCTCCCCACTTGAATCGTTAGAGATGAATCTAACCGGATCTATATATTCCCTCGTGGAACCACAGGTGATTAAGACCTTCTTGCCTTCAAGTTTTTTGGGAAAGAGTGCGTAATGTATCCAATCAATCAGTCTTTCGTTACTTGCGAGCTTTCCCTCTCCTTCTTCCTCACAGGCGAGAACTCCCCACTCGGGCTCTATAACGATAACTCCCCTGTTCTTCAGCTTTTGGAGGTTTTCCTGAACCGCCGGGTTTTTATACATTACAGTATTAGCCGCGGGAGCTATAAGGAGCTTTCCCGAATACGCAAGAACCGTCGTTGTGAGAAGGTTATCTCCGATACCGAGCGCTATCTTGGAGAGGGTGTTCACAGTGCAGGGAGCTATAAGGAAAAGGTCAGCCCAGCGAGCGAGGTTTATGTGAACGAGAGGATCGTCCTCCCAGTTTGTGTAAACCTTATTCCCCGAAAGGGTTTCAAAGGTAAGCTTTCCCACAAATTTTTCCGCAAAAGGGGTCATGAGAACCCTTACCTTTACCCCTGCTTTTTTCAGGTCTCTGACAAGCTGGGCTACCTTGTAAGCCGCTATCCCGCCCGTGATTCCAATGAGAATTTTTTTACCTTCAAGGAGTTTCATCATTCAATAAATAACATAAAAATCGTCAACCATATCGTAGTTTTCCGCTCCTACTTGAGTTAATATCTCGTTGAATTTCTCTACGGTTTTGGGATACGGATTCCTAAGGAGTTTCCTTAGCCCCTCCTCGTCCTCGGCAAAAGCGGAAGGGAAAAACTCCTCAAAGGCTTTCACTCTCTCCTTTGAACACACAAAGAGTATCTCTTCTCTTTGGGGGACGGGCAGACCTTTTAAAGGCACAACCACGAGCCTGTAGCCCTGAGACCTCATCCTCTGAGTGGGAAACAGGAGCTTATCTATGAGCTTACTTGAGGCTTCTACCGGATTGGGTAAGAGCCTGTAAACTTTCCCTTGTGCATCAACGCTGAACAGATACGGAAAACAGGGCTTTTCCGAGGAAATCTCAAGCTCAATCTCCTCACCTTTCCTAAGCTCCTTTTTGCTGAGCATAAGCACGAGACCTAAGTCCGCGGGCTTTATACTTTTATTCAGGAATATCAAACTCGGCTTTTACGGTTACGCATATCTGATCCTTCCCTTCAATTTTCGGCCCTTCGTAGAAGGGTTTACCCACTAATCTAACCGTTCCCATTACCCGTGTGTGGATTATGTCTCTCATAAGCTTGCTGTTTACTACGAGGGTCTTTGAGCTGATGAGAACTCCTATGTGTCTTTCTATCGCATTCAGCTTTGCATTTTTAAGAGCTTCTCTTTTTGCCTCTTTTATATCCGAACTGCATCCTTCACCTTCCGACTGAACAACCACAGAGAAGGAGAAACCTATAAGTATGAGAATGAGAGAGAGGAGCTTCATAGCTTGCTACTCCACCGGAAACACCTCAAAGTCCTTGGGTCCCCAAACGTCGGGGGCTTGTCTTTCATCCGCTGATACCTTTCTCACCCACTTTGTAAGAGGTTTTATAAGTTCCTTTATCTCTACATAACCATCATCATCAAAGTCCAAATTAACAAGTCCAGAGCTTGCCATCTCATACAAAGCTCTCGTAAAGGCGGAATACTTCCTCTCCTTGTCTGTGTTGGAAAGCTGTCCTTCTTTGGTTGAGAATATGAGAGCTATATTTTTGAGTTTAGGTTTGTAAACGACAACCGCAGGTTTCCAAGAGGGCTCTATCCTACATGCGTCTATTAGGGCTACCTTCTTACCCTTAGCCCTTGAGAGGAGCTTTTTGAGGGAAACTATATCTATCCCGCTCTCTCTTAGAGCCAGCTCGTTCTCAATGGATGCATCCGCAGGAAGAATATAGAACCTACCCTTTGAGTCTAAAATTCCGTGTCCAGAATAATAGAAGTATAGGGTTGCGTCTTTGCGTCTTATACTTCTTGCAAACTTTCTCAGTTCCCTTTTTAGTTTTGCGTATGCGGGATTTTCAAGGATTTTAAGGTTTTCTTCAGGAACTCCCATGTAGCAGGTGGCGAGCTTGTATATGAGCTGTTTGTCATTCTTTACATAGTCAAGGTCTGAAATTTCGTCGTAGTCGTAAACTACCACTCCGAAGAAGTAATAGTTAGGATTGGAGCGGACGCAGTTTCTTGCTTCCTGCGTGATTACAGGTTCTACCGCTTCCACCTCCACGTTCGGAGATGTATATGTATACTCTTCCTCTCTGTATGCTATCGCATAGTCGTAAACCTTTCCTCCTCTCTTCTTGATGTTTAGGGCTAACTTCGTTGACGTTGTAAATATCCCCAGCGATTCCTCTATCTTCAGGTCAAAGTCTATCTTCTTTTTATTGATGTTCGCAGGAACAAAGAACACCAGCTTTCCGCTTGCGGAAGCTCCGGGCGGTAAGTTCCCTATCTTTGCTGTTCCCTTTATTATGTCAACATCGTAAGAGCTTAGCTTTACCTTCACGTCCTTTGTCCCTCCCTTTCCTGTGTTCTTTACCGTTATTAGAAGCTCTATGGTTTCTCTGGGTTCTATTATTCCGTTGGAGTTTCCGATGGACTCTCCTACCCTGTCGTCGTCAATTTTATAGGCGATTTTGAACTTCGGCGGAATAGGTGCTTTTGTAGTAAAGGCTACCTTTACGGGTTCGGGAGAATATTTCCCTGCGTCAAGTTCAACGTTTACATAGACTTTTCGGGTTTTTACTCTTATTGGGATTTTAAAGATTATTTCTTTTGTGATTTCCTGATTAGGCTCTATTTTGCTTATGCGGATTGTTTTATTGAAGAAAGGGGAAGAAACTTTGAGTCTTAGGTTATATGCCGAGCCTTTTCCCGTGTTTGTGATTTTTACCACAAGTTTTCCTTTTTCTCCCGCTTCAAAGAGTTTGTCTGAGTCTTCATCGTAGAGTTTTACGGAAGTGATTTCAAGGTAGGGAGGTTTTAAGGCAAAAGCTCTTGCGGAAGTCTTGTGAGGATACCACGCAAAAGCCCTTCCGCTCAGGTTATACTGAGCAAAAGAAACCGCATTCTCATAAAGTCCCGTTCCCGCAGCATCCCCGTGCCACCTTGACCAGACAACTTCTCCCCCTTTCTTCGTAGCCTCAAAAACGTAAAGGTAGCCGTCAAAAGATGCCACAGCCATATCAATGTATCCATCCCCGTCAAGGTCTCCAAGAGCGGGAGAGGAACCAACAAAAGATATCGTTTTAAACTTCCAGAGGAGCCTTCCGTCTTTGCCAGAAAGGGCGTAGATGTGGTTATCCCTGGCTCTACTCCTGCTTCCCACCACCACATCAAGGTATCCGTCTCCGTCAAGGTCTCCTATGGACATAGACTTAACCTTCCTATTTGCCCTAAACTTCCATAAAAGTCTTCCCTCCCAAGAAAGAGCGTAAACGTATCCCGCATCGTCCGTTACCACGATAAAGTCAGGATTCGCTACCACTCCGTTCATATTATCTTCTCCTTCAAAACTCCATATCAGGTTTCCGTCTTCATCAAAAACGTAAAGCTTATCACGGGAGTCTTTACCGTCCTTATCCCCCTCTGTTGCATGCAGAACGTATTTCCCGAAGATGAGGGGATGGTGTGTAAATGTCCCATTCCACTCTCCCACATACCTTTTCCACTTGAGTTTAAAGAGCGGTTCGTCGGTTCTTTTTTCCGTGGTATGTGTTTGAGTTATACCTCCGCATCCGGAAAAGATAAATGCTACAATTAATACAAGGATTAAAAAGAATCAAGTTTTTTTTCTTTTTCCAGAATTCCTCCGAGAAGGAGAGGGATGTTATAATAAGTATGAGGAGGAGTCCTAAAATACTCCTCATTTTCCTCTCCCTCTTTGCTTTTATATTATAAAAACTTCCCCTATATCCAGCTCAAAGTCTCTAAATATCTTTGACCTTATCTTTCCCTCCTCTTCAGCGTAGGAGAAAAGCTCATAACCTTTTTCTTCCAGAGACCACACCTGAAAAACTCTGTCGTTTGGAAAAAGAAGCCAGAACTCTTTAACACCAAACCTCTCATAAAGTTTTCTCTTTCTTTCCGTATCCCTCACAAAGGTAGAAGGAGAAACCACCTCAACCACAAGGTCTGGAGTGCCGAATATTCCCCTTTCCTTTATGATGCCGAGTCTCTCCTTTGAAATAAAAAGGATGTCAGGCTGAACTACATTCTCCTCATCAAGGATAACGTCAACAGGTGCAAAGTAAATTTTACCGAGATTTTTATTTTTGACGTAGCTGTGCAGTTTCAAAAACAGTTCCCTGCAAACGTCCTGATGGTAGGGTCTCGGCGCAGGTGCCATAAGAAGCTCTCCCTCAATTATCTCGTATCTTTTATCGTCTTCAAGTTTCAGATAGTCCCTATATGTAAACCTCTTTTCCTTAACAGTCATACCGTTTTAAATCTAAAGCGTTTCAGTATGGTTGCAATTTTATGAAGTATTGAAAACGCAGGTTTAAGCAAAGCCATCATGAAAGGCTTAGAGAGTGAAGTATATTATAAATTATGAACCACTTAAAAAAGATTTTCCTAATAAGCCTACTGCTTTATGCAGGTTTTACCTTTTCAAAAGAAACCGGATTCACTCAGGAAGACAGAGAAAGGCTCATAAAACTTGAAACTACCTTAAAAATCTTTATGGAGCAGGTAGATAAGAGATTTGAGCAGATAGACAAAAGATTTGAGCAAGTGGATAAAAGATTTGAGCAGGTGGACAAAAGAATATCGGAACTCAGGGAGGATATGAATAAAAGATTTGAACAGATGTTTAACTTTTTATGGATTTTGACGGGTATCTTTACCACTTTAACAGGAGGTGTTATAGCCTTTGCATGGTGGGACAGAAGAACGGTAATCAGGAAAGCAAGGGAAGAAACTATTGAATACCTTGAAAGAGAAGGAAAAGTAAGAAAACTTATTGAAACCCTCAGAGAAAAGGCAAAGACCGATAAAGAGCTTGCGGAAATCCTAAAATCTTACGGACTTATGTAATCCAAACTTTTGAAAAGTCTAAATAAATCCTGGATTCATCTACTTCAAGTTCCAAACTATCATTAACTACATCCTTTAACTTTCTGTATTTCCCATCAAATAGCCTGTAAACTTTAGCTTTTTTGAGTGAAGGAAAAACTATAACGTAGTATTCAACGCTTTCTCTTTCGTAGAGTTCAAACTTTAGTTTCTCATCTTTCTCGGAAGTGCTTTCAGATACCACTTCAAATATTACCTTCGGAGTTCTCAATATCTTTCCCTTTACCTCTCCGCATACCACAAAAACATCAGGTCTAACAACTGTATGTTCGTCTATTACGTAATCAGTATCTATACCGACCGTGCATTCAGGACACTTTTCTTCAAGCTGTTCGTCCAAAAACCTGAATATTTTTCCAACAACCCGCTGATGTTCAAAGGTAGGAGATGCAAGTGCATAAGGAACTCCCTCTATAAGTTCCCAGTCCCCTTCCCAGCTTTCGTAATCTTTTACGGTGTATTTGGGAAGGTATTTAGACGCTATGTTCACAGTAGTCCCTCCTTATGGTGAAGACAAATATCAAAAACAGTGCCTCCATAATTTTAAAATTTAGTTTAAGGTGTTTTAAGTTTACTCCTAATTCTTTCTATTCTTGATTACATCCTCATAAGCCCACTTATAGATTATCTCCTCCATCTCCTCCTCGCTGAGAGTTGGATTCTTATACATTCCCTTTTCCCACCTCTGCCTCTGAGCTTCGTAAAGTATAACGGCGGTTGCAACGGATACATTTAAGCTTCTTACCATACCCATCATCGGTATCTTTACCTTACGATCTGATAACTTGAGAACTTTTTCCGACACTCCTTTAAGCTCGTTACCAACAACAAGCACCGTCGGTCTTGTATAATCCACTTCTCTAAAGTCTCTACTATCCTCACCCAACCATGTGGTAACTATTTGGAAGCCTTCTTCTTTCAAATTCTCCAGCTTTCTAACGGGATCAGTAACCCTTTCTACAAAGAGCCACTTTTGGGCACCTATGCTTATTCCCTCGTTTATCAAAATCTCTCCTTCAGAGTAGTAATAGACTCTTAGAACACCTACAGCATCGCACGTTCTCAGTATCGCAGAAAAGTTGTGTTCGTTTCTCACGTTGTCAAAAAATACAATTAGATCTTTCTGCCTCTTTCTAAGGACTTCTCTGAACTTTTCAAGCCTTCTGTCCAAGACAAGGTAGGTTCCCTTCATTTGTTATAAAATTTAGCTCATGGATATAAGGGATATACTCCACAAACTTTCGGAGAAGGAAGATCTCACAAGCGATGAGATGTATGATGTCCTTACAGAAATAGTTGATGGAAATGTAACAGATGCTCAGATAGGTGCCTTTATAATGGGCACGAAGATGAAGGGAGAAACCGTAGAAGAAATAGAGGGTGCGGGTAGGCTGTTCAGGGAGAGAGCTACAAAGGTAGTGGTTTCAAATCCCGAAGAGCTCGTTGATACCTGCGGAACGGGAGGAGATAAGTCTGGAACATTTAACGTTTCCACGGTAACAGCTTTTGTCCTTGCAGGAGCAGGAGTGAGAGTGGCAAAGCACGGAAACCGTTCTGTGTCTTCAAAGTGTGGGAGTGCAGACTTCCTTGAGCAGGCGGGAGCGAAAATAGACCTACCCGCTGATAAAGTAGCAATGATGATTGAGGAAATAGGAATAGGTTTTATGTTCGCACCTCTCTTCCATCCTGCGATGAAAAGGGTTATAGGACCGAGACGTGAGGTGGGAATCAGGTCTATATTTAACCTCGTAGGACCTCTTTCAAATCCTGCGGGTGCAAAGCGTCAGATAATGGGTGTCTTCTCTGACAAGCTCGTGGACAAGCTCGCTCATGTTCTTAACAGGCTCGGAATCATAAAGGCTTTTGTTGTTCATGGAAAAGATGGAGTAGATGAGATCTCCATATCTAATGCCACTTTGATAGGCGAGGTGGAGAAAGGTGAGGTAAAACTCTATGAGTTCGTTCCCGAAGAGCTCGGAATTGAGAGAAAGAATCTTCAGCAGGTCTGCATAAACTCTCCTGAAGAAAGCTTCAGGATGGGCTTTTCCGTGTTGGAAGGTGAGGAAGGACCTCATAGAGATATAGTTCTCCTGAATGCCACTTTTGGCATTCTTGCCTCGGGAAAAACAGACGACAGAAAGATAGCTCTTGAGATGGCTAAAGAGTCAATAGACAGTGGAAGTGCTAAAAGAAAGTTAGAGGAGTTCATAGAGCTTTCTAATAAGTTGTGATGGGTTACCCTCAGGTATGTTAAAAGTCGGTAAGGTTAGCTATCTGAACACGCTACCTCTTTTTTACTCTCTTGAGGGTTTTGAGATAATTGAAGGTCATCCCTCAGAGCTTGTTAAAGCTCTTAGAAAAGGTATTATAGATGCTGGTATAGTCTCTTCCGCAGAGTACTTCTTCAACCCTGAAAGCTACTTTATACTTCCTGACATATCTATATCCTCAAAAGGTAAAGTTTGCTCTGTTCTCCTGCTTTCAAAAAAACCGATGCAGAAGGTACAAAGGATAAAGATAACCCCGAGCTCGCTTACCTCAAGATATTTACTCTTTTATCTTCTTAAGGAAGTTTACGACCATGAGGTTGAGGAGGTAGTTGAAGGAGAAGATGCTTTCCTTGCTATAGGAGATGAGGCGCTTCAGCTAAGGGAAAATTTCCCTTTTATCTATGATCTTGGTGAGGAATGGTTCAGAACTCAAAGACTGCCCTTTGTTTTTGCTCTGTTCCTCGTCAGAAAAGACGCTCCAAAGGAGCGTGTTTATAAACTCTATGAAGGAATAAAAAGCTCTCTCATGAAGTTTTTTAAAGATTTTAAGACTGGAAAGGTAAATCTCCCTGCAAACAGAGGATTTTTGAAAGAATACTTTTCAAAATGCATTGACTACGGACTCGGTGAAGAGCATCTTGAATCTCTAAAAAAGTTTTTCTCCTTTATGGAGAAGGAGACGGGAAAGCCCGCCCCCAAAATTATCTCTCTCTTTCACCTCTGATAAATTCCTCAACCATCTTTTTAGCCTGCCAGTCAGGATACTGGACGGGAGGATGCTTCATCGTGTAGGCGCTGATTGAGTAAAGGGGTCCAGCTATCCCCCTGTCTCTTGCGAGCTTTGCACACCTTATTGCATCTATCATTGAACCGGCGCTGTTGGGTGAATCCTCAACGTCCAGCTTGAGCTCAACATACATAGGAACATCACCGAAGAGCTTACCCTCAAGCCTGATGTATGCTATCTTCCTGTCCTTGAGCCATGGCACCCAGTCGGAAGGTCCAATGTGAACATTCTCCCAGCTCATGCCGTTGGGTATCAGGGAGGTAACGGCTTCCGTCTTTGAGACCTTTTTGGTCTTTAGTCTTTCCCTTGCAAGCATGTTCAAGAAGTCTGTGTTTCCTCCGAAGTTCAGCTGATAGGTTTTGTCAATCTTAACACCCCTGTCTATGAAGAGCTGGGTGAGGGTTCTGTGAACTATGGTTGCACCTACCTGAGACTTTATATCATCTCCAACGACCGGAATTCCCCTCTCTTCAAACTTCTTAGCCCATTCAGGATCAGAAACAATGAACGTGGGCATTGCGTTTATGAAGGATACACCTGCCTCCAAGCAAGCTTGCGCGTAAAACCTTGCCGCTTTTTCTGAACCGACGGGAACATAGTTTATAAGGACATCAGCCTGAGTCTCCTTAAGAACTCTGACAACGTCCTCAAGCTCATCTTCCTTCTCATCAGCAAGGACGAAAGTTCTATCCTCGGGATAATCTTTCATATGGGGGGCAAATCCGTCAAGAACCTTTCCCATTCTTACCTTAACACCCATGTAAGGAACATCAGGCTCAAACACCGCTGTGCAATTAGGAGGTGCGAAAATGGCTTCCGAGACATCCTTCCCGACCTTTCTGGCGTCTATGTCCCAGGCAGCCACTATCTCAATATCCCAGGGCTTATACCCACCTATGTCCTCGTGCATAAGTCCACTTACATCTACAGTTCCCTTCTTCTTGTAGTAGTAAATTCCCTGAACGAGAGAGCTTGCACAGTTGCCGACTCCTACTATGGCAACTCTGACCTTTCCAGCCATTTTCTCCACCTCCTGTGTTTTTGGTGTTTGAACCTTAGATATTAGTCTCTCTATATAAAAAATTATATTAACATCCCTTTTAGGTTACAACCCTGTTATGATAACATTAAAACTTCAAAGCAGGAGGTTTGAAATGCTACCTAGGGAGCTTATAGACCTGATGAGAGACCTTGGAGTTTTTCCTGTTGTGGTTGGAACTGTTGATTCAGAAGGTAACCAGCACATGACATTTATAACGTGGATATATCCAATAGACGAGAGAACACTCAGAATAGCTGTAAGCTCCAAAGCAAGAACTTCAGAAAACATAAGGCAGACTGGGAAAGTTGCAGTTCAGATATTTGCCCCTGACAAATCCCTGACATGTTATGGAACCGCAAAGGAAATCCTAAAAAAAATAGAAGGTGTTCCCTTTGATGTCTCCGTATTTGAAATGTCCATAGATAGTGTTGAAAACTCCCTCTTCCCGGGTTCGACTATAACAGGGATAATTCCCTTTGCCCACACAGGGAATATAAAGAAGATGGTTGAGCTTGATGAGAAGGTTCTATCAGCGCTGAAAGATAAAGGTTAATGATATTTCGGGTTTTACTGCCGACAGGAAAAAGCAAACTGTTTAGAGGTGAATGGGGCAGGGAGGAGAGTCCTTTAGGTTGGCGGGTTCTTGTTCCTACAAAAGAAGGAGGAACCACGGGGATAGTTATAGGAACGGGCAATGAGGAAACCGAACAAGAGATAATTTCTTTCCCTGATGCGGCTCCCCTTCTGGGCGCTTCTCAATTAAACCTTGTTGAAGAACTTTCCTCTGATTACCTGATACCCAGAGGTGCTCTGCTTTTCAAGTTGCTTCCCTCAGTCTTTCTGTGGCATCAAGAGGAGCTTGTCCTTCCCTCGGGTAAAAAGCCCATCGGACTGGATAAAAGGAGTCTTGAGGTTATTGAATACGTAAAGAAGAGGAAGGGAGTTAAGCTTAAAAACCTCAAAAATAAGTACAATCCGTCACTGCTCAAGCTTCTCTTTGAAAAGGGCTTTCTTATAAAGAGAAAAGAATGGATAGTTCCGAAGATTGAGATAAAGTTTTACAGGTTGAAAGTCCCTCTTGAGATTGCACTAAAGAGAATAAGAAACACCGAAAAGAAAAGATTACTCGTATTTTTGAGCGGTCGCACTGCAGTAAGCGAGGAGGAGCTTTCAGAATGGGGCTTTAGGAAGAGGGATATCAACGACCTTATAAAGAGGGGTCTTGTTGAGGTTGAAACCGAGTATGCGGGTTCGGTAAAGGGTATTCCTTTAAAACAGGAAATACCTGTTAGGCGTATAAGAAAAGAAAGGCTTATCCTCTGGGGCAGATTCAAAAGATGCCTTGAGGAGATCTCAGCTATCTGTGAGAGAAATCTTTCAAAGGGTAAATCAACGCTCATCATTTTCTCAGATACCGGTGATCTGAACGAAGCGGTCCAGCTCTTGAGGACAGAGTTCGGAGACAGACTACTTGAAATACACTCAAGGATTCCTCCGAAAAAACTCGTCGAAAACTGGTTTTATGCCCAGAATGTGGCTAATGTAGTCGTAGGTTCTTACATTGCTTCTCTCTGTCCTGCAAGAGATACTGGCTGTGTGGTTCTTTTCAACGAAAGCTCAGCCGGGGTGAAACTCAGGCATGTAGGAGGGATTGATCTGCGAAGGCTGACATACATCCTCTCAAAAAAGATCGGAGCTGAGCTCATTTTTACAACTCCAGCACCAACAGTCAGCTCTTATCACCTTGTCAGGAATAAGAGGATGGAACTGGAAGAACATTCGGGAAATTCTCCAAGGATCAGTATTGTCAGGAGAAGCCCTGATGAGATACTCACGCAGGAAGTTTACAGACTTATAAACCAAAGCGGGGGAAAGAAGGTTCTTTTTCTTATTCCCAAACAGGGCTACAGCTACGTTTACTGTCCAAGGTGTGAAAGTGTGGTTCAGTGTCCCGAATGTGGAACTTTCCTCACTTACTCTCAAAAGAGAGCAGAGATATACTGTACAAACTGCAGGTACAGACAAAGCGAGCTCATGTGTCCGGAATGCGAGGGTGAGGTTGAAGAAATCGGATTCGGAATAGAGAAAGCGGTGGAGGTTGTGGAAAGGAACTTTGGACTCAAGGAGAACTTTCACTTTTCAACCTATCCTGATTGGCATGAGAGTTATGACCTTACAGTTGTTATGTCTGCAGACAGCATGCTATCCGTTCCTTCTTACCGGGCTCGGGAAGATATGTTCATTTATCTCCTGAAGGCACTGATGATAACAGGAGAAACCTTGGTGGTTCAAAGCATCTTTCCTGAAGAGGATATATTTGAGTATCTCGCAAAAGGGCAATACAAGAATTTCTACGAGAGAGAGCTTGAGGAAAGGGAAAAGGAGCTTCTTCCTCCGTTCTGTAGATTGATGCTTATAAAAAGCAGGAGAAGGGACATAGAAGGCTACATAGTTAAGACAGTATCGCCTTATGTCAAGATGAGTTACAACCTCAGAGAGGAATGTTACGACTTTCTTGTAAAGTTTAAAGATAGAAGAATCCTGCAGAAAGTAAGACAACTTTCACAAAAGTTCAGAAAGGATATAATTGAGGTCAAAGTGGATCCATTCTGAGATGAAACTGATACGCTTTGCCCTGAGTTTTGCCTTTGGCACCCTGATAAGCAGGATTCTTGGTTTTCTGAGAGATGCAGGAATAGCTTACTACTTCGGAGCTACCTATGTATCCGATGCCTTCTTCGTTGCCTTCAGGATACCCAACAGCTTCAGAAGGCTGCTGGGTGAGGGTGGGTTCAACGCCGCTTTCGTTCCCCTTTATTCAGAAGCTGTTGGAAAGGGCAGAGAGAAAGAGTTTCTGAGCAAGGTGTTTGCCTTTTACATCCTTACAAACGCTCTGATAACGTTTCTTGGAATACTTCTGTCCGAATACATAGTTTCTCTGATAGCTCCCGGGCTCAGGGATGAGAAGACTTTTTCTCTTGCGGTTTTTATGGCTCGTTTCCTCTTTGTCTATCTGTTCTTGGTGGGTTTAAATGCCTTCTTCATGGGTATTTTGAACGTCAGGGAGAGGTTCTTCATTCCTGCCTTTTCTCAGGCTGTCTTTAACGGAGTGTTCCTATTTGTCCTTTTGCTAATCTCAAACAAATACGGTTACGTTGCTTTAATTGTTGGTGTTCTTCTGGGAGGATTATTCCAAGTTCTTATCAATGTTCCTTTTCTTGCAAAAGAAAGAGTTCCCTTTGCCTTCAAGCTCAGCTTTGATGAGGACGTCAAACTGCTTCTGAGAAGGCTCGCTCCTGCTCTGGGGGGCTTTGGTGTAAACCAGCTCTCGCTGTTTATAGATACCTTCTTAGCTTCCTTTTTAAAAACTGGTGCGATATCTTACCTTTACTACGCAAACAGGCTCTATCAGCTTCCTTTTGGTATTGTTTCCGTAGGAGTAGCAAACTCGCTTCTCTCAATCCTCTCAAAGAGTCCTGCCGATAAGAGGTTTGAAACTACCAACGGTTTCAGGCTAATTCTCATATTCATGATACCTGCGACGGCAGGTCTTCTCATCTTAGCAGAAGAGATAATCAGGGTCGTTTACCATAGAGGGAGTTTCACGGAGGAGGATGTAAGATATACTGCGGGTGCTCTTTCAATTTACAGCTTAGGTTTGCTGTTTTTCTCTTTTCAGAAAGTGCTTTCCGCAGTCTTTTTCTCAAAGGGAGATACTGCAACACCGGTAAAGGCTTCCTTTTTAACCATCCTGAGTGAGGGTATTCTTGCAAGTATATTTGCTTTTGTCCTGAATCTCGGTGTGTTCGGACTTCCTGTGGGAACTGCTATCTCGTCTATCTTCGGTCTTATGTACTTGATGGGTAAAAGTAAAATAAGACCTGACGGTGTATCGCTGGCAAAAACCACCGCCAAAGTTGTTCCTGCAACTGCACTTATGAGCGTAATTGTGTTTTACATAAAAGAAACTGATCTGAGTCCTTTGTCCGTAATTTTTATATCCTTACCTTCCGCCGTTTTTATTTACTTCTCAGCCCTCTATATCCTCAGGGAGGAATTAACTTTGAGACTCTTTCAGAGCCTTGTTAAGAAGTTCATGAACTCTTGAAGCCCTCCTCGCAGCTTCGTTCTTGTGAATAACACCTTTGCTTGCAGTATGATAGATAACGCTTATTACCTCAGGAAGGAACTGCTTTGCCTCTTCTAACTTGCCTTCCTGTATCATCTTTCTGAACTTCTTTATGTAAGTTCTCATCCTTGAAAGGTGATATCTGTTTCTTTCTCTTCTTCTGGCGTCCCTTCTTGCTCTCTTTATAGCCTGCCTCGTGTTAGCCATCTTATCCAGACCTCCTGAATGTGCTGTATGCTTACAGACTAATTATTTTACCACCTTTTTTTCCCGTTGTAAGCTATAATTCTATAAAACACTGTTTGGAGGCAAGGGAATGGATCTGTACGAGTACGAAGCTTACGACAAAATCTTTAAGAAATACGATATTCCTACACTC
This sequence comes from uncultured Aquifex sp., assembly GCA_964590265.1. Classification (GTDB taxonomy): domain Bacteria; phylum Aquificota; class Aquificia; order Aquificales; family Aquificaceae; genus Hydrogenivirga. The sequence goes on along the minus strand of CAZPVY010000018.1, from coordinate 1,701 downwards.
AAGTATATGTTTGTGGATCACATTACTGAAGACGTGGAGAACTTCGCAAATCAGCTTGGTGAGTGTGTTGTAAAGTCTCAGGTTCTTGTTGGAAAGAGAGGGAAAGCTGGAGCTGTAAGGCTATGCTCCTCTCCTGAGGAAGCTCTTGAAGAGATTAAGAGTCTCCTTGAGTATCCCGTTTACGGCGAGATGCCTGTAGGAGTTCTTGTAGTTGAAAAGGCAAATATCGTTAAGGAGCTGTATGCATCAATAACCTATTCAACGGAAGTCAGAGGTCCGGTTCTCACCCTCAGCCTTGAAGGTGGAGTTGATATAGAAGAGGTTGATCCCTCAAAGATAGGAATCTTTCCCATAGATCCTCTCAAAGGGCTTTATCCTCATATGGTGAGAAACTATCTGCTTGATCTCGGCTATCCTCACGAATACATGTCTGCTCTAAGGGAGCTTTCAGAGGTAATTGCTAACATGTACAGAGCTTTCTGGGAAGCAGAGGCGAGACTCCTTGAGATAAATCCTCTTGCGATAGTTGATGTCGGTGGAAAACTCAGAGTAAGAGCTCTTGATGCGGTTGTGAAAATTGATGATGACGCTTCAATTCCCCCGGCGAAGATATACGGTGTAAGAACAGCCCTCAAGAGACCACCAACAGAGAGGGAGATTGCTGCTGCGGAGATAGACAAGGACGACCACAGAGGTAAAGCAGGCTCCTACGTTGAAATGGACGGTGATATAGCCATGATGACCTTCGGTGGAGGGGGATCAACGGTTACTATAGAAACAACCTACGCAATAGGTATGAAACCTGCCAACTTTACCGATATCGGAGGAAACCCTCCTGCTGAGAAGATGTACAAGATAACAAGAATAATTCTTTCCAAGCCCGGTATAAGGGGAGTCCTTGTGTGCGGTGGAACTGCGAACAATACAAGGATTGACGTTACCCTCGGAGAAGGTGTTGCAAACGCGATCAGAGATCTTAAGAAAGAAGGAAAGCTTGATCCTAACTGGATATGGGTTGTCAGAAGGAACGGACCCGAAGCTGAGAAGGGTCTGAGGATGCTCTACGAAGCTTTCAAGGAGTGTGGTGTGAAAGGTGAGATATACGATTCCTCTCTTCCCTTGACAGAAGCTCCTGTGAGACTCAAGGAACTCCTTGATAGATGTGAGTCTAAGGTTGAAGAACTGAAGGATCAAGGTAGGGTACTTACTGACGAGCAGGCAAGCGATATGGGGGTTTGATTCCAGACCCTCTTTCTTTAAAAAGAACCTTTATATCTTAGACCGGTAGATTATAATTAAAAGTTCGCTACTATTCCTTTGGAGGAAAAACTATGAAAGCTGTTGCCTTTGGGTTCCCAAAGCTCGGAGAAAGGAGAGAATTCAAAAAACTTCTGGAAGATTTCTGGAAGGGAAAGATAAGTGAGGATGAACTCCATGCAGGTATGAGAGATTTAGCCCTCTGGAGGGCTGAGCTTTATAAAGAGAACGCAGACGTAATTCCTTCAAACGAGCTTTCCTACTATGATTTCATGCTTGATACCGCCCTTATGGTGGGAGCAGTCCCTCAGAGATTCGGCGAGTTTAAGGGATTGGAAACCTACTTTGAAATGGCTCGGGGCAAGAGTGCCCTTGAGATGACCAAGTGGTTCAACACCAACTACCACTATCTCGTTCCTGAAATTGAGAAGGAAGAATTCAAGC
>CAZPVY010000017.1:0-24436 GCA_964590265.1 uncultured Aquifex sp. | reverse complement strand
TGAAAACCTTAGGAGGTAAAGCTATGAGGAGAGGAGGTAAACACTTAGCTCCCGAGTAACGGGGGAAAAAGGAGTTAAAAGAGGCGCCGGAGCGCCTAAGAGAACCTTTATGCCTAAAAATTTAAAAGCACTTTAAGGAGGTGTCAATTATGAGTAAGAAGAAGCTTTTACTTTCTGCGATATTTGCAGTTGGAGCGATAAGCATCTCCGCAACTGCGGGAGATATGCAGGTAATAAATGAGGAAGAACTTGATGAAGTTAGCGCGCAGGGACTTCAGGTTATTGATAATGACAACAGACATTTCGCCGAGATAAATGGGCAGAACAACAACCTTGATTCAGTTCAGTTGAACAATAACGTCCAAAGGGATGCATCGGCGGCGGGTATTATCAATTCGGCGAAGAGTTCGGTAAACGCGGCGATAAATATACTGCTTGATGGTGAAGAAGGTCCGCCTGACGATGTAGAACCTCCGACAGATACTCCCGGGAACTCTGATAAGTCTTTTAGCCACACATTCTCACAAACCAATATTCAGACAGCTGTAAATCACATGAATACTGCTAATAACGATGATGCTGAAGAGAAAATTGCTATAGCAGTGAACCTTGATAAGGAATGGCAAACTGTGACAAATAACGGAGATATCAGAGACCAGGACAACAACAATAACTCCATTCAGCTAAACAACAATGCGGAGAGAAAAGCTTCGGGACTTCTACTTGAAAATATAGCCATATCATCAGCAAACACAGGTATAAACATATTTGCCGCAGGTGCTGTGTCTGGAACCAATGGCACGCAGACAAATACACAAATTGCAAAGAACATGAGCAACTATGCAGAAGCTCAGGATGGAGAACAACCTATAGCTGTGGCAGGAAACGTTGAGCTTGGGGTCACCCAGAAAATAACTAATGAATATTCTTCGTCAGATGAACCAAACAGCATCTACGATCAGGATAACAACAATAACTCCGTTCAGCTAAACAACAATGCTCAAAGAGAAGCTGAAGCAATAGTAATGACGAATTTAGCAAACTCTGCTTATAACCACGGATTTAATGTAATGTCAATGAGTGATGTATCCGGAAGCACGCTCTCCCAGACAAATTCCCAGAATGCAGAGAGCCACCTAAACGTTGCTAAGGCAGAAGCTCCTACAGGTATAGCGGTTGCTGGAAATCTTAATAAACAAACTCAGAACGTACTTAACGCAGAAGGGACTTACGAAGGTGATCTTGCATACATTGAAGACCAAGATAACAACAACAACTCTGTACAGCTGAACAATAATGCTCAGCGAAAGGCTTCCGGACTTGATATAACCAACTCTGCAGTATCTGCGGGTAATACGGGTATCAATATAATGGCAACTACTTCTGTATCCTCAAGCACACTGGTTCAAGGAAACTACCAGACAGCAAGAAACTTTGATAATGAAGCACATGCTTATGTCGGAAATCCTGAATCGGAAAATATGGCTGTGGCTGCAAATGCTGAAATTGCAGGTGAGCCTGGTCAGTACATTCATACTGTTCATGCCAAAATACTTGATCAGAACAATAACAACAACTCAGTTCAGCTGAATGACAATGCTCAAAGGGAGCTTTCTACACTCAGCGCTATCAACATGGCTCAGTCTGCCGTTAACTCAGGTATAAACATACTGTCTGTTGATGGTCCTGTTGATGGAAGCAACATATCCCAGACTAATGTTCAGTATGCAAGCAACCACAATAATTTTGCCAGTGCCGATACTCTTGCACTTGCTATAAACCTCAACAAGCAAAGGCAGATAATAGAAAACTGTTTCTGTTCAGATCTCTCAGAAACGGATCAGGACAACAACATGAACTCTGTTCAGCTAAATGACAATGCCCAAAGAAAGGCTACTGGGTGGATGATAGTTAATGCTGCAACTTCCGCGATCAACGGTGGTTCAAACGTAGCCGTTGTGAATGGTGTGGTATCCAACTCTGTTGTCACTCAGACAAATGTCCAGACTGCTATAAACTTCTCCAATCAAGCCTCTGGGGATATAGCAATAGCTGGAAATGCTGAAATCGGTGCGTTCTTCCTACCGGTTCCCATGGGATTCTGAGCATGCTAAGGAGGGGGTTCCCCTTCCCCCTCTTTTTTAAATGGAGGTAGAAATGAAGTTAGTAGCTTTGCTCCTACTCTTGCTGGTGGAAATAGGCATCGGAGCTGAGAAGTTCATTGTTTCTTTCGGTAATGCAGGTTTGAAATCTTATGAAATAGTGGATAACACCTGTTACGTTTATACAGTTAAATATCCGAAAAAAGATTCGGATTTACCGAAAATCATGAACGATGTTCTCGTTTCCAGTGTTATTAACGCCCAAAAGCAATACGGCAAGAAGGGGAGTGCTTTTATAAACATAAGACTGTCTTGGCAACTTGTTGGGAAGGAAAGACTTATCTATCAAGTTTGCGGAGACATAGTTAGGAGGAAGTAGCATGAGTAGGATAGTAGCGATATCGTTTCTTAGCATATTTGCACTTATCTCCTTTTCAAAAGCACAGGATATAACATTTGTTTCGGATCGCGAACTTGATGAGGTTTACGCTCAGGGTTTAAACATAATAAACGGTGCAGTTGGAGACATTGTGGATAGTACGCTCGGAAACGTTATACAAACAATAAACTTCAACGGTAACATTGACATGAGTGGCTCAGTCATAGTAACAGATAACGCACAGGGAAATGCATGGAATCCGGTAAACGCCTCTAACTCAGCTGTAAACAACTCCTACAACATATTCATAATTATTGAGTCAAGCCTAACCAATCCAACTTTCAACATCAATACTGTGCTTAATGCTATAAACGGGAGTACATTGCCATGAGGTGGCTCCCTCTCCTGTTGCTTCCTGTTGTTTTCAGTTGCTCCTATGTGGGAAAGGGAGACAAAGCATCGGTATATATCCCTCTGGGAACAGTAGTGGGTGTATCAACTTCTGTCAGGATGAACGTAAAACCGGCGTCAGAGTTGAAATTTACTAATATAGTCCGACAAAAGCTGGATTACAGCTGTGGTTCAGCTACTGTTGCTACAATCTTCAATTACTACTTAAAGGCACCTGTAGAAGAAGATCAGGTAACAAGAGAAATGTTTGAATATGGCAATAAGGAGAAAATTACCAGGAGGAAAGGATTTTCTCTACTGGATATGAAAAGATATGCGGAGAGAAAAGGTTATAAAGCGTATGGGATAAAGACTAACTTGAGAGGGTTAGTTTCTTTAAATAAACCAGCGATAGTTACCGTGGTCATTGGAAACTACAAGCATTTCGTAGTGTTTAGAGGAATTTACAAAGGTCGCGTGTTTATAGCTGATCCAGCTTTTGGTAATACTGTAATGACACCACAGGAATTTGAGAAGATATGGTACAAAAATATAGCCTTGGTTATAGAGGCTAAGGACAAGGATATAGAGAATGGCTTAATTGTCACGGAAAAAGACATGCAGACTGTTAATGCTGGTATGCTCAGAGGTGAGCTTATGCCTCCTATTCTGCCGACATACAGATACAGCACAGACTTTTAATTAGTTGTAAAATGGCGGGGAAGGAGGGTATGTTTATGAAAAATTTTAGTCTTGTCTTGCTTACACTTATTTTTGTCAGCGCTATAAGTTTTCCTCAAGGAGGAGAGAGCAGACCGGAAAAAGCTCTATCTCAGTTTGAAAGGGACTATGTCCTTTTAAAAAAAGGGCAATTTGAATTTGAGGAGAACTTTACTTACACATTCTACTCTGCAAAGCAGATATTCTTGGAGAGTTTCGCAATACTTGATCCAGTTTTCCTAACGCTTGGGCAATTTGGAATTGAAACTGCGAAAAGAAATATTTTTGTAAACACATTTATGTTCAGATATGGGGTTACCAATTATCTTCAGCTTGAACTTAGCATACCTATCGTTTACAGATACGACATGGTTGGTGTTACAGGAAGTGGGGCAACAGAAAAAGGCGATAGACATATGGAACGATTCGGACTTGGAGATGTGGCTTTTGGTATAAGCATTCAGCCTCTAAAGGAAACAGCTACCAGACCAGCTGTTATATTCAACGTAGGATTCAAAACAAAGACAGGAAAAAGTCCTTTTGATATAGATTCTGAAAGTGATGTGCCAACGGGAACAGGTTACTATTCCGCCAGAGGAGGGATTAATTTGGTTAAAGGAATAGATCCAGTAGTTGTATTTGGAGGTTTGGGATATATATACAATATTACAGAAGAAGTAAATAAGAGTATTAAAAGTGAGGTTCTAAATGAGGAAGGTTATCTCAAAAAAGTTCATCCTGGTGACACTATCAACTTCAATCTTGGAATGGCTTACGCACTTAGCTATACATTTTCTATAACAGCTCAGTTTATTCAGAATTACACTTTATCAACATATGTTGAAACAAATAAAGGTAAGAAGAGGGTTAATAACTCAATTTTAAACACCGCTTTATTCAAATTTGGTGCAGGTCTATCTCTGACTCCTTCGATACCCGTAAGCTTTTCTGTATATATGGGACTTACTGAGGATGCTCCAGATTATATAATTGAGTTTAGAATACCCTTTAAGTTCTAAGTGTAAACGGTTTTTACATTTGTAAAATCTATTTACACATATGTTTTGATTGATTTATCAACATATTAAGTAGTAAGTGTAAATCTCTTTACTTTTGGAAATTTCTCTAAACCTGTACTTTTTGATTTCCAATACTTTTGCAATGGCACACAAATTGCAAAAGTATGGCTGGAGGTATCGTACATGAAGAAAAGAATAGAACTCTTGAGAAGAGCCTTGGTGGCGGTCTCCATCTCTGTGTCCCTTTACTACATGATATGGAGGCTGGGAACAGTCAATGAAGATGCAATGCTGTTCTCGGTCATTCTCTACGGAGCCGAGCTTTATGGATTTGTAGCGAGTCTGATGTTCTTTTATATGGTATGGAAGTTTGCAGACAGGAAACCAAAACCAGCTCCTAAGGGTCTTAGAGTGGACGTCTTCATACCAACTTTAAATGAAAGCGAAGAGGTTCTGCGCAGGACCATACAGGGTGCTATTGATATGAACTACCCTCATAAAACCTACGTGCTTGATAATGGTAACAGACCTGAAATAAGGAGACTTTGTGAAGAGCTCGGCTGTGAATACATAGCAAGGGTAGATAACAGAAATGGAAAGGCAGGTAATCTCAATAACGCACTTTCTAAAACAGACGGGGATTTTATAGCTGTTTTTGACGCTGACCACGTTCCTGAACCTGATTTCCTTGACAAAACCCTCGGCTATTTTGATGATGAAAGAGTAGCCTTTGTGCAGACTCCTCAGGATTTTTACAACATAGACTCATATCAACACAGAATGGTAAAGGGCAAACTCTGGACTGAACAGTCCCTTTTCTTCAGGGTTATAATGCGAGGTAAGGATAGGTCAAACTCAGCCTTCTTCTGTGGTAGCTGTGCCGTTATCAGAAGAAAAGCCCTTGAGAGCATTGGCGGGTTTGCCACAGGAACAGTTACAGAGGACCTCCATACTTCAATAAGATTGCACTCAAAGGGATGGAAATCTGTATATCATCCTGAAACGCTGGCATACGGTGTGGCTCCTCCAACCTATGCACCTTTCAAAACTCAGAGAGAGAGATGGGGACAGGGAGCTATGCAGGTATTCCTGAAAGACAACCCCCTCTTTATAAGGGGACTGACACTTCCCCAGAGAATAAACTACTTTGCTTCCATGACAACTTACTTTGACGGTTTCCAGAAGGCGATATTCTACATATCACCTGTAATAGTACTTTTTACTGGAATATTTCCCATAAGTATTAGTCTGAAGGAGTTTCTGCCCGTTTTTATTCCCCATATACTCCTTTCCATCTGGGCTTTTGAAGAGATGTCAAGGGGTTACGGGAAGTTCATAATTCTTGAGCAATACAATATGGCTCGCTTCTTCTCCTTTATGAAATCTATTCTGGGATTTTTCAAATTTAAGAAACTCAGGTTTAAGGTAACCGATAAGGAAAACGGAAATAAGGTCAGACTGTCTGAGATAGTACCTCAAGCACTTATACTCGCAGGAAGCGTTCTTGGTATCGGATACGCAGTTATAAGACTTGGTGAGCTTCCCAACAGGGATATGTATATTGCGAATATATTTTGGGCTTTGCTGAATACAGGAGTAGCGTCTTCCTGTATCCTGTGGACACTGAGAAAAAAGCATAAGAGGAAGAATTTTAGATTTCCTGTAAACTTCCCTGCCATGGTGCGTGTGAACGGAATCAGCACAGCCGTATCCGTTGAGGATCTGCACGAGGGAGGAGCATCCCTTATATCTCCAACAGATTTTGAAAGAGGTCAGGACATTGAACTGAATCTCATCCCCCAAGACACGGATCTCATAGTGAAAGGAATTGTTCTTTATGCAAAAAGAATTGAAGAACTCGCCCTCAACAGGATCGGTGTTAGATTTTATGAACTGGACGATGAAAAGAAAAGGAAAATAACAGCTCTCAACTTCAAATTCTTTCTGAAGAAGTATATGGAGGATCACGACAAACCGTTTCACACGCCCCTGTCCTTTGCTATATTACTTCTCACTGGGGAGTACTTTAAGCGCAGAAGCAGGAGATTAGAGATTCACATACCTGGTCTTATCTTCTCCCATGGAGAGTTTATACCCTATACAACGGAAGACATAGGCGAATGGGGTATAAGGATACTTACTTATAAAAAGATTCCTGGAGAATACATATCCATTAACTTTGGTGGATCAGATAAGTATGAGGTAACTACTGGAAAGATCGTGTGGGCAAAGGAAATAAACTTTTACGGTGTCAAAGCTTTTAGATACGGTATTCAGTTTGGAAAGGAAAGAACTTCAAAACCTCAGAAAGAGGATCTTTATGCAACTGCATAGAAGGAGGATGCTGTGAGGAAGCTCGTTATTCCATTTATCTTGATCACATCTATGGAGGTGTTTTCTGTTCAGTTCAGCCTTCTTGGGGGTTCTGAAGCAGATACAAAAGGACAGTCTTACTCCTATGTAGGTTTTATAGGTGAAAAGTCTTTAAGTTCAGATACTTCCTTACTCGGCAAGCTCTGGGTTGATTATCTCGTTTACAAATTCAGACAGGACAGTGAAAATATAAGAGCTCAGGCTCCGGCATTTCAGCTTGCTGGGGGACTGAAACGTGCATACAACGGCTGGAGCATATCACTGTGGACCGGCTGGGAAAGAAGGGATACGAATTTGAGTCCCGATAGAAAAGATGTTAAAGTAAGGGGTGTAAAGGACGGTCTGGTTCTCCAGTTTGAACTTGATGGCTGGTTTGAAAATGAAACGAACGTTAACTTCATAACAAGCTACAGTTCCAGCACTTCCTATCTGTGGGCGAGGGGACGTATTAAAAAAGGTGTGTTTTACAAAGGTTTAAGACTCGGTCTTGAAGTCATCGGACAGGGGAACAAAGATTATAGAGCCGTTCAGAGTGGAGCTCTAATGGAAATCTCCACAGGTTCCTATTCTGTTGGAGTAAAAGGTGGCTATAAAAACAGTTCTAAAGGTGATGGTTTTTACACTGGTGTGGAGGTTTATGTAAGCTTTTAATTAAGTCCGTATTTCTCCATCAGTTTATAAACGGTTGGTCTGCTTACACCGAGCATAGAAGCCATCTTACTGACGTTTCCTCCTGTGATTCTATAAGCTTTCTCAAAGAGTTCACGTTCAAGCCTCTCCATATGTTCTTTCAAGCTGAACAACCCCTTTCCGCTTAATTCTTTGGAAACCCGATCAACATCTATATCAAGATCCTCAACGTCTATATACTTCCTGTCTGTGAGAACGACAGCTTTCCTTATAACATTTATCAGCTCTCTCACATTTCCAGGCCACTGATAGTTCCTTATAAGTTCTAAGGCATCATCTGTAAATCCAAGGATTTCCTTACCCTGTTCCTTTGCAAACTTTTCAAGGAAATACTTTGCCATCACAATAACATCATCTTCTCTTTCCCTTAGAGGAGGGAGGTTTATGGTAAGAACTTTCAGTCGGTAATACAGGTCATCTCTGAAAAGCCCCCGATCAACAAGCTCTTTAAGATTCTTGTTTGTGGCAGCAACAATCCTTACATTGGCTTTTATGCTCTTCGTTCCTCCAATTCTGTCAAAAGTCAGATCCTCAAGGAATCTGAGAAGCTTCGCTTGAAGGTCAATAGGCATTTCACCTATCTCATCAAGAAATAGAGTCCCTCTGTCAGCAAGTTCAATCTTCCCTTTTTTACGCTTATCCGCTCCCGTAAAAGCTCCTTTTTCGTAACCAAAGAGCTCTGCTTCAAGAAGTTCTTTAGGTATAGCCGCACAGTTTATAACCATGAAGGGTCCGTTACTCCGTGCACTTCTCTCATGAATAGCTCTTGCTGTTAACTCTTTTCCTGTTCCCGTTTCACCCAGTATAAGGACGGGATAATCAGTTGGGGCATACTTCCTTATTAAATCAAATATCTTCCTCATTTCAGGACATGTACCTATAAATTCTGTTTTCTCTTCACAGCACACTTCTCCTTTTATCTCCTCAGGTAATCTTCCTGAGATTATGTCTCCTATCTTTATACGCCTTAGGGTCTTTATCAGATCAACCTTTGTAAAATCCAGAGGCATATGGCAGCTGGGACAGTTAACGTTTTCAGAACTTATTTTCTGTCTGCAGTATGGGCATTTGCCAGAACTTCTAACCCTTTCGGTGAAAAATCGTCCAACGATATCTGATAATATCTCATCATCTTCGTTAAAAAGAACGACAGCTTTTTTGCTCTCCTTTCTATATATCCTTCCACGGAGCACGGTATCTCTATTACTTATCTGCATTTTTAGCTTAACCCAGTCCTTATCATTACACCCATCATCGTTCATAAAGTTAAACCTAACACCGAACAGTGATATATCCTCACATTGGGCTTTTAACCATCCATTTTTACAATGAACATATATAATCCCCTTATAGGGGACCCGAGGAGCTAATCTCATTTATACCTCCCTCTCGTATAATTTAAACTCTATCTATTACTTTACTTTAACATAATAAAGTTAGTGAAAAAATATCATCGTAATCCAAGCTGTTGTCCTGCCGGTAAATTTGAATTATAATAAAAGTTCTAATTAGGATAAGGCGGGTAGCTCAGTTGGGAGAGCGCCGCCCTTACAAGGCGGAGGTCGCAGGTTCGAGTCCTGTCCCGCCTACCATTTATATAGATACTTCCTTGACCCACTCCCAGTTTTCTTCAAACCATTTGACTGTTCTTCTTATACCTTCCTCAAGAGATACTTCAGGCTTCCAGTCAAGGAGTTTATTAGCTTTACTTATATCAGCCCATGTTGCCTTCATATCAGCCTTGTGAAAATCCCTCTGAATTATTTTGGCTTTCTTTCCCGTATACTTCTCTATAAGCTCCATCATTTCAGAAAGTTTGTGTGGATTGTTATTCCCGAGATTAATGATTTCGTAACCCATAGGCTTTAGGGCTCTTATCGTTCCTTCAGCTATATCGTCTATGTAGGTGAAGTCTCTCATCTGCGAACCATCTCCGAAAACTTCTATAGGTTCACCCTTCATTATCCAGTATATGAACCTGAAAACACTCATATCTGGTCTCCCCGCAGGACCGTAGACTGTAAAGTATCTGAGAACTGTTACGTCAATCCCATACAGATAGTGGTATGTGTAAGCCATCACCTCTGCGGACTTCTTTGATGCAGCGTAAGGAGATATAGGGGTGTTCACGGGAAGATCCTCTTTAAAAGGCATGGGTTGTCCTGCATAAAGTGATGAGGTGGAGGCAAGAACCATCTTTTTAATTCCGTGGTCTTTCATAAGCTCAAGAAGGTTCAGTGTTCCGTATGCGTTCGTTCTCAGATAAACCCAGGGATCCTTTATTGAGTATCTGACACCTGCTCTTGCAGCTTCGTTTATCACCGCATCAAAGCTGTGCTCTTGAAAGATTATCTTCAGGGCTTCGTAGTTTTCTATATCTACTTCGTAGAACTTAAAGTTTCCTCTTTCTTCTAAGTTTCTGAGTCTCCATTTTTTCAGACTAAGATCATAGTAATCGTTAAGATTGTCAACTCCTACTACTTCGTGCCCCTTTTCAATCAGCTTCTGAGATACCTTCCATCCTATAAATCCTGCACAGCCTGTTACAAGTACCTTCATGAAAGGGGTATTATAGCTTATAATCTTTTTTACAATGAATATGGTCAGACTCCAGCTCATATATCCAGAAGAGCTTGTAAAGGAACCTGTTCTCTGCATGGTATGCAAAAACTTTGATGTGATTTTGAATATAAGAACTGCAAAGGTTACTCAGGATACGGGAATACTGACCGTTGAAATGGACGGAGAGGCGGAAGAGATAGAAAGAGCAATAAAGTTTATAGAAGAAAGAGGAGTCAATGTCCAGCCTATAGAGGGACAGATATTCATGGAGTGATCAGTTAAGGTTCAGATAACCCCTTAGTCGTTTGATCTCATCTCTAAGCCTTGCGGCTTTTTCAAACTCCCAATTCTTGGCAGCCTCCCACATTTCTTTTTCAAGCTTCTCAATCTTCTTTATGAGATCCTCTTCGGTTTTTATACCCTTTGGTAACCCTGCAGGTAGCTGGACATAATCAAGCTCTTCAAGGGCAAGGAGCTCTTTGACAGGTTTGATGATACTCTTTGGAGTTATTCCGTGCTCTTCGTTGTATTTTTTCTGCTTTTCTCTTCTTCTGTTGGTTTCCTCTATTGCCCTTCTCATGGATTCTGTTATCCTGTCTGCATACAGAATAGCTTTCCCTCTCACATTCCTTGCAGCACGACCTATAGTCTGTATAAGAGAGGTGTAGCTCCTCAAAAATCCTTCCTTGTCAGCTTCAAGTATGGCTACGATGGATACCTCTGGCAGGTCAAGACCTTCCCTGAGCAGGTTTACACCGACCACTACGTCTATTGAACCTTCTCTCAGTTCCTTAACTATTCTTGCCCTTTCAATTGCATCAAGTTCTGAGTGCATATACTTTGCCTTTATCCTCCTTTCGGTGAGATAATCCGCAACCTCCTCTGCGAGCCTCTTTGTGGTTGTAAGAACCAAAGCTCTCTCTCCTCTCTTTTTCCGCTCCTGAATTTCCTTCATAAGATCCTCAAGCTGGTTTCTCGTAGGTCTGACCTCCACCTCCGGATCAAGGAGTCCTGTAGGACGAACAATCTGTTCAACTATAACTCCCTCACTCCTCTTTATCTCCCACTCTCCCGGGGTTGCGGAGACGTATATCACCTGATTTATTCTTTCAAGAAACTCCTCAAACTTCAGGGGTCTGTTATCCAGTGCCGAGGGTAGTCTCCATCCATACTCTACGAGCTTCTCCTTTCTGCTTCTGTCTCCGTTGTACATAGCCCTTATCTGAGGTATTGTCATGTGGGACTCATCCACTATCAGAAGGAAGTCCTCAGGGAAGTAGTCAAGGAGGGTAAAGGGAGGTTCTCCCGGCTCTCTTCCGTCAAAGTAACGGGAGTAGTTCTCAATTCCTTTACAGTGTCCGAGCTCCCTTATCATCTCTATGTCGTACATGGTTCTCTGATAAAGCCTCTGAGCTTCTACATGCTTTCCTCGTCTTTTAAACCATTCAACCCTCTCCTTTAAATCCCTTTCAATCTCCTCAAGAGCTTTCTCAACGGTGGGCTTGGGAGCTATATAGTGGGATGCAGGAAAGAAGGATACTTCATCTACTTCTTTTATCAAATGCCTGTTCAGGGTGTCTATTATCGCTATCCTTTCAACCTCATCGTCCCAGAGTTCTATCCTTATCGTATAGTCCTCTGCGTTGGAAGGTATAACTTCAAGGGCATCTCCCTTTACTGAAAAGGTGGCTCTCTTGTATGCATAGTCGTTTCTTTCATACCCCATCTCAACGAGTTTTCTTATCAGCTTGGTAAGGTTTACGAAGGAACCTCTTTTTATCTTTATCCTTAGGCTCTCGTAATGCTCTGGACTTCCCAAGCCGTAGATACATGAGACAGAGGCAACAACTATGACGTCTCTCCTTTCAAGAACAGAAATTGTAGCAGAGTGCCTGTATCTTTCCAGAACCTCATTGATGCTTGCATCCTTCTCTATGTAGAGGTCTTTTTCGGGTATGTAAGCCTCAGGCTGATAATAGTCGTAGTAAGAGACGAAGTACTCAACCGCATTGTTGGGAAACAACTCTTTGAACTCTCTGTAGAGCTGGGCGGCGAGTATCTTGTTGTGGACGACCACGAGAGTGGGTTTGCCCCATTGGGCTATCACATTGGCTAAGGTAAAGGTTTTCCCTGTGCCCGTGGCTCCCAGAAGAACCTGCTCTTTTACCCCCCTTTCCAAGTTGTTAAGGAGTTCTTCTATTGCTTTTGGCTGATCTCCGGCAGGTTTAAGATCTGTTACAAGCTCAAATCTTTTTTCCTCTACTTCCATAAGGTTTAAATATAGATGATAAGGTTTCCGAATCTATCCACCTCGGCATGGGTCTCAGGTGGGATAACCGTGGTTGAGGAATACTCAACGACTATCGCTGGTCCATAGATTTTGTTTCCCCATTTGAGCTTTTCCCTATCGTAAATCTTCGTTTCCATAAAATCACCGCCGAAGGCGGTCTTTCTAACACCTAAAAGAGCTTGAGAACTATCCTTGGTGGATTTCTCGCTGAACTGAGGGAGTTCTGGCTTGGGTGTGTTTGCCACAGCCCTGAGTCTCAAGTTTACTATCTCCACTTCCCTTTCGTGTCTGTATCCATAGACCTTCTCGTGCTGGCTGTGGAAGCTCTCTTCATACTTCGGGGTGAACGGAATGGTGAGTTCGTAGGACTGCCCCACATACCTGACATCAAGGAATTTTTCAAGCATAACTTCCTCTTCCTTGAACCCTTCTGTTTCCATATCTGATAGGGCTTTCTTAACTATGGGAGAAAAGAGTTCCTCAAGCTGAGTGTAGCTGGTCTCTGAACCTCTCAACATCACTGTAAGGGAGTAGTCCTTTACCACGTCTGCAAGGAGCATACCCATGGCGGAGAATATGCCAGGATTTCTTGGAATGATAACTGTGGGTATTCCAAGAGACTGAGCCAAGAAGACGGCGTGCATACCTCCTGCACCACCGAAAGAAAGGAGAGCAAACTCCTGTGGATTGTATCCCCTTTCAACGGATACTTTCCTTAGAGCTCTCTCCATATTTGAGTTTGCGATCTTCAAGATTGCATCTGCGAGCTGGTGCGAAGTGGTGGAAAGCCTATCAGCCATCTTTCTGAAAGGCTCCCTTAAACTCTCGGGATATAGTTTCATTCTTCCTCCAAGGAAATGTTCAGGAACGAGTCTGCCGAGAAAGAGATTTGCATCGGTGACGGTTATCTCTTTACCTCCCTTACCGTAACATATAGGACCCGGGTCAGCTCCGGCACTCTGAGGTCCTACCCTCAGGATTCCCCCATCGTCTATATAGGCTATAGAACCCCCTCCTGCACCGATGGTGTGAATATCAATCATAGGAACCTTAACAGGAAGACCGTTTATCTTCGTCTCGGTTGTTATTGTGGGTTTTCCGTCTATTAGGGAAACATCCGTTGATGTTCCACCCATATCAAAGGTTATCAGTTTCTCAAAACCGGCGAGCTTACCCACGTAGAGAGCGGAGATAACTCCCCCTGCAGGACCTGATAAAACGGTTCTGACCGCTTCCCTTCCAGCGACATCTGTTGAGATTATCCCCCCGTTAGACTGCATGACCCTCAGGGTATCCCCCTTCCGAAGTTTATCCTTTATGCATCTAAGATACTTATCCATCTTGGGAGAAACGTATGCGTTTATTACGGTGGTTGATGTTCTTTCATACTCTCTAAACTCAGGAAGTATCTCGTGAGAAAGAGAGATATGAATATTAAGCTCTTCCTGAAGGATTTCTCCGATCATCTTTTCATGAACGGGGTTTGCATAGGAGTGGAGCAGGCATACTGCAACGGATTCAATACCGTGATCTTTAAGCTTATCGCAAAGCTTTTTTATCTCCTCTTCATTAATATCTTCAAGAATCTCGCCCCTGTAATTTACCCTTCCCCTGACTCCGAACCTGAGATCCCGAGGAATGAGAGGTTCTGGCTTTCTGTAGTGTAAATCGTAGAGTTTTTCTCTGTTCTGCCTTCCTATTTCAATTACATCCTCAAACTTCCTGTTGGTTATAAGTGCTGTCTTTGCTCCTTTCCTTTCAAGAAGAGCATTCGTCGCAACCGTTGAGCCGTGAACTATCCTTCTTTCCTTTCCTCCGATCTTTTCCAAACCTTCAAGAACAGCCTTTGCCGGGTTATCCGGTGTTGAGAGAACCTTCAGTATTTTCCACTCCCCGTTCACATGATAGATGAAGTCTGTGAATGTTCCGCCTGTATCTACCCCTATTAGTATCATGGAAATATTATCTTAAAACCCATACAAGCAGTTTGCTCATCCACGGAAAGAGAAGGGAAGAGAGAACAGCGCTGATAAAAAGGCTCAGAACATCTTTCTTGTCTATCAGACCTGCCGAATGGGCAATTTCAATACCAGCAATCATCAAAGTGAACGGATAGGCGAGGAGGAGAGGAGACAGAACAACCTCCTTTACCGTATGACTTCCCAGCAGAAGAAGGGCGGAAGGTATGTATCTGACCGCGAGCATTAGAGCAAGCAGGGTAAATGTATTCTCCAATATTTCCATGCTTACACCTTCAAACTCCATACTCATTCCTGTCTTTATAAAGAATATTGGGATGAGGAAACCATAGCCTATTGATGATAACTTTTCTTCAAGATCATGCTTTTTCCTGATAAAGTAAGAGAAAACCACGCCTGCAAGGAAGGCTCCCAAAACGCTCTCCATACCAGCAAGGTGGGCAAGAACCGCCGTTGTAAACATTAGAGCAAGGCTCAGCCTTATACCTATCGCACTTGGGTCTTCTTCGTAGGTAAGTCTTTTCAGTATCTCCGGAAACCACCAGAGCAGTAACTTTATCATGTAGAAAACGACAAAAAAGACTACAAAGAATAGTACTATTACGCCGACCTCAAGCAGAAAGTTCTTCCATGCTGTAAACCTACCTATCTTTTCCATCAAAGTAAGAAAAAAAAGGCTCATAAGCTCCCCGATAATTCCGATTATCATCACTTTCTTTGCAAAGGTGCTTGAGAGAATACTCATGTCCCTTAGGGTGGCAACCATGAGTCCTACCGAAACAAGGGATATTATTAGAAGCGACGGAATGCTGAAACCAAAGATATAGGCAATTCCTATTGATGTAAGAAAGATTAGAAAGGTATAGACCGTGTAAACGGTCAGGAGCCTTCCCTCAATCCTTTCAAGGAGGTTGAAGTCAATCTCAAGCCCTGCAAGAAACATAAGAAGAAGAAAACCAAACTCAGCAAGAAAGCTTATAACGTCCGGAATATGGGAAGATCCACCGATCATATAGCCGAGAATAAGTCCAAAGACGAGTTCTCCTACGGGAACAGGCATGCCAAGAGTTCTTGCAAACAGGGGTGCAAAGAACGCCCCTACGAACACAACAAGTAGGAGAAGTTCAACGTTCAAGACTGACCTCCGGTATCAGAAGAGTACTTATCGGGCTTTTCTTCGCTATCAGATGAGGAGTGTAGGGCTTTAAAAAGGTGGATTTCTGACCCGGCGTATAGCCGAGGATTAGCAAATCAAAGTTACCTTTCATGAGTTTAAGGGTTTCTCTCACAGGGTTTCCTTCTTTCCTTATCAACTTTATGTCAAGACTGGAAACCTTCTTTATTCTTTCAACGAAGTTCTTTAGGTTATCAAAGAATTCCTTTTCCTCCTTGCTCATCATCTTCTCTATGCTCGTAACGTAGAGAATGAAAACCCTGCTACCCACGAGCCTCGCGAAGTCTATTGCGTTTGGGAGTAAGAACCCCAGAGCTTCGGTGTTCGCAGACACGAGTATGTTTTCGTAAGGTGCTGTTCCCATCAAGAATATTGATGGAATTCGGGAGTAAAGAAATACTTCATCTATGTAACTTCTTGAGAAGATTCCTTCGCTCTTTCTTCCAAAAACCAGTAGGCAGGAGTCTTCTGTCTCGTAAAGCTTCTCACAATCTGTTTCAGCCCATTCCCTTACCTTAAGTAAGTCTTTCAAATAGAGAAGCTCTTTATTCTCCGGATCTACTCTGCATATGAGAGCCTTTGTTCCCCATTTGAGCGGAAAGTTTGGAAGTCCTTTTGTGACCATATTTATAAAAAGCTCTATCTGGGCTGGTTCACCCACTACAAGCAATCTGTCTCCGGGCTGAACCCTGATGTCTGTTCTGGGCAATATTACGTTTCCTTCTCTGTATATAAGTGCGATCCTGACATTTCTCTGCCTGAGCTCGCTTAATCTCATATAGACCGCTGGAGAACTTTCTGTAATCAGAACTTCAACTACCTCACCCTTTCTGAAACCTATACCCACAGGGTACCTTACTATTCCTTGTCCTTTAAGCAGGTTTTTAAGGATTGCCCCGAGAACATCAGGTACCGATACTATCTCCACTTTGAGCTTTCTGAATTCCTCGCTCTCGGGTCTTTCCTTAGCTACAAATACTATAGTGCCTTCAAATCTGTAAACCTTTCTCAAAACATTTGCTACATCAAGGGTTGCCGTCTCCTCCAGAAAGGAAATGACTGCCTCAACGGAGTTTATATCTATCTTTTCCCTCCACAGCTCTACATCGGTAGCACTTCCGGGAACAACGCTCAGATTTTCTATATTCCTTTCCTTATCAAGGAATGCCCTTAGCTTCTCTCCCTCCTTTTCAACCACTATCACGTCAGAGAACTTTGAAACTATCTCCGTTATCTCTTCAACATATCTTCCAAGTCCCAAGAGAACCACGCTCATATTCCCAATCTCCTCCCCAGTTCTATCGCAAGTTCTTCAAGATCCTTTATTCCTTTAACATCGCTTGCTTTCATGGGAAGAGTAATTACCCTAAAGTTCCTGAACCTCTGTTTTATATCCTTCATGTGCTCCCTCTCCTGTTTCTTCCTCATCAGCAGAAACTCATCTCCCACCTCTTCGGGAAGAACCTTGTTCACTATCAGGTAATCTATCTTTATTCCCATCTCTCTTAGCTCCCCGACCATCTTCTCCGTTTCCATTATAGGAAGCCTTTCAGGGTTAAGGACGGGAATAAAGAGGGTGCCCTCAGACAGGATTATCTCAAGAAACTTTGAGAATCTCTTTCGTCTCTCTTCAAGGATACTGAGAGCTCCTTTCTCCCTATCCATCACTCCGCTTGCTTCCCTCAATCTCTCCGCCATTCTCTTTCTCTTCAATAACTCCTCAAGCCACTTTCCCACTTTACCCACAGTTTTCAACATCTGAAGTGTGTGCCCTGTTGGAGCGGTATCTATAACGAAGTGATCAAACTCACCGTAGCTCCTGATAATCACCTGAGAGAGTTTCTCTAAGATAGCAGACTCCTCCGTGCCGGGTGTCTCCTGAACGCTGTGAAACACTTCCCTTATTTGCTCAAAGACCTCCGGACTTACCACAGGTTCCACGCTTCTGAGAGCTTTTTCTATGTACTCCTTTATTATCGTTTTGGGATCTATCTCAAGGATGAAAAGGTTTTCGCGAATAAGCCTGATTCCATCCGACGGCTCTGTTCCGAATATATCCGAGAGAGAGTGAGCAGGATCCGTTGATATGAGAAGGGTTTTCCCTCCCTTTTTTGAGAGGAGCAGGGAGAAAGCTGAAGAGAGGGTAGTTTTCCCAACCCCTCCTTTCCCTCCAAAGAAGTAAATCTTTTTGTCAGGCATCAGGTAAAGTTTAACCGCATGGGAGGACATTTTGTAAACTTGGATATTATTCTGAGAACTTCTTCGGTAGTTTTGAAGTTCTCGGGAAACTTCATCTGAACATACTTCAGTCTGACTCCCTGTTTTTTCAGGGCTTTTACAACACCCTGCACCCTTTCGGGAGGAGGTATGAAAGGAGCTATAACCCCAAATTCGTCTCCCCCTATCCTGAATATTACCGGCGAAGTTATATCAAGTATATCAACCCTCATGAGCTTTATGACCAGATCTCTGATATCATACATAGCACAGCACTGTATATTTATAGCCTCAACGAGCTTAGTCAGAACCTCATTTCCTTTCTTCCAGCCGTATTTCTGATTGATCTCAAACAGATTTTCCACATCAAAAATGGTGAAGCAAAAAGGATCTCCCTTATCTATAAAGGCTTCAAGGGTACTGAGGAATAGGTCTCCCTTTATAGCTCCAGTGAAATCCATGTAATAAAAGCTCCATCTGATCTTATCCAGTTCCGTGCTTACCTCAGGGATATGAACGGGTGCTAATTTCAGGGAGGAGAAGACCTTTACGGCGTAAGGAACTATATCAGGATCAAAGTGCTGTCCTGCGAGCTCTTCCAGCTCCTTTAGAGCAACATTCCATGGTTTGGGGCGCTTGTATATCCTCCTTGCTGTCATAGCTTCAAAGGAGTCCGCTATCGTGTATATGCGTGCAAGCAAAGGTATTTCCCTTCCCTTCTTCCCGAAGGGATACCCTGTTCCGTCATACTTCTCTTGATGGTAAAGGAGAACCTCAAGACTCCTTTCGGGAAGGTCAAGATCTTTTACCATCTCATAACCGAGCTTTACGTGGAGCTTCATAACCTCGTATTCTTTCGGAGACAACCTTGAAGGCTTTAAAAGAATAATGTCAGGTATAGCCACCTTGCCTATATCATGTATATAACCGCCGATCTTAAGCTCCTGAAGCTCTCCTTCTGTTAGACCGAGGGCTTTTCCTATCTCAAGAGCATAAAAAACCCCCCTTTCCGTGTGCCCCTTGGTGTAGGCATCACGAAGTTCTATGAGTTTTATAAAGAATTCCAGGTTCATAACATTCCTTTTATGAATATAAAACTCTATTTGAGAATCTGTCCTACAAAATCTCCAAGAAATGCAACTGCGAGGAATCTCGGTAGTCTTCCAATAAAAGAAGCTGCAAAAAAGGGAATCCTCGGCATCTCAAATATACCTGCGAGCCAGCATATCGCTTTGAAGGGGATGGGAGTAATTGCTGCGAATAAAACAGCCCAGATGCCGTATCTGCCAAAAAGCACTTCACCCTTAAGGAAGTATTTTTCACTTATCAGTTTCTTTACCGCAGGCTCTCCAAGTTTCAAGCCAAGCGTGTGAGCGGTCAATCCACCGAGAACGCTTGCAACGGTAGCCACTATCGCTGATATAAGAGGACTGAGACCGAGTGCTGCTCCGCCTGCTATAAACGGATCAGGAGGAACAGGCTGGATTATACTCTCAGTGAAGGAGATTATAAATATCCCCCAATAACCGTAGGACTCAACTATACTCTTTGCCCAGACCTCTAAGCTCTCAAGCATTTGGGTTAAAATATTAAACCATGTCAGCAATAGTGAGCGTTCATGGAAGGGAGGTTCTTGATTCCAGAGGTAATCCCACTGTAGAAGCGGAGGTCATTCTTGAAAGCGGTGCAGTTGGAAGGGCGATAGTTCCAAGCGGTGCTTCAACAGGAGAGAGAGAAGCCCTTGAACTCAGGGATGGAGACAGTAGCAGGTTCTACGGCAAGGGAGTTCTGAAAGCGATTGACAACATCAATGGGGAGATAGCGAAGAAGATCTGTGGTATGGAATCACTAAATCAAAGGGAGATAGACCTAACCCTGATTGAGCTTGACGGAACAGAGAACAAAAGCAGACTTGGAGCGAATGCTATCCTTGCGGTAAGCATGGCTGTTGCAAGAGCTTCCGCTCAAGAGCTGGGCATATCTCTTTATGAATACCTTGGAGGAAGAAACGCATCCCGCCTTCCCGTCCCACTGATGAACGTTATAAACGGCGGAGCCCATGCGGACAATCCTCTTGATATTCAGGAGTTCATGATAGTTCCAGTATGCGGGGATGGTTTCGGAGAAGCTTTAAGAGCTGGCGTTGAAGTTTTCCACACTCTTAAGAAGGTGCTGAAAGAGAAAGGTTTTTCAACGAACGTCGGAGACGAGGGTGGGTTTGCTCCCAGCCTGAGTTCAACAAGAGAAGCCCTTGACACACTCATGACGGCAATAGAGAAGACAGGATACAGACCCGGTGAAGATATACTCCTTGCCCTTGACATTGCCTCTTCCGAGCTTTATGAGAACGGAGTTTACAGGCTTGAAGGAAAGGAGCTTTCCTCAGAGCAGATGATAAAGTTTTACGAGGAACTCCTTGAGAACTATCCTATAGTCTCCATTGAAGATCCTCTCTCTGAAAATGACTGGGAAGGCTGGAAGGAGCTTACAAAAGCTCTCGGAAACAGAGTTCAGCTGGTGGGAGATGACCTCTTTACTACAAATCCGAAGATTTTGAAGGAAGGAATAGAAAAGAAGATAGCCAACTCAATACTTATAAAGCTCAATCAGATAGGTACTCTTTCGGAAACCCTTGATACGATAATGCTTGCAAAGGAGCATGGCTATACAGCTATAATCTCTCACCGTTCAGGAGAATCTGAAGATACTTTCATAGCTCACCTTGCGGTTGCAACCAATGCTGGTCAAATAAAGACTGGCTCCGCATCAAGGTCTGATCGTATTGCAAAATACAACGAGCTTCTTAGAATAGAAGAAGAGCTTGGGTATGGAGCACAGTTCTGGGGAAAAGAGGAGTTCTGGAGATTTCTTAATCATTAAAAGACTTGCATACGGCTTCTTTGCCCTGGCACTTGTAAATACCTTTTCCAACCTGTTCTTTTCAGAGCTGAATCTGAAGAAGGTTATCCAGCTCAAGGAGGCTTCAGACAGGATAGATAGGCTGATTGATATTGAAGAAGGCAAAAATCTGAAGCTCAGAGCTATTTACTCCCGTATAAAGAGAAACCCTGAGTTTTACAAAGAAAAGTTCGTGAGGGAGTATCTTCTCATGTTCAGGAAGGGGGAGAAGGTAATTCCCCTACCACAAGATATGTGGTATAGATAGTTACCTCTTTACATCTTCCAGCTTTCTTGCGGCAGCGTACAGAATCGCCTCTGCAACGATCTGGCCACCCACCTTTGCGGTTCCCTTCATTTTTGAAAGGGTTTTCTTCAGAGAAATAACCTCAAGTTCCATTATGAGCTGATCACCGGGAAAGACCGGTTTCTTAAAGCGTGCGCCATCAATTCCCGCAAAGACTATTGCGTATTTTCCTATCTCAAGATTCAGGGACTTTATCATCAGTATCCCGCCCACCTGAGCCATAGCCTCAAGTACGTAAACCCCCGGAAAGAGAGGGAAACTCGGAAAGTGTCCTTGAAAGAAGGGTTCATTAACGGAAACGTTCTTAAGACCCACTATCCTCCTTCCCTCCTCAATCTCAAGAATTCTGTCAACCAGAAGGAGAGGGTATCTGTGGGGAAGAACGTCCAAAATGTCCAGAATTTCCATGAGCCTATTATATATCAAATATCACTTCCGCAACATAGTGACTATTCTTCTTTTTAATCTTTAGCCTGTGGTAAGTTGCCGCCTTTATTACCAGCTTTGAAGTGTGCTTTTGAGAATCAAACTTCTCGCCGTAAAGCTTAAGTCTGACAAAATCCTCTTTCAGCTCAAGGACATCACATTTTGAAGCGACGAAACCTTTACTTTCATGAAGTACGAGCACTTCATTTATTATGTCCGCAAGGAGAAAGGGCATAACTCCCTCAGCCTGAACTTTATAACTTTCCCTCTCCTCAACCCTGTCTATATCCGTCATCTCATTGAACGTGGCAAGAACAGCCTTGCAAAAGAGTTCTTCCAGAGACACACCCCTTACCCTGATCCCTGCATCTGCTGTTATATCGTCTATAGTTTCGTAGAACATCTGTATAATTTTAATGCGCAAATGAAAGTCCTCATAGTTGATGATGAAATGGCAATAGGTAAGGTAATAGAAACTGCTCTTAGGAACAGAGGACATGAGACTTTATGGATTGATAATGCGGACGATATACTTAATGTAGTGGAGGAATTTAAACCAGATATAATTCTTCTAGATATAAATATGCCGGGAAAGTCTGGATTTGACGCGTTAAAGGAGATTCGTGATGCGGGTTATAAAGTGCCTGTGCTGATGATAAGCGTTCTTTCGCAAGATTTCAATATAGAAAAAGCATATGAACTTGGAGCGGTTGATTATGTGGTAAAACCCTTCAGTCTTAATCATCTGGTACGAAAAGTAGAGCGGCTGGGGAATGTTAATTAGTGTGTTTTTATTATTTTCTATCCTTTCAGTGGCTTTTTCTGCCGATGTATACTACTGCGTTCAACTGGCGAGTTCAAGAAAACTTGAGGACTTGAAGAAACTTATTAGATTTGCAAACACCTTTCCTGATATAAGGATTGAAAAGATAGGAGAGTTTTATACTTTGAGGGCTGGATTCTTCAAGAATAAAAAGAATGCTGAAAGACTTAGAGAAAAAGCCGATAAAGTGTTCAAAGGTGCTTTCCTGAGAAGATGCAGCTTAGTTCCTGAGAGGATAGTAGTGCCTGCCCACCGAAGAAAGCGAAAGAAGTTTTACACCTACGAAGTAGGGATGAAGCTGGCAAGCCTTTATATAAAGAAAAGAGAGTTTGATAAGGCTGAAAACATTTACAGAGAGCTGGTCAGAATGTATCCGGATAGCAGAGAAGCTAAGCTTCAGCTTGCGCGGGTTCTTTACTGGGAAGGAAAGTATGACGAATCTCTTGAAATATACAGGGAACTGGAGAAGTTCAAACCAGAACTTGTGGATGAAAGAAGGAAGGTAGAGATAAGTAAGATAATGAAGGAAGTAGAAACGTTGGAGAAAGAAGGCAAACTTGAAAAAGCTATAGAGTTATTAGAAAAATTATACCAGGAGGAAAAGGAAAACTATAACATTAACCTTAAACTTGGTAAACTTTACCTGAAAATAGGAAAGTATATAAAAGCTCATACAATTTTCTCTAGTCTTTTAAAGATATACCCTGAGGATAAAGATATAAAACATCTCTATATGCTTAGCAAATCTGATGTTGTAAAAAAAAATCCTTCCTGCACGTGAATAGTTTTAGAGCGGGAATGCGATATTTCTGGTATAGCAATAGAAACTTTAAGGATAAAGAAATTTTCGGAGAGATTAATATAAAGGATGTTTGGAAAGGTTCATTAATGGGAGGATTTAGGCTTATAAACAGATTTAATAGAAACAATTCACAACTTTATACTGAGTATTACAGGAAGATAAGAAAAAACTGGTGGGGATATATAACTGGCAATATATCTCCTGGTGCGGATTTCCTTCCCATGTATGGCTTGGGAGGAGGAGTGTTCAGATCCTTTGGAAGATATGAGCTTGGAAGCGGTCTTAGATATATGAAGTTTAAAAGTTCGGAGGTTTTTCTTATAGTTCCTTCAACCATAATTTACTTGCCAAGAAATTTTTATCATACTGCTTCCCTTTATCTGAATCTACAAAGGAGTACTTTTTCATTCTTAAACAGACTTGCATATAAAAGCAATAAGGTTACTGGCTTTGCCTCTATCTCCTTTGGAACTTCTTCTGAAAAGCTCCAAGCTGGAGAGGATTTCACAAAGTATTCAACCTTATCAGCTTCGGTGGAGTTGGAATACAGGATTTCCAGACGAATTAGTTTGGGCGGTTCCATTTATATGGAAGAAAGAGAAGGGCTATACAAACGATACGGAGCAGAAGTATATGGAAGGCTTTGGTGGTGATTTTGGAGTTCTCTTAGAGAAGATACAGTTTATAGATCCTAAAACTCTAAAACGTATTCTTGTAGATACAATCCTATTTCTTTTCGGAGCTAATTTATTACTTTTCTTTTCAACAGTTATTCATAGAATATGGGTTGATTACAGAGATATGAGATATAAAAAGGCATATGAAAAATATACTGACCAAATAGTACAGGCTATCTTTAACTCAGAAGACATAGATCCACCGAAAAATAACATAGAGACTGAAGCTCTGGGGGACGTATGTATTGAGATAAAAAGAAAGTTTAAAGGAGAGGTAGGGAGCCTTGTAAGAGAAATTGCTCAGAAATATGGAGTTATTGACTACTACATGCACCAAACAAAGAGTCTATTCGCTTATACAAGAGTGACAGCTTATGAAAAACTTGGTTGCTTGCAGGTAATATCTGTCAAACCAATGCTTAGATCAGAAATAGAAAAAGAAAAGAAAGAATGGATGCTCAGCAGGCTCTGTTTTACTTACTCCTTTCTTGTTGAAGATACAGAGGAAGTTCAATTCATAGTTGAGAAACTTAGTCTTTTGGAAAATTTAAGCTTTTAATTCCTTGAATTTTTATGGTTCAACATAATACAGGTATTTCAAGAGAGAG
>CAZPVY010000016.1:0-25480 GCA_964590265.1 uncultured Aquifex sp. | reverse complement strand
GCCTTCGTCCGCTCGGCCACCCTTCCTCAGGAGGTTAATAATTATAGATTATAATTTCTCCCACAGTGAGCGGCATCAGATTCAGTCCTCCGCAGGCTATACTCCTTTCATATATCGCGCTCATCTCAATCGGAACACTGCTCTTTCTGTATCTTCCAACTACCACAGTAGAGCTGAGCCCGGTGGACGCCCTGTTTACGGTCACATCGGCGGTGACCGTTACAGGACTGATAGTGATAGATACGGGAAAGGATCTCACCCCTCTTGGTAAGGCTATGGTTCTTATCCTCATCCAGATAGGTGGACTCGGCTACATGACCCTGACCACTTTCTTTTTTATAACGCTAAGAAGAAAGATAGGATTAAAGGAAAGACTCATATTGTCCGAATCGCTCAATTACCCGGGCATATACGGTCTGGTTCGTTTCTTGAAAAGAGTTGTTCTGTTTGTGTTTATCGTGGAGCTCATAGGGTTTCTTCTTCTGTTCATTTACTGGATCGGTGAGCTTGGACTGAAAGGGGCTTTTATAAATTCTATCTTTCACTCAATTTCAGCTTTCAACAACGCGGGGTTCTCTTTATTCTCCAGCAATCTTATGAACTTTAGAGGAGATGTTTACGTAAATACTGTTGTCGGTGGACTAATAATTCTTGGAGGCTTGGGATTCTTCGTTATAAACGATATTTATCTCTATCTGAGGGGAAAGATAAGAAGGCTTTCAACTCATACAAAGCTTGTCCTTGTCATGAGCTTTTTACTTATTCTCGGAGGCTGGGTATCCCTCCTGATGACGGAACTGTACCATTATCAGGGGGTGTGGTCATTTGGATGGAAAGAGAGGCTCCTGTCAACCCTCTTCCTGAGCATATCCTCGCGAACTGCAGGATTCAACACTGTGGATGTAGGGAGTCTTTCGGAGTCCTCCCTCTTCCTTATCATGCTTCTGATGTTCATAGGGGCTTCTCCGGGAGGTACGGGGGGTGGTATCAAGACAACAACGTTTACCGTAATGCTCCTTTCGGTGCTATCCTACATAAGGGGAAGGGCAGAGGTGGTGGTTTTTGAAAGAAGCATAGCAAGAACCCAGATACATAGGGCGATGGTCATAATCTCACTGTCTTTCACCTACATAGCAGTGGTGAATCTACTGATAGACAGGATTGAAGAAAAGGACTTTCTCAGCACCATATTTGAGGTGGTTTCCGCCTTCTCAACGGTGGGATTATCCGTAGGAAGTCCGGAAGGTGTCAGCTTTTCTTCAGAGTTCAGCACCGCAGGTAAACTCCTGATTATACTTACCATGATAGTCGGGAGGGTTGGCATACTCAGTTTTGCCATGGCTCTGATAGGCAAGGAGAAGGAGGCAAGGATAAAACATCCGGAAGCGAGGCTTTTGCTGTGAAAAAGGTGTTTGGCGTTATCGGTCTCGGAAGGTTCGGCTTTCACGTTGCAAAAACCCTTGCAGAGTCTGGAGCTGAGGTCATAGCGATTGACAAAGATGCGGACAGGGTAAGACAGATAAGTGAGCTTGTGACTCATGCTTACATGGCTGATGCTCTTGATGAGAAAGCTCTTGAAGAGTCGGGAATTTTTACTGCTGATACCGTAATAGTTAGTATAGGAGTAAATATAGAAGCGAGCATACTCGTTACGGTTCTTCTTATGAACAGGGGAGTAAAAGAAGTCGTTGCCAAAGCCATAAACCCTCTTCACGGAGAGGTTTTGAGGAGACTGGGAGTCAAGAGAGTTGTCTATCCTGAGATGGAGATGGCTGTCAAACTTGCCAGATCCCTTCTTATAACCGGTATGCTTGAGGAGATACCTTTTGCTCCCGGCTACAGCATCTTTGAGATAAAAGCTTCTCCGAAACTCATAAACAAAACGCTTAAGGAGCTTGATCTGCGAAACAGATATGGGATAAATGTTCTTGCTCTGAAGAGGGGTGATGAGGTGATAGTCAACCCCTCTGCGAAGGATGTGATCCTGCACGGAGACGTTCTATTAGTTCTCGGAAGCGAGGAAAGCGTTCAGAAGATGGCGGAGTGATCAGAAACTCATACTTCTGAGATCTTCTATCCACTGTTTGTACTCTTCCACCATGGAGGGGTGATTATGCTTGAGAGCCTGTCTTATACCCTCTTCAAGAACTTCTATAGCCTTTTGAAACTCCCCAAGCTCCTCATAGCACTTCGCAAGTATTCTGAAGACAGCTCCCTCATCCTCCTGCAGTTTCAGGTATTCCTCTATATGCTTTATGGCGTTTTCATAATCCCTCACCTTGTAATACTCCTGAGCAAGGGAGTAGTGAGCCATGGGATTATCAGGAGCCTTTTTCAGAAGCTCTCTGAAGTACTCCAATCTGTTCATTCCTTACCTCCAGAAGGAAGTTTACATCTCCTTCAAGCTTTTTAAGATAAGCGGTAACACTTCCTATCGTAAAGTTTATCCTCAACTTGACTGGAATGTTAGTTTCCTTATCAACCCATATGAACCACTTTCCTTTAGGTTTGAGCAACCCTTTGGTTTCTACTTTGGGAACTAAAAGAACCTTCCACGTATCGTACATCCTACCATAAACCTCTACCTTTTCTCCTCCAACCGTTCTGTAATAGATGTTTTGCACTCTCTCATCGTAAAACATATGTATAGTTTTGCCATCAAAGTTCGGAGTATCTATGTAAACGAGGAATGAAGTTGAGAAGGGGTCAAAAAGGAAAATGGGACTCTTATAAAATCCCTCTTTTATCTTCTTTCTACCCGACTTGTATTTGATTATCCTGTACTTTATACCCTTCTCACCAAAGATGTAAAAGTGATCCCTCATGAATGTCCCTTCTCTCTGGAATAGGGAAAAGGTCTTGGGCTTGAAATCTATCATTTTAGCCTCTCCCCAGTTGTTCACCTTCTTTACCAGTCTTCCCACAACTACTGTCTTAGCCCATGATTTTATCTTCAGAGTCTCTCCCTCTAAGTTGTACGTAACACAGCTTTCCGCAACAGGAAGGAACCAGAAGTAAATTCTGTAGCAGGTTTCAAGCTCCTTTGAGATAAGTGTAAGCGGAAGCAGAAGAAAGATAAATATTCTCATTGCATAAGAACTCTGTTTACTTCCTCAAGAGAGGTTATCCCCTTCCTGACCTTTATAAGACCAGACTGATAGAGGGTTCTCATTCCCTTCTTTACAGCGAGGTCTCTTATATCATCCGCAGTTCCGCCCTTTATGATAAGTTTTCTCAACTCATCATCAATTTCCATTATCTCGTGAACAGCAGTCCTACCTTTGTAGCCGGTGTAGTTACATACATCGCACCCTTTCTCACTTGCTCTGTAAACCACTATCTCTTCATCAAGGGATTGCACTAAACCAAGTCTCACGAGAGCTTCCTTTGGAATGTCATGGGGTCGCTTGCAGTTTGGGCATAGTTTTCTTATTAACCTCTGGGCAACCACGAGTATCAGAGATGAGCCGACAAGAAAAGGTTCTATTCCCATATCCGTGAGCCTTGTCACTGTGGTTGGTGCATCATTGGTGTGAAGCGTAGAAAAAACAAGGTGACCTGTCAGGGACGCTCTTATTGCGATATCAGCCGTTTCGTGATCCCTTATCTCACCGACGAGGATTATGTCTGGATCCTGTCTGAGGAAGGCTCTAAGAACATTAGAAAAGGTAAGCCCTATCCTCTCGTTTACCTGCACCTGATTTATTCCCGGTATTGCAACTTCAACAGGATCCTCAGCCGTCATGATATTAACATCAGGCTGGTTCCTTTCCATTAGAGCTGAATAAAGAGTCGTAGTTTTTCCAGAACCTGTGGGACCCGTAACGAGTATCATTCCCCATGGTTCCCAGATCGCTTTTCTGAACTTTTCAAGATCGTCAGGTTCAAATCCAAGATCCTCCAGCTTCACATTGAGATACTTCTCCGCCTCCTGTATCCTCATAACTACCTTTTCTCCGTAAACGGTCGGAACGGTGGAAACCCTCAGATCTATCTTTCTATTTTCTATCTTTATCCTTATCCTTCCATCCTGAGGCTTTCTCTTCTCCGCTATATCCAAATTTGCCATTATCTTATACCTTGCAACGAGGCTGTCCTTCACGTTAAGAGGGAGCTGATGAAAGATCCGAAGGATTCCGTCAATTCTGTATCTTACGACGACCTTCTTCTCAAAGGGTTCAATGTGAATATCCGAAGCTCCCATACTGACCGCTTCATATATAAGCCCGTTCGCCAGCTTGACTATAGGAGCTTCCTCTGTAGCCTGCATCAGCTGTTCAATAGGAACCTCCTCTTCCCCTTTTTCTATCTCAACCTCAGTATCTTCAATCTGGCTCAGAACATCTCCTATCTTCGGAAAGTGTTTCTCAAGAAGCTTTTCTATTGTAGATAGAGGTGCTACGTAAGGAACTATACTGCTTGCCTTCGTATAGAATCTCAGCTCATTTATCAAACTCTGATTGAGAGGATTGATCATAAGGACGTGCAGTTTTCCCTTGTCATACTTCACCGGCACGACCTTAAATTTCCTCATAAACTCCTGAGGTATTGAGTTGAGTATATGGGAAGGTATATCAAGCTCGTTCACTTCTCCCTTCCATACCTTATGAGGCAGTATGTTCTGAAAGAAGTTCATGATGTCCTTTTCAGTCAATATGTTAAGCCGTAGAAGTGTCTGAAATATGTCCTCGTCTTCTTTTCTTTCCTTAAGAATACTTTTTATATCGCCTTCTTTCAGTAAACCAGCCTTCGCCAGAAGGTTCAGTATCTTCTCATGTTCCATAGCTCTCCTCTTCCGAGGGGAAGTCGCCCCTCTCTACATCCCTTTTAAATTTAGAGAGAGCTTCCTTGAAAAGTTGTGCCCCCTCCAGATATCTTCTGACGAACCTGGGCTTTGCCTCCTCGTACAGTCCCACAAGGTCGTGAAATACGAGCACTTGTCCATCACAGTATTTTCCGGCGCCGATTCCTATTGTTATTGCATCTGAAACTTCCGTTAACTCTTTAGCTATTCTCCAAGGTATGCTCTCTAAGACTATCATAAATGCTCCCGCACTCTCCAAGGCTTTGAAGTCTTTCCTAAGCTTTTCCGTCTCTTCTTCCTCTTTTCCCACAATCTTCGGACCGCCAAAGCTGTGTATAGATTGGGGGGTAAATCCGATGTGCCCCACAACAGGTATCCCACAGCTTACGAGCCTTGAGACAGTCTCCGCTATCTCCTCTCCCCCCTCCAGCTTGACTGCCTGCGCTCCAGTTTCTTTCATGACCCTCCCGCAGTTGCGCAGAGCCTCCTCTACTGATACTTGATAACTCATGAAAGGCATATCAACGATCAAGAAGGTCTCTGGTGCTCCCCTCCTCACAGCTTTTGAGTGGTATATAATCTCCTCAAGCGTGACTGGAAGTGTGGAGTCAAGTCCCTGAAAAACCATACCGAGGGAGTCTCCAACGAGTATAGTATCTATTCCAACCTCTTCACAGAACTTTGCTGAAAGGTAGTCGTAAGTTGAGATCATGGTGATCTTCTCTCCCCTTTCCTTTTTCTTTCTCAGTGTTCTTATCGTAACTCTCCCCATGAACCTTATTTTAAGTTAACCCTTCTTTTGTAGACCAGCTTGAGAATAATACAGCCGATAATCCTTCTCTGAACGCTATTCCTCTTTCCTTTAAACTTCTTAAGGAGCCTAACCGCAATTTTTCTGTTAAGAATACCCAGAACGTAAAGGGAAGCTATAAGGAAAGGAATACCCGGGATTACGGGAAGTAGGATTCCCAGTATGCCTATAAAAATAAGAAAAAGAGCTATGACACCCCTTTTCATCTTGAGAGTGAGATGAGAATTACACCAAGCACTACCAAGATAGTACCGAAAATTTTAGCAAGGGAAAGGGTTTCCCCAAGAAGTACAAAAGCAAACAAGCTCGCCCACAAAGGTGAACTTGCAGCTATAGGAGCAACAATTGATACTTCACCTACCTTTATAGCTTTGTAGTAGAGGAGAAGTCCCAGGAAACCTGAGATAAAACCTCCAAGACATACTATCAGTATATCCTTGAGGGGATAGTTTATATGTTCCTTTAAAGCTATCAGAGATAGAAGTGCAAAAATGGAGGCAGTCAAGTTGTGGAAGAATATACCAACGAGAGGGGAAAGCTCACCCCTTAAGCCGAGCTTGAATATGAGAGGTGCTGTTCCCCAGACTATAGCAGAAAGAAGGGCAAACACAATAGCCTTCACAGCTCAAGAACTCCTATCACTGGTGCGTGATCGGAAGGCTTTGGTGTTCTCCTCCTGCGAGGCCACAGATCAACGTAAACATCAACGAGCCTTTCCTTCAGAGGTTCAGTAATGAAGATGTAATCTATTCTCATCCCTTTGTCTTTCCATATCATACCTCCTATGTAATCCCACCACGTATACTGAACCCTGTCAGGATGGAGATACCTGAAGGCGTCTATAAAGCCCCAGCCTATAACCTTTTCCAGAGCTTCTCTCTCTTCTTTCATGGTTCCGATTGTATCTCTTAAAAGCTCAGGATCAAAGACATCTATATCTTCTCTTGCAACGTTAAAATCTCCCACCATGCATATAGGATCGCTCGGGGAAAAGTTCTCCTTCAGGTAACTAAGAAGTTTTTCATAAAACTCAAGCTTGTAATAAAACTTATCTGTTCCTCTTACATCGCCGTGGGGTGCATACACATTTATGAACCAGACATCTCTTATCTTTGCAGCAATAATCCGTTTCTGCTGATCAAAGTACTCATCCCCAAAACCTTTCTTAATATCCTCAATAGGATATTTTGAACATACACACACTCCGTTGTACGTTTTTTGGGAAAATACCTCGCATAGATATCCCAGATTCTTAAAGTCTTCAAAGGGGAAGTTCTTTTCTTCCTGCTTTAGCTCTTGGAAACACAGGATATCAACGGGCTCCCTTTCAAGCCATTTAAGCAGCAGCTCCTTTCTTGCTTTTATAGAGTTAACGTTGTAAGTCGCGATCTTCATCTTTTTATCTGGCGGAGGGGGTGGGATTCGAACCCACGGAGGGCTGCGAACCCTCAAGGGATTTCAAATCCCCCGCCTTCGTCCGCTCGGCCACCCCTCCTGCCAAAAAAGAATAATAATATAATTCAGTTCAGCATAATCCAACAACGGGAATGTTTAACCTATCTGCATATCTTATAAACTTCTCTTTCTCAACTATGTACACCTTTCCTGCCTCAAGGAATAAGGCGTCAGCCCCTACCCTCTTCAGCATATCCAGAGTTTCAATACCGACAGCGGGGACATCTACTCTGAAGTCCTGACTCTTCCTTGCAACTTTTACAACTCTTATGCCTTTGCCTCCAAGCTCTCCTCCTCTTCTTATAGTTTCCTGAGTACCCTCCATAGCTTCAACAGCAACAACCGCTCTATCCTTCACAACAACGGTCTGCCCAACATCAAGCTCGGCAAGCTCCTTTGCTATCAAAAAACCGAATAAGCCATCCTCCATAGCTTCTTCACTCGGACGTTTTCTCCCCATCACACCCTCATCTGCAAGTATTTCTTCAAGATAGGGTCTTGGATCTATAAACTCAAATCCTTCCTCCTCAAGAGCTTCCATAAAAGCCTTTATCAAACTTGCTGGTCTTCTATCCTTGGATCTTCTAAGAATGCTGAGAGCTTTCAGATCAAAGTTAAGAAGACTTGAGTATATGAGTTTATGTTCAAACTTACCGAGCATAACTATTTTAGATACCTCTTTCTTTTTAAAGAACTTTACAAGCCTTCCCACCTTTCCCAAAGGAAAGGTCTCGTTGGTTTCTATATCGGTTATACCCTTCACACCTGCAGTTATAACCTCAGCTCCTTTTTTAACCGCTTCTATTCTGAATATCTCTGGAAGCTTTCCTCTTCCTGCTATAAGACCAATGCGCATATCAAAAAATACTTTAAAATATCTACCTAATGGATGTTCGCCTTATCATATCCGCCAGTAAAAGTCTCGTCCTTTCTTTTCTTCTAAAGGAAAAAGAGATAGCGGAGATAAAGGTTGAGAAGAGGGAGGAGAAAAGACTTGCAGGAAGCATCTTTAAAGGAAAGGTAAAGAGATTTGCAAGGAGCCTTGACGGGGCATTTGTTGATATAGGACTTGATAGGGAGGCTTACCTTCCCTTTAAAAGTTACGGAGGTGAGGATGACGAGAACTGCACCCTTCCAGAAGTAGGGTCGGACATCCTTGTTCAGATGAAAAGAGAACCTATGGAAGATAAGGGAGCCAAGGTTACATGCAGGATAAGTATTCCGGGAAAGTTCCTCGTTTATCTACCAAACTCGCACAAGGTCTTTGTATCTTCAAAGATAGAGAATGAGGATAAAAAGAGATATTTCCGGGAACTATTTGAAAAGGTCTTGGAGAGTGAAGGGGTTATCGTAAGGACATCCGCGGAAAGGGCATCGGATGATCAGCTTATCAGAGAGCTTGAGGAACTCAAAAGAAAATGGGAGAAGATAAAAGAAAAGGCATCCGCTATAAAGACAGGTATAGTGTATGAAGAGGTCTCTCTGCATTATCAGCTCATAAGGGATAACTGGCAGGATATAAGTGAGATAGTGGTTGATGACAGAGATCTCTGGACAGAATTACTCTCTTACTTGGAGGAAGAGTTCCCGGAGCTTGTCGGTAGGGTGAGGTATGTAAAGAACATAAGCGTATTTTTCAAAAAATACGGACTTGACAAGGCTCTCACAAAACTCTTTGCAAAGTATGTATGGCTTAAAAGCGGAGGCTACATAATAATTGAGGAAACAGAGGCTATGACTGTTATTGATGTAAACAGTGGATCCGGCTGTGGAGACACCCTTGAGGAGAATGCTCTCAAAACTAATCTTGAAGCTGCTGAGGAGATAGTCCGGCAAATAAAGCTACGGGACATAGGAGGTATAATCATCATTGACTTCATAGACATGAAAGATAAGAAGAGTAGGGAGGCGGTGGTAAAGAGAGTTAAGGAGCTGTTTGCAGATGAAGGCTCAAAAGTTCACGTTTATGGTATAACCCAGCTCGGTCTTATGGAACTCACGAGAAAAAAGGAGACTCCGAGCGTAACAAGACTGCTCTCGGCGAAATGTCCATACTGTAAAGGCAAGGGATACATCAAAAGTCCTGAAGTGGTTCTCTACGAGATAGAGAAGGAGATCGGTTACTTCAAAGGAAGGTATCTTGAGCTGAGAATAAATCCCTCTCTGAGGGATAGAGTGGAGAAGATGCTTGAGAAAGAGAACATGAAGCAGTGGGTTTCTATAAAAGAAGAGTGCGATGTTCCCCTGGATTACTATGAAATGTTCTTGGCGGGATAGGTGATGAAGAGAGGAGTATTTCTTCTTGTCCTTTTTGTCCTTCTAACTGGATGTGCCAAGATGACTGAGGAGAAGAGAGCAAGAAAAGCTCAGGAGCTGTATGCAGAGGCGATAAAGGCATATAACGAAAAAGAGTATGATGATGCCGCATGGAATTTCAACGAAGCTCTCAAGTTCATGGATTATTTGACTCCGAAGCAGATAGAAAATGCAAAGTTCCTTCTCGGGAAAAGCTACTATTATGAAGAAGATTACGTAAACGCCATAGTTGCCCTTGAGGATTACATATTCTACTATCCAAAGCTCCTTCGGACGGAGGAGGCTTACTACTTGCTGGTTGACAGCTATATAAAGGTTTCCCCCGATCCGTACAGGGATCAGGAGTACACTTGGAAGGCGATAGACAAAGCTAAGGAGTTTCTCAGCAAGTTTCCAAAGAGCAGATTTGCTCCAAAAGTTCAGGATCTGATTGAAAAGGCTTACTCAAAGATAGCGAAGCACGAGTATCTGATAGCTAAGTTTTACGAAGATTACGGTTACACTTACTCCGCCGCGATAAGGTATAGAGAACTTCTGATAAACTTCCCGAAGTATGTATCTGAGGAGGAAGTAGCTTACAGATACATCAGGTGTCTGCTGCTTGTTGATAAGCAAGTTCAGAAGGAAAAGGATAAGATTCAGGGTATAATTGAAGAAACGAAGGAAAGGCTTGAGGATACCAAGAAGCCTGAGGAGAGAGAGGCTATTTCCAGAAGGTTGAAGTTCCTGAAGGAGGAGATAAAAAGGTGGGAGGAAATAAGAAGGAAGTCTCTGAAGGAGGCTGAGGAGGCTCTCTCAAAGTACAGAGAAATTTACGGATCAACCTTATACTATAAAAAACTTGAGGAGTTGATGAAAGAAAAAAGATGGAAAAGCTGAAGTTGATAAAGAGACTGCTGGAAGACAAAAAGGCTGAGGACATAGTTATTCTTGATGTGTCCAAACTGACGAACATAGCGGATTTCTTCGTGATAGCATCTGCGAACTCTCCAGTTCATGCAAGAGCTCTTGCAGATTTCCTGATAGATGAAGCTGAGAAAGCTGGCTATACGGTTGATCACGTAGAAGGTGTTGAGTTCGGAAATTGGATACTGATAGACCTTCTTGACGTTATAGTTCATATTTTCACCCCAGAATGGAGGGAGTACTACGGTATAGAGTGGATCTGGTCTGAAGCAGGGAGGGTTGATGTATGATCCTCTTAAAAGTTATCATCTTCGTATTCCTCCTACTGTTTGCCCTTATATTTGCGTACTACAATCTTCAAAGTGTTAAAGTTAGCCTGCCGGGGTACTCCTTAGAAATACCCCTGTTTTTTATAATCTTTGCCAGTTTCCTACTCGGTTTCCTCATAGCCTATGTGTTGTCTGAAATCAAAGGGTTTGGGTGGAGAAGATATGGAGATAAGCTCAGAAAGGGGCTGGTGGAGCTGTGGAAGGGATACCCAGGTAGAGCGGAGGGAGAGCTGTCCAGACTGCTGGACAGGGAGGAGGTGACTCCTCTTTACATAAAGGCTCTGTCCGAGCTTGGCAAGACACCTTCCCTGTATCTGCAGAGGTACAGTCAGGGAATCGTTGAAACCATGCTTGCAGAAAATATGTTCAGGCATGACCGCTTGAGGGCAAAGGATCTGCTTGAAAAAGCCCTCGGAAAGAACTGGGAGAACCTGAGAGCAAGAAGGTTACTGAGAAGCCTTTACTTTATTGATGGAGAGAAAGAGAAGGCTCTTGAACTTCAGAAGAACATCCTATCTGATAGTGAGAAAGCCTTAAAGAAAGAGGAAAAACGGGTTTTAGCAAGTATGATAGCCTCTATCAAAGGCGTGGAAGCTTCCGAAGAGCTGGAGAAGCTTCCTCCTACACCTCTGTCTCTTGCGGTTCTTGCAGGAGATCAGGACAGTAAGAGAAGAAAGAAGTATATATCAAAAGCGTTTTCCGAAGGAATGCACAACGAGGTGCTGTTAATTCTGATGGACAGAAACAACCTTACGCCGGAGACCCTTGAAGTTGTGGAAGAAAA
This sequence comes from uncultured Aquifex sp., assembly GCA_964590265.1. Classification (GTDB taxonomy): domain Bacteria; phylum Aquificota; class Aquificia; order Aquificales; family Aquificaceae; genus Hydrogenivirga. The sequence goes on along the minus strand of CAZPVY010000016.1, from coordinate 14,075 downwards.
CAGGGACAAGATAGATGTGTCAGTTCTCTCACTCCTTTACATGGGAGTAGGCAGATATGAGAAACTTGAGGAGTTAAAAGAGAGTTTGCCCAATCCGATAAGGTTGGTAATTGATAAAGGGCTTGAGGAGGGCAGGGAATGTTACAGAGATCTTGTCTCTCTCCTGCACATGTGGGAATGTTCATCCTGCGGGAGGTGGTACAGCAGCTTTACTCCTGTGTGCGTAAACTGTTTGAAGTGGAATAGATTGAAAGTTAAAGGAGGGAGCTGAGATGCTCATTGATTCTTCAAACGGGACTGTAAAGTTTAAGATCGTATATCACGGTGTAGCCATGTCAGGAAAGACTACTAATATAGAGCACCTGGCGAAAAGAAGCGGTCTTGATCTTCTCAGCTTCGATACCAAGGAGGATAGAACCCTTGTATTTGATTTCATGACAAAGCAGGTAAGAGTTGACGGTTTTACGCTCACCTTCTCAATCTACACAGTGCCCGGACAGAACATATACAAGGACATAAGAAAGCTGGTAATGAGGGGAGCGGATGCGGTAGTTTTTGTCGTTGATTCCTCAGAGAGAAGACTTTCGGAGAACAAGAGTTTTATAAAAACTTTGGAAGAGGATCTCAGAATGTATGGGAAGGACTTAGAGGGCACTCCGATCGTTGTTCAATACAATAAGAGAGATCTTCCCGATGCCCTACCGATAGATGTTCTTCAAAGAGAAGTGTCAATACCAGGTAAGAGATCAACGGAAGCGGTAGCGGTTCAGGGAAAGGGGGTTGAGGAAACCTTTAACCTAATAGTAGAGGAGCTCATGAGTAAGTTTAAAAAAATGGTGGGATAAGAGGGGGATGTTTTACGGTTACATCGGAGACAGCCGAAGCCTGAACGATGTAATTACGGGACTTCTTCAGGGTAGATCAGGAGCCCTTGAGCTTTTTGTGAACCGATACTTCCTATCCCTGAAAGTCAGGGAAGGGTTTATAACCGAGTTCAAGTGTGATATGGATTCCTTCGGCAAAGGGAAGGTAAACAACTATAACCTGCTTGTCTATTGTCTTGCAGAAATGCTTTCAAATCCAGAGGGCTTTTTTGCTTTTTACGAAGAGGCAAAGGAAGAAACTAATCCTCTTGATGTACCTATAGGGATTGATGAACTTATGATACAGGCAACTATTGTGAGGAGGGAGCTTGATGAGATAATGGACAGGATAATATCACCTTACGCAACCTTTAAGGTGGTTGAAAGGGATCCTGAGATAAATTTCTTTGAAGGTAAGAATATAGCGGAAGTTGTCGCTCTTTCGGGGGAATCCATAGTCTCCGTTATGAGAAGAGTGAAAGATTTTCTTGTAGAGGGCAAGCTTGATATATACGAGTTCAGGGAAAACGAGTTTGGGGAAGAACTTGATATAGACTACGTGATGGAGAGAGTCCCTCTTAAGAGGGTAAATGTAGTTGCGATTCTGGAAAGCCTGAAAAACGGCAACTTCTCAGGAATAATGAGGATCTCTTTGCCTGCATATACGATAAACCTCTTTTACGAAGATGGAGAGATGTTCGCTATTTATCCTGTAGATTACGACATATTTGAGTTCTTCCTGTCTCCAGACAGGAATGCGGAGTTGAGTCTTATATCCCTTGATAAAAGCATTGTCAGGTTCATAGCTATGAAATTTCTCGCTCAGCCGGAGATAGATACGGTGAGCAGCAACTTTATGGAGATAAGCAAACTCTTCTTAGGACTTAGCAAGTTCAGAAAAGATGCTCTCCTTTTCATATCCGAAAGAAGGGGAGACAGATTTATAGTTTTCAAGGAGGGAAGATTATTGACATCTCTGATAGAAAGCGATGGTATGTTCAGATTGTCAAGCTCCCTCAAGTTTGAAGAGCCTTACTTTCTGAGCCTTTACTTCTACAAAAAGGTGGAAAACGTGGCTCCTATTGTGTATCTCTTCATGATAAATGAAATACTCAGCGTGTTTATGAAGCATTCTCCTGCAAAGATGAGCACCGCGGTTTTGGGTGAGGCTGTCAAGTATCCTTTTTTAATATTCTCGGAAGGCAAGTTCCGTTTTGTTAGGAATCCCGGAAAGGAAGAGGAGAAAGAACTTCTCAAACTGCTTAGCTTTATGCTTGATCTCGGAGCACAGGAGATAGGCGAGGAGAAGCAGGAGGAGGAGCTTGAGTTTCAGCTCAGACCCTTCAAGGATATCTTCAAGGTTCTTGATGTTGAAAAATACTTGAAGATAAAGCAATAAAATAAATTCATGCTGAGAGAGGGTGACTGGATACTGATAAGATACGGAGAGAAAAGATATCTCCGGAAGCTGGATCCCAAAGCATCTCTTAATATCAAGAAAGATGTTCTCAGATTTTCAGAGCTTATCGGAAAACCTGAAGGAACAAGCGTAGGCAAGTTTCAGGTCTTTAAGCCAACCCTTGAAGAGATCATAGTTCTGGGATTTGAAAGGAAGACCCAGATAATATACCCCAAAGATGCCTTTTACATCGCCTTCAAGCTCGGCATAAACAGCTCTTCAAGGGTTCTTGAGTTCGGAACAGGAAGCGGTGCTCTCTGTGCAGTTCTCTCACAGCTTGCAGGAGAGGTGTACACATACGAAGCTGTAGAGAGGTTTTACAAGCTTGCCCAGAAGAATCTAAATAAGTACGGTCTTGGAAATAACGTCAGGTTCTATCTCGGTGATTTTGCAGAGGCTCATGTTCCGGAGGAATTCTTTGACTCAGCCTTTGTTGATGTGAAAGACCCTATTCCTTATCTGGAAAAGCTCCACTCAAGTCTGAAAGAAGGTGCTTCTGTGGGTTTTCTCCTTCCGACTGCAAATCAAGTTGTTAACCTTCTCCGGGGGCTTGAAGGTAAGTTCGGCGGTGTTGAAGTGCTTGAGATAATGGTCAGATACTACAAAACAGTTGCGGACAGATTCAGACCCGAAGACACCATGGTAGGGCATACGGCTTACCTGCTCTTCTGCAGGAAGCTCACAGCTTAGAGAGAACAAACTCTCCTATCGGGTTCTCAAAATCCCTGTCACCGAGGTGATAGGCTGTCCAGAGGTGCAGACACCTCACTTTAAAAGGCTTCCTTCTGAAGTTCCTTATTCCGCCTATTCCCACATCAGGGTTCAGGAGAACTCTCTTGCAAACCAGATCCCATTTCCCCTCACCTTTGTATATTTCCGGAAACTCTTTTCTTAGCTTCTCTACCCTCTTCTTTATCTCCTTCTCGTGGAGATTTATGAAGAACTCAAAAATTTCTCTGTCTTCTGTTATCATCTCAGAGAACTTTTTTATCCATCCCTCGGCTTCAAGTTTTGATATATCTCCCCTTACCTTCCTGTCAAGTATCCAGAACCTCGTGGGTTCGGGTCTGTAAATCCCGTTTTCAAAAACAACGATAGGGTTTTCAACTACCTCTATCATCTACTGAATTTACTCAATGGGAACTCTCTTTTCAACAATCTCAATTATACTTCTCTGTCTTTCCACACCCTTTTTCGCCTTAGCTCTCTCTATGGCTATATCCTCCAAGATCCTGTCTATATCCTCTGGAAGATGGGTTTCTATCAGCTCTCTTATGCGCCTTGAAAGAGCTGGTACCTTTCCTGACGTGCTTATCCCTATAACGAGTTCTCCCTTTACAATCAAAGACGGAAATATGAAGTTACAGTACTCGGGGGAGTCAACCGCATTACAAAGAATCTTTCTCCTCTCACAGAACTTAAATATTCGCCTCTGGAGTTTTACGTCGTCAACTGCAACTATAACGAGATCCTTCCCTTTCAGATCGGAGGTCAGGAACCTTCTCCTTTTTATCTTTAAGCCTTTCTCTTTCGCAACCTTCTGGAGCTCCTCAGATATCTTCGGTGCCACTATGGTTATGTTTTGAGTGAAATTTAAGAGGTTTTTTACCTTCCTCGTGGCAACCTTTCCACCTCCAACAACAAGAACTTTTTTGTCTGACAGATCTATGAAAGCAGGGAAGAAAGGCATCAGAGACCTTCCCTCCAGAGCCCTTTATTTTGCTGTCTTGCTCTTGTCTGGGCTTCAAGGAACCTATCTGCATACTTGACGTTCGGAGGTATCGTGTAAACTGTTGCGTATCCTTCCTCCACAAGTACTTCATTCAGCATCCTTCCGTCGGGTAGATACACGTAGGCGAGGAGCCTTCCGTATTTATCGTGAATCTGAACATCCGTCTCAAGATACACAGTTGTTCCCGGCGGGATGAGTTTTCTCGTAAAAGCGGAAGCCTTCTTTCCAAGTCTGACTATCTCCTCAACGGACCTTCCGCTTTTTTTCGCATCTCTGTATGCCTTCCTGTTCCTCCTGCTCTCGGGTGTATCAATACCTATCAGTCTGACTTTAAACTCCTCCCCGCTCTTTAGCCTGCACTTGAAAGTGTCTCCATCATAAACTTTGACCACCGTGCAGGGAACCTTCTCCAGTTTTGCATCCGCTGCCTGTGTTCCCCCGAGATTTTTGAATTGCTCGCCCGCGAGCTGATAAAAGATGTATATGATGAGTAGGACGAGTAGATAAGAGAGACCCTTCCATCCCCTAGGGGTTCTTCTTGACATAGAAATATTTTAAGGGGAATTTTCCCTTAACTCCCCGAGATAAGGAACAATTATATAAATATGAGAGCCTACGAGTTGGAACCCACGGTTTTATGGCTCGTTTTAAGAGGAAAGGTAAGATCTAAGCATCCCTTCTTGGAAAGAGTATTCTTCTTTCTCCGATTCGGTAACTTTCATAGGTGATAGGTCTTATCTCCGTAGGCATCCTTTCAACACCGAGCATCTCCCTTGCAAGATCCATCTTATTGGGCATGAAGGGTGTCAGAAGATAGGTCAGCACGAAGAGTCCATCAACGAGGTTATAAAGAACATCGGAAAGACTGTCGTCTCCCCTCTTTGCAAGCTCCCACGGAGCTTTCTCATCAACATATTTGTTCAGAAAACTGCTAAATCTCAATACTTCTTCAAGTACCCTGTAGAAGTTCACTTCTCTCATAAAGTTTTCATAGTTCTCTATTACCTCGGTCGCCATATTTACGTAGGTTTGATCCCCCTTACCTCTTACCGTTCCTTTAAGATACTTTTTACTCATTGACACAACTCTGCTGAAAAGATTCCCTATCTCGTTGGCAAGCTCACCGTTTATCCTGTTCAATATAGCGGATTTTGAAAAGTCCCCATCCTGACCGAAGGGAACTTCCCTCAACAGGAAGTATCTGATCTCATCAAGCCCATATTCTTCAACGACCTCATAGGGATCTATTACGTTTCCAAGGGATTTGGACATCTTTTTCCCTTCCACAGTCCACCATCCGTGGGCAAAAACAGTCTTCGGAATCTCATATCCGACGGACATAAGGAAAGCAGGCCAGTAAACTGTATGAAACCTGAGGATATCCTTTCCCACTATGTGAAGATCAGCGGGCCAATAGGTTCCTACCCTACCATCAAGTGCAGACAGGTAGTTAAACAGGGCATCAAACCACACATAAACGGTGTGCTCATGATCAAAGGGAACCTGAATTCCCCACCTCACCCTGCTTCTGGGTCTCGTCACGGAAAGATCCTTCAGTCCCTGCCTGACAAAAGAAATTATCTCATTTCTTCTGTAATCGGGTTTGATTAATTCATGAACCGATTCGTAAAGCTCAAGGAGTCTGTCCTGATACTTGCTGAGTCTGAAAAAATATGAAGGTTCCCTTATATACTCGCAAGGTTTGAGATGTATAGGGCAGGTGTTTCCCTCAGCAAGTTCCTTTTCGGATTTGAACTCCTCACATCCGACGCAGTACCATCCCTCATACTCACCAAGGTATATATCTCCCTTTTCGTAACTCTTTTGGAACACTTCCTTTACGAACTCTACATGCTCAGGATCGGTGGTTCTTATGAACTTGGTATACTCAATTCCGAGAAATTCCCATAGCCTTTTAAAGTTCTCAGAGTTTCTGTCAGCGAGCTCCTTAGGTGATATTCCCTTCTCTTCAGCAGATTTCTGTATCTTGAGACCATGTTCGTCTGTTCCCGTAAGGAAAAAGACGTCGTAACCTCTCAGTCTATAAAATCTGGCTATCGTATCCGCTGCAATCGTTGTGTAAGCATGTCCTATATGGGGGACATCGTTCACGTAGTATATGGGTGTGGTTACGTAGAACTTACTCATAGAGGAGATATTATATACTAATGGCTGATCTTATAATGATGTGGGGAGAGCTTGAGGGTGAGAGCTTTTCCCCAGAGAAGATTTTTTGGCTCATAACTAAACCCCATCCCCACTGGGTTGAGACCTCAAGGGATAACCTGAAGCTTGATTTTAAAGAGAGCGGTTTCAGACAGTTCGTGAGTCTTTCGTCACGTCACATAGTCACGGATGCCATGCTCATGTTCGGGCTCCAGTATGCATACGAGACCCAGAGGCTAATAGATGCCCTCAACCCTATCCGCCTGATGGTCAGGATGAAGCCGGGCAGTTATCTCGGTATGAGTCATCACTTTCTCGGAGCTCCCTTTGAGATAGAGGCTGACGATGTCCTGAGGGAGTTTCTTAACTCTGCAAGGGATATACTTGAGACCACAGGCTTTAGCAGGGATGTGGTGATAGTATCCTTCAATCCCTATCTTGAAGACTTGATACTAACAAACCTGAACAGAATAAGTAATCTCAACTACCGATTCATGAGCTCCTTTTAGTCAAAAAGTGTTAGCAATATCAAGAATTATCTCGTCATAGTATCTGACAAGGGATTCAGGAGCCAAGCATTTGAGAGGAACAACCTGAACCATCGCAACACCATCAAGCATCATGCCGAGCTTGTAAGCCGCTGCCTGAGATAGATCTATTATCCTTCCATCCACGTACGGACCTCTATCGTTTATCCTTACGGTTATCACCTTCCCGTTCTCCTCATTCCTAACGAGAACGTAAATTCCAAGAGGGAGGGTTCTTGATGCAGCTGTGAATTTGAAAAGGTTGTATATCTCCCCGTTTGCGGTTTTTCTTCCGTGGAATCTTCCCCCATACCACGAGGCAACGCCCCGTTCAACCCTGCATCCCTTCTTAACCTTTATACCCGGTGCTATTTCCTCATACTCGTCCTTAAGTAGATCTTTCAGCATCTCCCGAAATTCCTTTATTTCAACAAGGGTTTTTCTTTTTTTCTTTATATCAAAATCCAGCTTGAACCCTTCACTTGCGATAGCCAAACCAGAAAGTAAGACGAGAAACAGTACTTTCAGACTCATGCCTCTATCGGGTAGTTATAGGGTTTCAAATTAACCTCTCCCGCAGGGAGCTTTACTGGGTTTTCAAGCAGTTTCTCAATCAAGATCAGCTTCCCTTCAAGACTTGAGGTATCAATTCCGTATAGCTTCCCTATATCTTCAAGATCGGGTGCCTGCCCAACCTTCTTTGCTATTTCCCTTGAAACAACGTAAGCCTTGCTATCCACCTCCGGATATATATCCTTTATATACGTGAGGACATCACTTGAATAGGTAACAATACGGGGAAACCTCATTATCCTCTGGATCATCTCCTCAAGGTGCATCTGATCATACTTTGATATACCCTCCTCAGTCTTTATACCAGCTATGAGTCTGTCACCATCAAAGTCTGCGTGATATACAACGTAGGATTGAGGAACTTCCTCCCAGCCGACTTCCATTGCAGTTGTCAAAAAGGCTCCCATAGCCTCTTCCTTTGAAGGAAATATGTCTGTAAGCTTTTCAAACTCTTCATCCGGCACCTCAAGAAAAACTATGTATCTACCCTCACCTATATCCTCAGTTTCCAGCACTGCGGTAAGCTCCTCCCAGTTCTGGATCAAGGCATATTTCTCGGGATAGATTTCTTTTAAAAAGGAAGCTACATTCTCTATGCTATGATCTGAACTGACTACGGTTTGAAGTTTCATATCCTCCTCCAGTATTCTAATTACGTGAACTATAATACAGGATAAAATCAAGATAGGATCATTGAGAAAGATATTCCTGAAAGAGGCTCTTGAGGAGGCTAAGAAAGCTTTAGAGAAGGATGAAGTGCCTGTTGGATGTGTAATTGTAAAGGATAACAGGATAATCGCAAGAGCCCACAATCTTGTAGAGACGATGAAGGATGCCACAGCCCATGCGGAGATACTGGCTATAAGGGAAGCATCAAGGAAGCTTGGTGAATGGAGGCTTGTGGGCTGCAGTGTTTACGTTACCCTTGAGCCCTGCATCATGTGTTCCTATGCTCTTGTTCTCTCCAGAGTCAAGGAAGTTGTGTTTTCCGCCCTTGATGAAAGACATGGAGGTGTTATGAGCCTGTACAACCTCCTTGATGATCCGAGATTAAACCACAGAGTTAGGTGGATCTACGAACCAATGGAGGAGTGCAGTAAATTATTAAAAGATTTTTTTAGAAGCAGGAGATGATAGTAGGTGTTATCAGGGTTGAGCTCTTTATACCGGGGGCAAACTCCCTAAAAAGCAAACGGAAGGAAATAAAGTCCATAAAGGACAGGATAAGGAGTAACTTCAACGCTTCTGTATCGGAGATTGATAATCAGGATCTGTGGCAGAGAGGAAGTCTAGGAATAGCAGTTACTGGAAGCGACGTAAGATTTGTTCAAGAAACCTTAGATAGGATAAAGAGCTTCCTTGAAAAGAACTGGTCACACCTTCTGCTGGAGCTTTCAAGTGATATTTTTGACGTTTAATAGGAGAGCTGTAGAGTCCTCCTGAATTTTCATTGATATGGAAGTAAATAGAAAGCTATAAAATTTTCCTATGAAGTTTTTGTTCTCGGACAAATTTTCAAGGAGAGCCCTTGAGTTCTACAACAGGTTCGTGAACTTGCTTGTTATCCTTACCGTTCCCATAATTATCTTCACACTTATTACAGCAATAGCTATCATCCTCTACGACCTCAGACTCTTTACCGCTCACATAGTTGAAGGTCAGCTCAAGTTAGAGCATGAGGAAGCCTTTAAGCTTTTGATAAAGAACATTTTGAATTTCTTCGTTCTGATTGAGCTATTCCGGGTCTTCCTTGACGTGATTGAGTACAAGAGAATAAGGAAACGCCAAATGCTTGAAGCTGGAATCGTTTTTGTGGTGAGGGAGATAGTTATAGCTATGTTTGAACATAGGTTTACTCACACAGACCTGATAGGATATGCGGTCTTGCTTATAGCTCTTGGAATTACTTACGTCCTTATGGAGAGAAGCTGGTTTGAATTCATAAGATTCATGAGATACAGACCTCTGGAAAAGGATTTCAACAGCGAAATAAAGAAGGTTTACAGGAAGATGAAAGTCAAGAAGATTGAGGAATGAAAGAACGCTGGAAGGTAATAGCCAATCTTCTTGAGGATGAGTTTGATATAGAGGTTCAGCCTTCTTACGAAGGCTGGGGTGCGGGATACGATCCCAAGTTCTTGCCTATTATTGAGATGTGGGCGAGGGGAGAGATTGATGATATACCTCCGGGTGTTAAGAGACCTAAGGGGATTGTGTTTAACATCGTTGAGTTTATGAGAAAAACCGATGACTGGGCTATAAACTCTGTCAGGCATGAGATAAGCTACCTTCTCAGCACTCACTTTCCTAACTGGAGATTCGGTCAGAGGGAGGTTTTCAGGGCTGGTTACGTTCCCACCTCCTTTTTGGTGCTATTCTCCGTTCTGGAAACACTGAAATCTGATGAAAGGATAATAGAGGAGATTCCTTCTGCGGTGTTCGGTCTGAAGGCTAAGCTCAGGGAAGTTGTAGAATCTTCAAAGCCCATATATCCTCATCATCAGCTTGCGCTTTCTCTCATTTACAGATGGCTTGGACAGCAGGCACCTTTCTCTCAGGAGATAAAGCACTACACAGACAGCATGGAAAAGAGCTTTTATGAATACATAAAGGAAAAAGATCCTCAAACATCCTACGACATAGTGATGGAGGAGCTCTGGACTAAGTTCAGAGTCCTTGTGGACGAGGCAAGAGATATGAACTATATAGACCTTCTCATAGACGAGGCAAGGGGAAAGAGAAGGGAGGATGCTCACCGCGGAAGGATAATGACCGATGTCCTTAAAAAGCTCCCCAAGAAGTATCAGGAGATAATACAGGAATACAAAGACAGGACTTCCGCGGATATACCCGAAGTGGAAAGAAAGGAGATTCTGAAGGCGATGAATTCCCTTCAGGACTGGATGAAGGATTACGTAAGACAGATGAGCTATCTTGACCTCCTTGAAAAGGACATAGCCTTCCTGCGGAATTTCCTCCCGAAAACCCTTGAGGTAGATATTGAGCACAGGGGTTTTCTTACCTTTATCTTCAAAGGATGGGAGGAAGAACCAGCCACATCAAACAGTTTGAGGAAACAGGAGGTTGAGGAAAAGGAGCTTACCGATACGGACAGAAAGTATAGAAAAGAACATGGGCTTACAGAAGAGGAGTTCAAGAAGTACAGGATGATGATGAGAAGCGTTCTTCCCTACGTTGAACATTTCAAGAGGAAGTTTGATAATCTCCTCCCGAAGGAAGAGGAGTATTGGGGAGGAAGCTATCTGAAAGGTAAGAGGCTTAACTTCAGAAAACTGCCCACCGAAGTTCCTATAAAGAGAGGAAAGATATACACGAGGAGGGAGATATCAGAAAGAAAAGAGCTTGCCTTTGAACTCCTCATAGACATATCAACCTCCATGAGGAAAGAGGAGAAAATAACGAATGCGATAAGATCCCTGCTTCTCGTCTCTGAGGTGCTTGACCGACTCAGGATGCCCTTTTCCATAAAGGTGTTTAACGAGAACGTCTATGAACTGAAAGACTTTGAAGAGGATTACAAAATTACCAAGGCAAGGATAATGGAACTTGTATCAAACGTAGGGGGTGGAACGGATCTTGGAAAGGCTGTAAGCATAGGATTAGAGAGTCTTGAGTTTTACATAAAGAAGACAAACAGAAAGGGAATACTTATCCTATTCACTGATGGAGAGCCTACGAAGGGAATGAGAGGAGAAGAATTGAAGAGCTTTATACTTCAGATGAAGCAGAAGTTTCCGATAGTCGGTATCGGAGTAGGAACTGCAACCAAGATGGTGAAGGAGTACTTTGATAGAACAGGAATAAGCGTTGATGATATATCAAAGCTACCTTCTGCCTTCTCCTTCATCGTTGAGAACCAGTTAAAAAGATTAGTTTCTGTCAGCTGATACACTATAATACTTCCATGCAAGATATACTCAGGAAACTCTGGCAGTTTATATCCTTCGTATTCGTCATTTATGGTTTTTATCTCCTCTTCCTGTTTTTCTGGGATACCCTGAACAGATTGAGTGAAGGCATAGCCTTGCCTGTCTCTGTTTCACTCACACTTATAGTTGTAGGAGTTAGCGGTTACTTTTGGATAAAAAAGCACCTGAAACGTGTGTTTGGTTAGCAAATAATCTAAAGTAGTTTTGATAAAATCATAATCCAGAGGTCTGGCTATGGCGATAATAAAGCCATACAGAGGGATATATCCTAAAATCCATCCGAGCGTTTACTTATCCGACAATGTATACGTAATCGGAGATGTGGAGATAGGTGAAGACTCAAGTATATGGTTCGGAACAGTAGTCAGGGGAGATGTGAACTACATAAGAATAGGAAAGAGAACAAATATACAGGACAACTCCGTAATTCACGTAACGCATGACACACACCCCACGATAATAGGAGACAATGTAACGGTAGGGCATGGAGTCATTCTCCACGGATGTATTCTCAAGAACAACATCCTTGTCGGAATGGGAGCTGTGGTAATGGACGGTGTTGAGATTGATGATTACGTCCTCGTGGGAGCGGGAGCATTGGTTACCCCAAACAAGAAAATCCCCTCGGGTGTTCTAGTAGCCGGAGTTCCTGCAAAGATAATTAGAGATCTTAAGGAGGAGGAGATAGAGCTAATAAAGGAGTCTGCAGATAACTACGTGAAATATAAGAACGAGTATTTAAACTCCCAGCAGAATCGCTCCTAACACCATAAGGATAGCTCCTTGGAAACTCTTACTTATTTCTTCACCAAAGAAAACTTTGCCGTAGATCACATCAAGGACTATCGCAAGCCTTTCTACGGAGGCAACGTAAGATGTGTAGGTGTAGATAAGTGCGGAGGTGTAGGCCACCATCCCAAGGCTGAAGAATACCCCCATAGGAATGTTAAAGGGATTTCTGTAGTTCCTGATGTTCAGAAGTTCTCTCATGCCGACCATAGGTAGAAGCCCTGCACTCATAACAAGGCAGTAATACCATGCAAAGAAGTAAGGATTGCTTTCAACGATCGCGTACTTTCCGATAACTACATTAAATCCAAAAAGCGTTGCAGATAGCATCATGTAAAGACTTCCTCTGTTCATACGAAAGAAGCTCAGGAAAGAGCCACCCGTTATAACAAAAGAACCGAGCAGTATGAGAACTATCCCCATGAGACCATAAAAGCTTATTCTCTCCCCAAGAATCAGGAAACCAAAGAATGCAGAGAATAAGGGCATAAAGGCAAAGAAGGGCATTCCTACAGATAGAGGTGCGTACTTTATACCCTTTATGAAGAAGACGGATGCAATAATTTCAAGCGGAAGCCATACAAAGGTTGTCCAGAGCACCGTAAAGTTGAAGTCCCAAAAGTAAATGCCGAAAGGGAACAGCAGAACTGCCCCTACGGGAAATCTTATCCAGAGGACAAAGTTCTCATTATATTCCCTCAGCAAGCTCTTCTTGTTAAAGATATCATTTGTAGCCCAGAAGAAAGCAGAAGCAAGAGCTAATAGTATACCGATCATTAAAGCAATTCGGAAAGCTTAAATAGGGAGTAAAGAGCCAGACCTTCGGCTCTTATGTTTTCCTCCCCTCCTTCCTCTCTGTCCACAATAGTGAAAACCCCTATTACCTCAAGACCAGCTTCTTTGCATGCACGCACGGCTTTTAAGGAGGAGCCTGCGGTAGTAACAACATCTTCTACCACCGCAACCCTTTCTCCTTCCTTTACAAGCCCCTCAATTTGCCTCTTCATGCCATGTCCTTTGGGCTCCTTCCTCACAACAAAGGGTTTCATCGGATTTCCGTCCATATAAGAAACAAAGGAGACAGCATAGGCTATCGGGTCAGCTCCGAGGGTTAATCCTCCCACTCCATCCGGCTTAAACTCCTTTATCATCTCATACATCAGCTTTCCAATTATGTAAGCACCCTCAGGATCAAAGGTTATCTGCTTTAAATCCACGTAAAATCTGCTCATCTTCCCAGAGGAGAGCTTGAATACCGGCTGGTCAGCAACTTTAAGCGAGCGCTCCTGTATAAGTCTTTTGAGCTTATCTCTTTCCATGGTGCTAATATTTTAAGGTGTTTTCTCTTTACCTTCTTTCCCAACTTTATGGTGTAGCTGTCTTTCTAAGAAACTTTATGTATGACAGAGGGATTTTGAGATCCAAAAAACTGCCTATTCCCGTAATCTCGGTCGGCAACATATCTGCGGGAGGATCTGGGAAGACCTCGGTTGTCAGATACCTTGCTGAAGAGCTTGGGAAGAACCTTCGGGTAGTTGTTCTGCTCAGAGGCTATAAGAGAAAGTCTAAAGGTCTCCTTGTGGTTTCCGAGTGGGGGAATATTAAGACAGATGTTTGGTCTGCGGGAGATGAAGCATACATCCTTGCTAAGTTTCTTCCTGAAGTCTCTGTCGTGGTATCTGAGAACAGATACAAAGGAGGTCTCTTTGCTGTTAAAGAGCTCGGAGCACAGCTAATAATACTTGATGATGGTTTCCAGCACAGAAAGCTTGCAAGAGACATTGACCTGGTTCTCCTCAGAAAGAGGGACGTTCAGGATAAGCTCCTGCCGGCGGGACTGCTCAGAGAGCCTTTAAAAAACCTTGAGAGATCGGACGGAATTATCCTTTCCTACCAGGAGACTGAACCTTTTGAGTTTGAATTTAAAGGAAAGCCCTTATTCAGGATGTTCAGAAAGTTCAAATACCTGCTAACTCCAGACTTTAAGAAAATTCCTCTAAAAGAGTTTAAAGGTAG
>CAZPVY010000015.1:0-26292 GCA_964590265.1 uncultured Aquifex sp. | reverse complement strand
GAAGTGAGAAACCCTTTCTTGTATCCTTTCTCATGGCACATACCCAACAAGCTTGACCATAACTTGATGAAGGAAGCTGTAAAAGTACTTAGAGGGAAGCATGACTTTTCAGGGTTTGCAAAGTTGGAGGAGGAAAAGAGAACGATAATAGATCTTGATATAGACCTTAAAACTGAAGATTCTTTAATTGAGATAAGATTTAAAGCAAGCCACTTTCTCAGGTATATGGTAAGAAGATTAACTGGTGCGATAGTTAAGATTGCAGAGGAAAAACTTACCCTTGAAGATTTAAAGTTTTACTTAGAAGGGAGAAAGAGTCCTTACACAGCCCCGGCTCACGGACTCACTCTTGAAAGGGTTCTGCTCTAACTATTTTACGTATCGTATAATACTCTCTCATGAAGAAATTCAGAATTGCGGTTCTGAAAGGAGACGGTATAGGTCCTGAGATAGTTGAGAGCACCCTCCGCGTATTAAGGAAGATTGAGGAACTCTTTGATGTCCAGTTTGAGTTTGAGGAAGGTCTTATAGGAGGCATAGCTATTGACCAAACAGGAACGCCCCTTCCCGATGAAACTCTCCAGCTGTGTAAAAACTCTGATGCTGTTCTTCTCGGTGCGGTCGGTGGACCAAAGTGGGACGATCTGCCTACGGATAAAAGACCGGAGAAAGGGCTTCTGAAGATCAGAAAAGAGCTTGATCTCTACGCAAACCTCAGACCAGCAAAGGTATGGGAGCCTTTAATAGATGCGTCTCCCCTCAAGCCTGAAATAGTAAGGGGAACAGATATGCTCGTCGTAAGAGAGCTCACCGGAGATGTTTACTACGGAGAACCGAGAGGTATATTTGAAGAGGGTGGCAAGAGAGTAGGGATAAATACGATGAAATACACCGAAGATGAAATAAGGCGGGTTGTGAGGAAAGCCTTTGAAATAGCCCAGAAGAGGAGGAAGAAACTCACAAGTGTTGATAAATCTAATGTTCTTGAAGTAAGCGGGCTGTGGAGAGACGTGGTAGAGGAGGAGAAGAAGAACTATCCTGACGTTGAGCTTGAACACCTTTACGTTGACAACTGTGCCATGCAGATGGTAAGACGTCCGAACACCTTTGATGTAATAGTTACGGGAAATATCTTTGGCGATATACTCTCTGACGAAGCCGGTGTTGTTGTGGGAAGCCTCGGAATGCTTCCTTCTGCAAGTGTGGGAGACAGATACGCTCTTTACGAACCTGTTCACGGCTCTGCTCCGGACATAGCAGGAAAGGGAATCGCAAACCCGATAGCTACGATCCTATCTGCCGGAATGATGCTCAAGTATTCCTTCGGAATGGATGATGCAAACGAGCTGATAGAAAAGGCTGTTGAGGAAACTCTCAATCAGGGCTACAGGACACCTGACATATACTCAGAAGGTTGCAAAAAAGTAGGAACGGATGAGATAACGGACAAGATAATTGAAAACTTGGAGAGGATCAAAACATGAAAAGGCTTTTTGCCTTTATCTTACTTATATTCACCGCTTTGTCCTTTTCCGAAGACTTGAAAGGTTTAAAGGACTTCTTTGAAAGGAAAGGATACGTAATTGAAAAGTTGGGCAATAAGATCATTGTAGATCTTGGGAAAGGGAAGGCAAACGTGGGGGAGGTACTGAGTGTAATAAAAAAGGGAAAGAAGCTCGTTCACCCTGTTACGGGAGAGGTTCTGGGCACTGTTGATGAGGAAGTGGGCAAGGTAAGGATTTCCGAAGTAAGAGACAAGTTCTCTGTAGCTGATATCCTTGAGGACAGAGGGATAGAGAAGGGTGCGCAGGTAAAGCTTTACTATGAAAGTGTGTGCTTTGTAGGAAGTGAGGAGGGTTACTTTAAAGTAAGCTCACTTATCGGAGGTGTAAGGAAAGGTGAGAGTTGTGATTATGTGATCAGAGAATTTGATGATGGTTTCGGCATTGAGTATAAAGGTTCCGGGATAGCGTTCTTTGAGAAACCGAAACCTGCTGTCTTTCAGCCTGCAGTGGAAAAAACATATAAACCCGAAGAGTTTATCCTTAAGGCTAAATTTGTGATAACGTTCCCCGGACTGCCCCTCTCCGCAGATACCTGCAATCTCTTTGGTAATGAGAAGGATTACCTCGCAGTGCTGTTTGAAGGAAGTTTGAAGATATACGAAATCCTCAACAAAGAAATAGTTGAGTACGCGGATGTAAAGATGCCCTCCGGTTATCCCATTTCCGTTCAATGTGCTCCTCTGGAAAGCGGTAAGGATGTGATACTTGTAAACATGATATCGGCAGGCTCCGCAAGCTCACTTCTCATAAAGATCGTGGGAGGAACGCCAGTTATAGTCAGGAAGAACATACCTTACATCATGGCTGTTCTGGACAAAAACAGACCGAAAGAAACCTTTGTGGGACAGATATTTAATAGCAGGGATCTGTGGGGTGATGTCAGGAGACTTGAGCTTAAAGGAGATGATGTGATTGAAAAGGAGACTTTCCCTGTACCTTCAGGTTTCAGGATAGACTCCGCTCTGATGTTTGGTGACTGGTTGATATTTACCGATAGGGACGGGTATTTGAGAGTATTCAAGGGTGATGAGATGGTATTTTCGGAAGGAGATTTTTCAGGTTCGTATACCACAGCAGAGCTTCCTGAAACATACGAAGACACAGATAGATATACCTTCAACCCAAGACCTTTCACCGTCAAGGTTTTGAATAAAGAGTATGCGGGGGTAATCAGAAACGTTACGAGCCCTATTTACAGATTTCTTGATGTTAAAAAATTCGCCGAGGGAGAGATCTATCTGATAGTTGAGGGCAGAAAGGGTATCGCCCAGCTGAAAAAGGTCAGAGGAAAGAAGTTTGAGGAAGATGTTCAGGCAGTTGTGAGAACGAGGAACGGGAGACTTTTTGTAATAACTGGAAGAACAGGAACCCTACCTCTCCAGAATAGAGGTGATCTCTTTGAAGTTGAGATAAACCCTCTTTAATCAGATACAGGATACTTTGTCAGAGCGAGCTTAAAGACCTCGTCAAGATGATTCACAAAGTGCAGGGTCATCTTCTCTCTGACATACTTGGGAAGGTCCTCTAAAACCTCGTCCTTGTTCTTTTCTGGCAGTATAACCTCGTATATTCCCGCCCTTTTTGCCGCCAGAATTTTCTCTTTAAGACCACCAACAGGAAGAACCCTACCTCTCAGTGTTATCTCTCCAGTCATCGCTATGTCCATGCGCACAGGTATGTTGGTCAGAAGAGATGCAAGGGCTGTTGCTATTGCAACCCCCGCGGAAGGTCCGTCCTTAGGAACTGCACCCTCAGGAACGTGTATGTGTATGTCTATGTTAGGGAACATGTCCGGATCTATCCCGTAGTGCTCAGCGTTGGACTTTATGTATGAAAGCGCCGCCTGAGCGGATTCTTTCATTATATCTCCCAGAGAGCCGGTCAGCAGAAGCCCTCCCTTACCTTTCATTTTTGTCGCTTCTATAAACATTATCTCCCCGCCTACCTCTGTCCATGCAAGACCCGTGGCTATTCCCACGAGAGGTTCTTTCTCCCTTTCGGGTTTATACCTCGGTACACCAAGAAGTTTTCTAACGTCTTCCTTTGTTATTTTGAATGGACCTGTCTCTCCTTTCAGCTTCTTAACCGCTATCTTTCTGAGAACTGAGGATATCTGTCTTTGGAGATTTCTAACTCCTGCCTCCCTTGTGTAGCCTCTTATTATTTCAAGTATGGCTTCGTCTTCAAACTGAATTTCATCTTCTTTCAGACCGTGCAGGGGTATCAGCTTTGGCAAAAGATGCTTCTGAGCTATGAAGAGCTTCTCCTCTTCCGAATATCCAGAAAGCTGGATCAACTCCATCCTGTCTAGAAGGGGTGTTGGGATTGTGTCCATTCTGTTCCCTGTACAGATGAAAA
Organism: uncultured Aquifex sp.; assembly: GCA_964590265.1. Taxonomy (GTDB): domain Bacteria; phylum Aquificota; class Aquificia; order Aquificales; family Aquificaceae; genus Hydrogenivirga. Next base: position 22,369 of record CAZPVY010000015.1, on the reverse strand, counting down.
TCACCTCCGAAAGATCAAAGGGAAGTCCAATGTAAAGATCTGTGAAGTTCTTATTCTGTTCGGGGTCAAGAACCTCAAGGAGTGCCGCAGCCGGGTCTCCCTGGAAGGATATGGCAAGTTTATCTATCTCGTCCAACATTATCAGTGGATTCTTTGTGCCAGCCTGCTTTATAGCCTGGATTATCCTTCCTGGCATGGCACCTACATAAGTCCTCCTGTGTCCCCTTATCTCTGCCTCGTCCCTTATACCACCGAGAGCTATTCTCACAAACTTTCTTCCAAGAGCTTCCGCTATTGACCTTCCAAGGGAGGTTTTACCTACTCCAGGAGGACCAACAAAGGCAAGTATCTGAGCCTGAGCTTCTCCACCTTCGGTCAGTTTTCTGACAGCAAGGTACTCTATTATCCTGTCCTTCACCTTTTCAAGGTTGTAGTGATCTCTGTCAAGTATCTCCCTTGCTCTGTCAAGGTCATAGTTATCCTGCGTTTTCTTGTTCCAGGGAAGCTCAAGAACCCAATCAAGCCATGTTCTCAGCACACCTGCTTCCGCAGAGTCCGGATGGAGCCTTTCAAGCCTCTTTATCTGTTTTTCAATCTCTTTCCTAATTGATTCCTCAAGCTGAAGCTCCTCAAGTTTCTTTCTGTACTCTTCAATCTCGGCTCTTCTATCATCACCCTCTCCGAGCTCTTCCTGTATAGCCCTGAGCTGTTGTCTGAGGAAGTACTCCCTCTGCTCCTTCTCTATCTGCTCCCTTGCCTGGGCGCTTATCTGCTGTTTTACCTCAAGAATACCTACCTCATTTAAAAGGAACTGGTGAACCTTCCTTAGCCTTTCTCTTGGATCTATTGTTTCAAGAACCTCCTGAGCCTCCTTTGACTTCATCTCAAGGATGGAGGCTATCAGATCCGCAAGCCTGCCGGGATCTTCTATCTCCCGGATGATCATTACAACATCAGGAATAACCTGCTTCCCGAGGGATATAGCTTTATCAAGGAGTTCCTTAACAGACTTCATAAGGGCTCTATCTTCTACCGTGAGATCCTTATCCTCTATCTCCTTCTCCTCAACAGGTTCAACGAAAGCTACGTAGTGGTCATCTTTGAGCTCCATCCTTTTAAGGATTCCCCTCTTTATACCCTGAACGAGAACCTTTATCCTGTTTTCCTCTATGGGTACAACCCTGATAATGTGTGCTATTACACCGACCCTGTAAAGCTCGTCTTCCTTGGGCTCTTCTATCTCTTTTTCTTTCTGAAGAGTTAAAAATATGAGTTTGTCTTTTTTCGTTGCTTCCTCAACAGCTTTTATAGAAAAGCTCCTGCCTACGAAGAGAGGGAGTACCATCGTCGGAAAGATAACTATGTCTCTGAGAGGCATTAATGGGTACTCTCTCGGCATTTCGGGAACTTCTGGAACTTGCATTATATCTGGCGTCACCTTCCTCCTCCTGTAAGCTTAAGTATATTATATTTTTCTTATGCTCAAGATAATCATTAACGGTCAGGAAAAGATGATAGACAGAGAAGTAACGATAATGGAGCTTCTTGAGATTATGGACGTCAAGTTCAGGGAGGTGGGTCTTGCAGTTGCCATAAATGAAGAGGTCGTGCCAAAATCCGAGTATAACACGAGAAGGGTGAAGGAAGGAGACAAAGTGGAGATTGTACAACTGGTAGGTGGTGGCTGATGGGCGTTGAGTACCACGTACTCGTTGATCCGGATTCGGAGGGGGTTGATATATATAGACTTGAGGGGGGAGAGTACAAACAGGCTGCTAAGTTTCACAGGGATGGCGAGTATACCTTTGACCTTGGCTTTTGCAGGGCTAAATTAGATTTCTCTAAAATCTGGAGGTGAGAAGATGATGGACTACGAGAAACTTCTTCAAGATGACCCCTTTGAGATAGCCGGGAGGCGTTTCAAGTCCAGGCTAATTATAGGTTCCGGGAAGTTCAAGAGCTTTCAGCAGAATAAAGAGGTTCTTGAGGCTTCGGGGGCAGAGATAATAACCGTTGCTGTCAGAAGGGTAAACATAACGGATCCGACGAAAGAAAATCTCCTTGATTATATAGATCCAAAGAAGTACCTGATACTTCCAAACACAGCAGGTTGCTACACCGCAGAAGAGGCTATAAAGACGGCGATGCTCGCGAGAGAAGCAACGGGAATTAACTGGATCAAGCTTGAGGTGATAGGCGATCAGAAGACACTTCTTCCTGATATGGAAGAAACCTTAAAGGCTGCAAAGGTTCTGGTAAAGGAGGGTTTTATTGTCCTCCCGTATATATTTGATGACCCGGTTTATGCAAAAAAGTTTGAAGATGTAGGATGCGCAGCGGTTATGCCCCTTGCTGCTCCCATAGGTTCGGGTCTCGGACTTCAGAACCCCTACAATATCATGTTCATAAAGGAAGCAGTTTCCGTTCCCGTGATAGTTGATGCGGGCATAGGAAGCGCAGCGGACATACCTCCTGTGATGGAGCTCGGAGTTGACGGAATTCTTACGAACACGGCTCTTGCAGAGGCAAAGGATCCCATAAAGATGGCAGTCGCTATGAAATATGCAACGATAGCGGGAAGACTCTCTTACCTTGCTGGAAGGATGCCAAAGAGAACTTACGCTGTTCCCTCCTCACCCACAAAGGGCGTACCTTTCAAGTCCTAAAATGGAAAAGGTCATAGTAGTAGGATCGGGCATCTCCGGTCTATCCACAGCTTACAGGTTAAAGAAACTTGGCTACGATGTGATCGTTTACGAAAAGGATGATGAAATAGGGGGAAACATAAAGACCCGTTCGGAGTCGGGATACACCTTTGAGCTCGGACCTCAAACGATCCTCGCTGATGAAAAGGTAAAGTCCTTCTTTAATGATGTCGGTGTAAAGCCCCTGAAGGCATCTCCATCGTCAAAGAACAGGTATATCTATAAAAAAGGAAAGCTCATACCCCTACCCCTAGGCTTGGTATCCTTTCTGTTTTCACCTCTGCTTTCCTTATCTGCAAAGATAAAGGTCTTAAGGGAGCCCTGGGCACCTGCACCTGTGAAGAACGAGGAGAGTGTTGCGGACTTCGTGAGAAGGAGGCTCGGAGAGGAATTTCTTGACTACGTGGTGGCTCCTTTTATCTCGGGAGTTTATGCAGGAGACCCCCAGCAACTCTCGGTCAAGTATGCAACCCGAAAGATCTATGAGCTTGAAAAGGAATACGGCGGTCTTATAAAGGGAGCCATAAAGAAAAAAGCTCTCGGACCGAAGGGGGAGCTTATCTCCTTTGAAGGAGGTCTTAAATCCCTTATAGATAAGCTCGCAAGCGAGCTTGATATAAAAACTGAGAATGTGGTTTTGAGGATAAGAAGGAAAGACGACAGGTTCATCCTTGACACGAGGGAGGGCAAGGTAGAGACAAAGCTCCTTGTTATATCATCACCCGCGTACACGGCTTCTTATCTTCTGAAGGACCTCTCCTGGAGTGCATCTTTAGAGTTTGACAAGATAGACTACGTTCCCGTTGTGGTTGTAAATGTGGGAGTGAAGGCTGGAAGTGTTCCTGAAGGCTTTGGTTTGCTTGTTCCCAGAAGGGAGGGAAAGAGGATTCTCGGAGTCATATTCTCATCAAAGCTCTTCGTTGGAAGGGCACCCGAAGGGAAAGAGCTTCTCACCATATACATAGGAGGAGCCACGGACAGAGACATCATACACCTTTCTGACGAGGAAATAGTGGAAATTGTGGAAAGGGAGCTTAAAGACATACTCGGTATTGATTCCCTTGACTTCATTCATGTTCAGAAGTGGAAGAGGGCAATTCCTCAATACACTCTCGGATACGGAAAGTATCTTGATCTTGCAAAGGAGATGGAAGAGATACATAAGGGGCTGTTCCTTACCGGCAACTACCTGAGTGGAATTTCTGTCGCGGACTGCATAAGATACTCTGAGGAAACTGTCAGGAAGATAGCAAAGATAGCGCAATGAAACCTCTTACAGAATACGCTAAGGAGTTTTACATAAGCGAAATAAACGATCACAATCTTTACAAAGAGCTTGCTCAAAAGTCCAAGAGTGAAGAGCTAAAAAGAGCGCTTGAGCATATAGCCAACATGGAAAAAGAACACGCAAGGTTCTGGAGGAAGTTCTTAAAAAGGAGGAAAGAGGAAGTTCCCAAGGAGAAAAAGAAAAGGTTTAAAGCCTTTGTGGCTTTCCTTGGAAACTTCATAAATCCGATGCTTCTCGTATCCTTTCTTGAGCTCGGAGAGGCAAGTGCATACACTCAGTATTACAGGTTTCTAAAGGAAAGGGGAACGGAACTCTCTGAAGATGAGATTGAAAGGCTGAGGGCGATAATCCTTGATGAGCTTTCCCACGAGAGCACCTTCAGGGAAAAGGTAGAGGAACTTGGACTTTCAAACGTAAGAGATATGGTTCTTGGAATGAACGACGGGCTCGTTGAACTCTTGGGGGTTGTTGCTGGACTTTCTGCTGTTTACAAAAGCGAACCTGCTATTGTAGGAGCAAGTGCTGTAGTTGTTGGCGTGGCAGGGGCGATTTCCATGGGAGTTGGAGCCTTTATATCTGTTCGCTCTCAGAGACAGGTGAACGAGGCTGTAAGAGAAAGAGAGATGATACTTTCGGATGTTTCTGGTAAAAAGGATAAAACCGAGCTCACTGAAAGCTCAGAGAACGAGGTTAAATCTGCCTTGTTCACAGGTTTATCCTACCTCCTCGGAGTTGTATTTCCCGTAAGTCCCTACTTTTTAGTTGAGAATTCCCTTACCGCTCTTTTTCTGTCTGTTGTGTTTGCTCTTTTAGTTTTAGCTTTTGTTGGCTCTTTCATAGCTATTGTTTCAGGAATATCTTTGAAAAAGAAGGTCCTTGAGATGGTACTCTCCGCAGGTTTTGCCGCAGGAGCGAGCTTTACAATCGGAAAGCTTGTAAAGTCAGTTTTAGGAATTGAGGTGTAAAGGTCAGCTTTCAATAATTCTCTTAGCTACCTTAACAAAATCTCTATCAACTGCTTTTTTCGTTCCATCAATTGACTCAACGGGCACGATTCCCAAAAGGGAATTCACCACAAAGACTGCATCTGCCTGCTGGAGGTCTTCCAAAGTTAATATTTCCTCTTTTATATACAGATTTCTACTTAGGAGCTCAAGAGTTGTTCCCCACAGAAGCCCGCATTCGCGCGCGGGAGTGAAGAGTTTATCTCCCTTCATCAGGATTATGTTTGAAGCCGAACATTCGGTTATCTCGTCTCTTTCGTTCAGAACCAACGCATCGTAGAAGCCTTTGCTTTTTGCTTCTCTTTTTACAAGGACGTTAAAGAGGTAGTTCATCGTTTTGTGTCTGAAGATAGGATTCTCCGAATGTCTCCTATAAGAGGATACTGTCAGCTTTACCCTCTCGGGAACGGAGGGAAGGTTCTTCACTACTACCTTCATTTCGTAGCTGTCTGGTGTGTCTGCATAGTAATCGCTTCCCTTTGAAAAGAGACAGAATTTTACATAAAGGTTTAAACCGCCGCTCACCGCAGTCTTTATAATCTCAAGAAACTCGTTGTAAGAAGGATACGGAATAGAGAAGAAATCCGCGGAGCTTTTCAGCCTCTCATAGTGGAGCTTTAACTTTCTGTTCTCTCCCTGCCACTTTATGGTTTCAAAGAGTCCCTCGCCAAAGAAAAGGGTTCTGTTCATACCTTTGCTTGGAGCTTTCTGAAGGCTCTTCTGATTCCTCTGACAGCCTGTTTTATTCTGAGTTCGTTCTCAACGAGGGCGAATCTGACGTATCCCTCGCCATACTCTCCGAAGCCGATTCCCGGAGAGACCGCAACCTTTGCCTCCCTGAGAAGGAACATGGAGAAGTCAAGAGAGTTCATGCCTATCCATTCGGGTATCTTTGCCCAAACGAACATAGATCCTTTCGGTTTTTCCACATTCCAACCGAAGCTTCTGAGACCTTCTACGAGAACGTTCCTCCTGTGCTCGTACATGCGAGCATTCTTCTCAACTATCTCATAGGGGCTGTCAAGGGCGATAACTGCTGCAACCTGTATAGGTGTAAAAACGCCGTAATCAAGATAACTTTTGAGATGTGCGAGGTTCTTGATAATTTTTTCGTTTCCGACGGCAAAGGCTATCCTCCAGCCTGCCATTGAAAAGCCTTTAGACATAGAGTAGAGCTCAACCGCAATGTCCTTTGCTCCCTCTATCTCAAGAATTGAGGGAGGTCTGTATCCGTCAAAGGCTATATCTGCATAGGCAAAATCGTGGATTATCCAGATCCCCTTCTCTTTTGCGAACTTTACAAGCTCCTTGAAGAAGTCTTTCTCAACACATATGGTCGTCGGATTGTGGGGAAAGCTCACAACTATCACCTTCGGTGACGGCATGGACTCCTTAACCGTTTGGTAGAACCTCCTGAGAAATTCCTCCTGAGGATCCTGTCCCTCATCGAATATCAGGGGAATTGACCTCACCTCGCCACCTGCGATTATTGGTGCATAGTAGTGAATGGGATAGGTCGGGTTCGGAACTATAACCGAGTCTCCGGGTGTTATCATTGCAAGCATCAAATGGGAATAGCCCTCCTTGGCGCCTATGGTCATTATTGCTTCTGTTTCAGGGTTCAGTTTTACACCGAACCTTCTCTCATAGAAGTCGCAGATCGCTTTTCTGAGCCTCGGTATTCCCTTTGAGGCAGAGTAACCGTGGACATTGGGTCTGCGAGCGACCTCGCAGAGTTTTTCAATTATGTGAGGTGCCGGAGGTGTTGTGGGATTTCCCATTCCGAGATCTATGATGTCTTCTCCTTCTCTTCTCAGTTTGTGCTTGAGTTCATTAACAACTGCAAAAACATAGGGAGGAAGTCTCTTTATTCTTGGAAAAGCCCACTCCATATCCGTTTCAGTCATTTTCCTGCTCCTCTTCAAGCTCCTTACACTCAAAGCACATAGTCGTCACAGGTCTGGCTTTCAGCCTTTCAAAGGGTATCTCAGCTCCACAGTTTTCACAGATACCGTAAGTTCCAGACTCTATCTTCATGAGAGCATAGTCTATCTTGTGAATCAGTGTTGCCTCTCTTCCCTTGATCCTGAAGGTCAAGTATCTTTCTCCTTCAAGATCTGCTCTATCTATCTCATCACCACCTTCAAAGGTCACGTTTGAGGGATCCCTTATCTGTTCCCGAGCGGACTCTATCAGCTTTTCTCTCATCCTTATGAGCGTTTCTCTTATCTCCCTTATCTGATCTTCTGTAAGATGCTTCAACCTATTACCTCACACAAAGCCTAATATTAATTAGTATAACCTGCATGGCAAATTAGTAGAATTTATGCAGATGAAGCTCATCATTTCAGGCGGAGGAACCGGCGGTCACTTCTTTCCCGCCCTTGATATCCTGAAAAGGGCGAAAGACAGGAAGGTGAAAACCCTTTACGTCGGTACTGAAAGAGGGATAGAGAAGAAATTTGAAAGCTCCATACCTGGTGAGAAACTCTTCCTGGAAACCTATCCTCTCAGGAGAGTCCCTCTCAAAGAGAGAGTAAGGGCTGTGAAGAGTTTTATATTGGGTGTTCCCCGACTCAGATCAGAGATAGAAGGAGATTTCAGCTCTCTGATCTTCGGAGGTTACTCAAGCGTCCCTGTAGGCATCTTCACGCTTTTGAGGAGAAAAAACCTCTTTATCCATGAGCAGAACTCCGTTCCAAGCATGACGAACAGAACTTTCTCCCTGTTCGCAAGGAAGATCTTCATAACCTTTGAGTACACGAGGAAGTTCCTCAAAGGGGATCATGTGATAAAAACGGGTCTTCCTGTGAGGGAAGAGCTTTTAAGTGCAAGGATGGAGAAGAGAAATGCGAAAGAGACTCTCGGTTTTGATCCCAGTTCCCCCCTCATTCTATTTATGGGAGGTAGTCAAGGGGCAAGGTTTATAAACAGCCTTGCGGTTGACTTTGCCAGAAAAACGGGAGTCCAAACAATACTGCTTTCTGGTGAGAAGGATTTTGAGAGGATCTCACAGCTTGCAAAGGGAGTTAAAAACTTTAAGGTTTTTCCTTTCCGGACTGACATGGGTTTAATCTATTCCGCTTCCGACGTTGCTGTATGCAGATCGGGAGCAGGAACGGTAACGGAGCTGTCTCTGTTCAAAGTTCCGGCGGTTTTCATTCCCTACCCTTTCGCTGCAGGAGATCACCAGTATTACAATGCAAAGGAGATAGAAGAGCTTGGAGGAGCCTTTGTTATAAGGCAGGAGGATGTTAATCCGGAAAAGGTTATAGGACTTGTAGATAGGGTTATAGTCAATATAGAAATCATGAAAGAGAGTGTGGGTAAATTTGCAAATCCTGAAGCTTCAAGAATTATCCTTGATGAGGTTCTCAAGGACTGATTTTAGTTCCTCTCTTGTTTTTTGAGTGTTCAGCTTCACATAGTTTGTTTCCTCTGGAGGCTCAAAAATCTCTTTCTGCTTGAGATAGATACGGTAATCAGCATCCGATACATCTTTACGGCTAACAAGCCTTCTTTTTATTTCTTCCTCATCAGCCCATGCAAGTATGAAGAGAGGATCTTCAAAGCTCTCTGAAACGAGTTCCCTCTGCCACTTTCTCAGGAATGTAGCGTCAAGGACTACCCTCTTACCCTTTGAGGTCAGATCAAGAGCCTTCTTTATCATTTCCCTGTAAACCCTCCTGGTTATATCTTCCGTGTAAATTCCTTTGCCAAATTCGGCGCTTGCCTTTTCCTCCGGTTTTATATTCATCAACCCCTTTCTTATTACATCGCTCCTCAGCCATTCGTAACCGAACTCTTCGTGAAGTATCCTTGCCAGAAAGGACTTACCCGAGCCAGAAAGACCGAAGATCACGATTACCTTCTTCACATTTCAAATTTTAATTGACTTCAAGCTCATCTTTTCTAAATTAGAAGATATGAATATTCTTAAATTCTTAATTCGGGGGTGAGAGATGAGGGTTCTTTTGATCCTGCTTCTGCTGGTAATCTCTCCGATTCTCAGGTCTCAGGAGATTGACGAAGAAGCTATCAAAAAGGGTTATCAGATATTTAAAGAGACCTGTTCCATGTGCCATATGGAGAGGGCTACTCTCTGGGATTTCCTTAAAGCCAGGCTTAGCGTCCTGAGCGGTCACAGACCTGAAAACATAGACGCTCCTCCGATGAACTTGGTTTCTGCAAGGGTGAAAGAATTCTACCCGAACGAGCTTGAGTTCATTGAATTTGTAAAGGACTACATAACCCATCCTTCAAAGGAAAAAGGTGTGTGCAAGCCTGCAGCTTACTCCTTCTTCGGTACCATGCCACCGATAGGACAGGGTATGCCTGAGGAGGACAAGGAGGCTGTGGCAAAGTGGCTTTACTATAACTACAACGATATATGGAACGATCTATTCAGGAGGGTGAAAGAACTTCAAAAGCAGGCTCAATCAAAAAAGTGATGCTCTCCCAGAACTACCGTAGAGTCTTATCCTCCTCCTTACAACTTCCTTTACCTCTTCCATAGCAGGTTTCAAGAATTTCCTTGGATCTATGTTTTTCTTCTCCTCGGTCATAAGTCTTCTTAATGTAGCAGTAAAGGCAATTCTTAGATCCGTATCAGTGTTTACCTTATTTATCCCAAGTTCAATTGCCTTTCTTATGTCATCGTCAGGAACTCCCTTAGCACCCACTATCTCTCCGCCGTACCTGTTTATCTCCGCCACGTACTCGTAATAAACTCCCGATGCTCCGTGAAGGACAAGAGGGAGGTTTGTCAGTTCCTTCACTCTTCTGAGTCTTTCAAAGTCAAGCTTTGGTTCACCTCTGAACTTGAACGCTCCGTGAGATGTTCCTATTGCAGGAGCAAGGGAGTCAATCCCTGTTCTCAAGGCAAACTCCTTTGCCTGTTGGGGATCTACAAGGATGTCTTCTGTACTCTCCACCTCGTCCTCAACACCCATAAGCCTTCCGATCTCAGCCTCAACCGCTATTCCAAGAGGAGCACAGATAGAAACAACCCTTCGGGTAACTTCAAGATTCTCCTCGTAAGGCTTGTCTGAGTAATCTATCATCACGGATGTATAGCCGTGTCTTAGGGCAAGTAAGATAGTTTCAAAGCGCCTTCCGTGATCAAGGTGAAGGGCAAAGGGTATTTTATAGCTGTCTTTAACTGCATGAACCATTCCTGTAAGGTACTCTATCCCCGCATACCTGATAGCACTTTCTGTTGTCTGAATGAAGACGGGTGCTTCCTCTTCCTCCGCAACGTCAAGAATCGCTTTGAGAAATTCCATGTTGTTGAAGTTGAAAGCCCCGATGGCAAATCCAAACTCGTTTGCTTTCTCAAGGAGTATCTTTCCAGAAACGAGAGGCATGTTCTTATTTTAGCTCTGAAAAAATCTTGACATTTGGTAAGTAAACGTTTATTTTTAGAGACAAGGAGGGATAGTCATGGACTTCGGTTGGCTTGAAGTGGTTGTTGCCTCCCTGTTGATTACCCTTATTGGGGGTGTCATATTAACCCGTGGCAAGAGTTGGCTTGATCCAGTCTTCTGGAAGCGCTTCGCCATCATAGGCTCCCTTGTCATGTTCATCTTCATCTGGATACTGACTTTTGACACCATTGCAAAGACTGCGGTGGGAACGGATAGAGTTCCCGATCCGACTGTTATTAACAAGAAGATAGGTTACAAGCCGGATGCGGAGAAAGGTTACTTCATGCCGGTGATACTCGGCGATGAACCCCTCTTCGGAAAGGTTTACACAAAGGAAGAAGCTGAGAAACTCCTGATCAAGGGCAAGCTTGTGATCCAGAGCAGAAACTGTATGGACTGCCACACTCTTCTCGGAAACGGAGCATACTACGCACCTGACCTTACAAAGGCATGGCTTGATCCCAAATGGGAGAAGATCATGATGCCTATGACGGGAGCATCAACAAAGGAAGAGGCAATGGTCAAGTTTCTGATGCACCCGGACAAGTATGCCACGTGGACAAGAAGAATGCCCAACCTTAACATAAGCGAGGAAGAGGCAAGGGCTGTTGTAGCCTATCTCAAGTGGATGTCAGCTATAAACACAAACGGTTTTCCAGACCATTTCGGTCGTTCAAAGCTTGTGAAGCTTGATTAAAAGGGAGGTTCAGATATGAGTAAGCTCTATGAGAGTCAGAAGATAGCTCTTATGTACTTTACCGTTGCGGTGATCCTCTTCGGCGCCCAGCTGATCTTCGGTCTAATCGCAGCTTACCAATTCATCAATCCGAGTTTCCTTTACGAGGTTCTTCCCTTCTCTGTTACGAGGATGCTTCACATAAACGCCTTAGTAGTCTGGCTCATAATGGGCTTCATAGGAGGCATATACTGGCTCCTTCCGTCAGAGACAGGAAGGGACGTGGTCGGAGCTAAACTTGGCAAGCTTGCCTTTTTCTTACTGACAGGTGCTGTAACGATAGTTGTGCTTGTTTATCTTCTCAAGCAGTTCGGAAAAGGAGACTTCTTCACTCTCTGGTTCATAACCGAAGGAAGGGAGTATATAGAGGCTCCGCGGTGGGCTGATTTTGGAATAGTTGCAGTTATGCTGATCATCTACTTCAACGTGATAGCCACTGTTTTAAAAGCAGGACGTATAACGGGACTACTCGGGGTACTTCTCGTTGACCTGCTTGCCCTTGCGGGTCTGTATGTTGCCGGAATGTTCTTCACTCCGAACATAACCCAGGATCAGTTCTGGTGGTGGTGGGTCGTTCACCTCTGGGTTGAGGCAACTTGGGAAGTTCTCGTTGGTGTCCTGATGGGCTGGTCTCTGATGCATGTTTTAGGAACTCCTAGAAGGATCATAGAAGGATGGCTTTACTTGGAAGTCCTTCTCGTGTTCGGAACCGGAATACTTGGACTCGGACACCACTACTACTGGATAGGAACTCCCGAGTACTGGCTCGGGATAGGAGGTTTCTTCTCCTCCCTTGAACCTATACCTCTCGTTGCGATGATAGTTCACGCAGTTTACGACGCCGGGGTTCATAAGCTTCAAACTGTTAACAGACCGGCTCTCTTTTGGATATTCCTTCAGGCTTTCGGAAACTTTTTCGGTGCGGGTGTCTGGGGATTCATGCACACGCTACCTCAAATCAACCTTTACTCCCACGGGACGCAGATGGCTGCATCTCACGGACACCTTGCCTTCTTCGGGGCATACGTTGCGACAAATATGGTTCTCATATACATAGCTCTCCAGCACATAAGAGCTCCCGAGGGACCCATACTTGACAGCAAAACATGGAGGATAGCTTACGTAGGAATGATAATCTCAATGGTGGGAATGGTAGGATCTCTTCTCGTTGCGGGATTTGCCCAGACCTTCTTTGAACGGGCTATTGGCGGGGCAACTTGGCAGGATTTCATAGTTACTCAGATGCACCCTTGGGTGAGCATACCTTTCATATGGAGATTTGGATTCGGAATACTCTTCTTCCTATCCTACCTTGTACTGATATATGACCTTGCTACCATAGGTAAAAAGGTAACAGCAACGGAGGTGAAACCGGCATGATAAACCCTTATGAAGTGGTGGCGCTCCTCGCCGCCGGTTTCTTTTATATACTCAGCGCAGGAACATACACGTTCATATACACTTACGGAAGGATGAAGAACGACGGAAGGTTAAAGATATCCTCCTTTATTTTCACTGGGATTATGCTTTACTGCGCATACATTATGGTAAGCAGTTCTGTTTTCAGCCATTTTTGGAAAGGATTACTCATATTCGCAACGATCGCTTACATACTTATACCCCACGGTATGTGGTGGGTGGTTGTTAGGGTACACAGAACTGAAGAGGAAGAGAAACAGAGAAAGAGCGATCAGCCAAATCTTCCCGTGATGTAGTCTTCGGTCAGCTTGTTATCAGGCTTTGTAAATACCTTCTCCGTGGGTCCGAACTCAACAAGCTCTCCTAAATACATGAACGCGGTGTAATCCGATACCCTCGCTGCTTGTTGCATGTTGTGAGTAACTATCACTATCGTAAGCCTCTTTTTAAGTTCAACCACAAGTTCCTCTATCTTAGCTGTTGAGATCGGGTCAAGTGCGGAGGTCGGCTCGTCAAATAGAAGAACCTCAGGCTCCGGAGCTATCGCCCTTGCAATACAGAGCCTCTGTTGCTGTCCTCCTGATAGGGAGTAAGCGTTCTCGTGCAGTCTATCCCTGACCTCTTCCCACAGTGCTGCAGCCCTTAGAGCTTCCTCAACCTTTTCATCAAGGATGCTCTTTTTCTTTATACCCTTGAGCTTGAGCCCGTAGGCTACGTTTTCGTATATGGACTTTGGGAAGGGGTTCGGCTTCTGGAAGACCATCCCGATCCGCATCCTTATCATTATCGGGTCAACTTCCTTGCTTACTATGTTCACCTCATCGGGATACAGGATAATTTCACCTTCGTATCTGTTGCCCGGATAGAGATCATGCATTCTGTTGAAGCTCCTCAGAAGTGTCGTTTTCCCGCACCCGGAGGGTCCTATTATGGCTGTGACGTTCTTCTCGTGAATTTTGAGGTTGATGTCCTTTAAAGCATGGTGCTGTCCATAATAAAAGTTGAAGTTTCTAACGTCTATCTTTACGGGAGGGGATAAGCTGTCCATCTTTCACTAATTATTTAACCATATCTCTTCGTGCTTTGAACTAAAGCCTTGGCAGATACAAAGAAAAGGAGAGTACCGAACGTGAGCACCAGTGCCGCTGCCCAAGCTTGTCCGTGCCACTCCTCGTAAGGTCCCATCGCATACTGGAATATGGTCACGGTCAGCGATGCCATCGGCTCAAGTGGATTGCTTGTAAGGAAGTTGTTGTTGAAAGCTGTAAACAGAAGGGGTGCCGTTTCACCCGATATCCTTGCTATTCCCAGAATTACGCCGGTGAGAATCCCCCTTCTCGCGGCACTGAGAGATATGTCCTTTATCACTTGCCATCTGTAGGCTCCGAGAGCATAACCTGCTTCTCTGAGAGAGTTGGGAACGAGCTTGAGTATCTCATCGGTGGTTATCGCTATAACGGGTATCATCAGGAGAGCAAGGGCAACAGAACCGGATATTCCCATGAAATGACCCACGGGCTTGACCATGATCGCGTAGACGAGAGTACCCACGACTATTGAAGGGAAACTGACGATAACGTCCGTTATATTTCTCAGAGTCCTCACAAACCTTGAGTATCTGCCGTATTCTGCAAAGAATATCCCTGCCCCAATACCTATCGGTACACCTATCAACGTTGCGAGGCTTGTAATTATTAAGTGTCCTATAAAGGCGTGTCTGAGTCCGCCACCTTCTATACCCGGAGGTGTGGGATCGTTTAGAAAAAGGTTGAGGCTTATAAATCTGAAACCGTTTACAAAAACATCAAACAGTATCCACGTGAGCCATACTATACCGTAGAATGCCGTCAGAGTTGAAAGGGAAAGCATCACAATGTTTATCAGCTTTCTTCTGCGAATCACTCTCTTCAGATGTTCTTCGTTCCCCATCTCTTTCCTAACCTCTCAAGTATCATGAACTTTGCAAACATCAAAAGTCCGAAGGAAAGAACAAAGAGGATGAGAGCAAGATAGTAAAGGGAGGAAAGGTATATGTCTGAGTCTGCTTCTGTGAACTCGTTCGCTATGGCAACAGTTATAGTCGTGAGAGGTTCAAGAAGGTTGAAGGGTATCTGATGGACGTTTCCCGTTAAAAAGGCAACCGCCATGGTCTCTCCGAGAGCCCTTCCGACGGAGAGGATCATTCCACCCACTATGCCGGGAAGCGCATAGGGAATTACGATGTTCTTTGTTACCTCCCACTTTGTAGCTCCAAGTCCGTACCCTGCCTCCTTGAGAAGAGATGGTGTCATCTCAAAGCTGTCCTTTACTATCGCACTCATGAAGGGAATTATCATGATAGAGAGAACGAAGCTTGCTGTAAGGGCATCAACACCTGTGGGAGCACCCTCAAAGAGTCTACCTATTAGGGGAACTCTCCCTAAGGTCTCCTGAAGGAAGGGTTCAATATAGTCAGCCATCAGAGGCGCTATTACAAAAAGTCCCCACATTCCGTAGATTATGCTCGGCACCGCACCGAGGAGTTCAACGGCGGTTGCAAACACTGGCTTTAACTTTCTGGGAGATAGCTCCGCTATGAATATCGCTATTCCTATGCTCACTGGGAGGGCTATCAGGGAAGCTAAGAACGTGACCAGTAGTGTTCCAAAAAGGGCAGGAAGGGCTCCAAAAATCTCGGCAACGGGATCCCATATCCTTCCGGTAATGAACTCAATCAGCCCGAACTTTTTTATCGCAGGGAAGGATTCAAGGATCAAAACTACAAGTGTAATTAGAGGGAACAGGAGCCCGACGAAAAGGGCAAAAAGCCCGAGGGAACCTTTTACAGATGCCTCTACGAGCTCGCTACTCTTTCTCACTTTCCAGAAAGAATTATACCTTTTAATACCAGCCGTGAGCCTTCCAGTATTCTCTAACCTTGTTCTTTACTTTTTCTGGCAAGGGAACGTAGTGAAGCTTTATCGCCACCTCATCTCCGTTTCTGTATGCCCAGTCAAAGAACTTCACAACCTTTCTGTTCCTCTCCTTGGGGTAGTCCTTGGCAAGGAGTATGAATGTTGCACCCGCTATAGGATAAGCATTCTTGCCCGGCTGCCATGTGAGAACTTCATAAAAGTCTTTTTTCGGATCCCACTTTGCACCGGTGGCAGCAGCCTGAAAGGTCTCTATGGAAGGCTTTACGTAGTTTCCATCTCTGTTCTCCACAGCCGCATACTTGAGTCTGTTCTCAAGAGCGTAAGCGAATTCAACATATCCTATTCCGCCCCTTACCCTGCGTATATAGTTGGCAATCCCTTCATTTCCCTTAGCTCCTATTCCGGTAGGCCAGTTCACGGACTTTCCGTAACCTACTTTCTCTTTCCATTCAGGACACGTCTTTGACAGATAGTTGGTGAATATCCACGTAGTTCCTGATCCATCAGACCTTCTGATTACGGTTATCCTCCTATGAGGAAACCTTGCGTCTTTATTTGCCTTCTTTATAATAGGATCATCCCAATACTTTATCTTTCCGAGAAAGATGCCGCACACTGCCTCAGTACTGAGTTTGAGGTCTTTAACCGGCAAGTTGTAAGAAATAACCACACCACCTATAACCATCGGAAACTGAGCAAGTTTAGCTTTCTTGGCTTCCTTGGGTTTTAATGGTGCGTCCGACGCACCGAAATCAACAGTTCTATTCTTTATCTGCCTTACACCTCCGCCGGAACCTATAGATTGGTAATTAAGCCTCACTCCCGTTTCCTTCTGATACAAATATGCCCATTTGGAGTATAAAGGATAAGGGAAACTTGCTCCTGCACCGTTTATGACTTCAACTGCCAAAACAGAAGTCACTGGCAGAGCTATACCAGCTAAGAGCTTTTTCATACTCATCACCTCCTACGTTTTATCAGACTTTTATCAAATATAACTGTACGATTGTTAAGAAAATGTTAACTTCTTATCTTTACTTTAATCCTGCGATGAAGGAAATACTGAACAGCCTTGAGACGGGAATCTTGCTGATAGACTACGATGGAAGGGTTGAGTTTGCCAACAAATTCTGTGTTGAAAGGGGGTTATCATTGGAAGACTTTAAAGGAAAGAAGTACTATGAGGCTGTGAGAAGTCTTGATCTAATAGGTCTGATAGGCGAGCTGGTGGAAGGAAAGAAGGAAGAGGGGGAGTTTGAGTATAGGAACAGAGTTTATAGAGTTAGATGTAAAAAGAACACCGTGTGCATTATCCATATAGAAGATATAACGCAGGTAAAGAACGCGGAGAAGATGCAGAGAGAGTTTATAGCTACGGTTAGCCATGAGCTCAGTACCCCGCTGACAGCTGTAAGAGGTTTCTTAGAAACCATGCTCATGAGCAAGTCCTACAACAGGACGATGCTTGAGAAGGCTTTAAAAAGAACGAAGGAGCTTGAGAACCTGATAAAGTCCATAAGGCTTCTAGTCCTGCTTGAGAGTGAAAACAGAAAGCTCTCTACGGAGGTGAACCTTCAAGAAATAATTGAAGAGATAACCGAAGACCTAAGGGGAGAGTTAGAGGAAAAGAAGATAAACCTTGAGATAGTTCTTGAGCCGAACATAACCGTAAAGTGCGATAGAGAGAAGCTATATATACTTTTGAAAAATATCATTGAGAACGCTGTCAGATATAACGGAGAAAATGGAAGCGTTATTATCAGAGGTAGAAAAATACCAGAGGGGATAGAGATAAATATAGAGGATACGGGAATAGGAATACCGAAGGAAGATATTCCTTTCATCTTCAACCCTTTCTTTAGTGGAAGAAACAGAAAGGGAATGGGTCTTGGGCTTGCCATCAGCAAGAAGATCGCAGACTTCTGCGGAGCGGATATAGAGATTGAAAGCGAGGAAGGAAAGGGAACAACTGTAAAGATAACCTTTAAGGATCAGGCTTCAAACTTGTAGCCAAAACCTCTCACTGTCTTTATGAAACTTCCGTACCTGCCGAGTTTATCTCTCAGATGCTTTATGTGAACATCAACGGTTCTGTCGGTAGCATCTCTGCCAAAACCCCACACCTCATCTATTATCCTGCTTCTACTCAAAGGCTTTCCGTAGTTTTCTATCAGGTACCTAAGGATATTGAACTCCGAAGGAGTAAGTTTAACCTCCTTCCCGTCCACTTTGACTGAAACCCTTTCAGGATCAACCTCAAGACCATATATTTTGAAGACAACCTTCTCCTTCTTTTTGCCAGCACGCCTCATAACCGCATTTACGCGTGCTATGAGTTCTTTAACCGAGAAGGGTTTTGTGATGTAGTCGTCTGCTCCAATATCAAAACCCTGCAGTTTATCCTCCTCCGAGGACTTAGCGGTCAGAAAGATCAGGGATGTGTCTGCAAGATCGGGTCTGTTCTTCAAAAATCTTGCAATCCTGAAGCCGTCAAGATCAGGAAGCATTATATCTATGATCACAAGATCGGGCTTTTCCTTCTCTATGAATGAGTAGAACTCCATACCCTTTCCAAAGACTCTAACGTCATATCCTTCCCTTTTCAGGTTCTCTGAAACTATGTATGCTATATCTTCGTCATCCTCAATTATGAATATCTTTGCATTCATTTTACTCTAAACCGTGTATGGGTATCCTTCCCTCATATATTGCCTTTCCTACAACAACACCATTAACTATTCCATAGAGTTTCTCCACATCCTCAAGAGAAGAAACGCCTCCAGAAGCCAACACAGATTTCTTTGCTACCTCTTTAATCCTTCTGTAAGGTTCTACATCTACCCCTTTCAGACTTCCATCCCTTTCAATTATCGTATAGAGATATCCCCATATGGGTTTGCTGTCATAAACTTTAGTGAGTTTCTCCGGCGTTACACTGCTTTCTTCCGTCCAGCCACCAATTGCGACTCTCCCTCCCTTTGAATCTATTGAGAGAATGACCCTCTCAGGGTAGTTCTCAAGTATCTTTTCAAGCTCCCCAGGATTCTTTATAGCGAGAGTTCCAATTACTACGAAGTCTATTCCTTCCTCAAAAAGAGTCTTTGCTATCTCGTAGCTTCTTATCCCTCCGCCTACCTCTATAAAACCGTCAAACACCGAGCGTATTTTTCTAATGTGTTCAAGATTCTTCGGTTTTCCTCCCTCAGCCCCGTCAAGATCAACCACATGTATTCTTTTAAAGCCGGCTTCCTTAAACACTCTGGCAAGCTCATCTGGATTGTAAGGATACACCTTCGCCTTATCAAACTCCCCTTTATACAATCGCACAACCTTCCCTTCTCTTATATCTATCGCAGGAATAACAAACTCTGTGATGTTCATGTCCTTATAATATTCTACGGTGATGAAAAGGATAGTTCTGAGTATTCTTCTCATTTTCTGTTTCAGTATTGCTGAGGAGGTTTCATACAACAGATACTTCCTCGTGGACAGGATATTCTTGATCCCCTTTGTATTCAAGTATGCAGATGATCTGGGTATAGACAAAGAGCAGATGAAGAAGATAAAGGAGTTTGTGAAGAAGAATGAAAAGGAGATAGAGCGGGACAGAAAGATCCTTGATTATCTCCACAAGAAGGCAAAGCTCATGATCCTTGAAGGAAAGGACGAGAAAGAGATAAGGGAAGTGCTTGCAGATATAGCCACCCTGAAGATAGAACTTTCCCTGCTGAACGCAAGATATGTGAAATTCCTTAAAGAGATCCTTACGCCAGAGCAGTTTGATAAGCTGAAGAACATAATCGTGATCAAACTCTTTGAGCTTCAACAGTGAAGCTGGAAGTATCTTACATAACCAATACGGGTAAGCTAAGGTATAGAAACGAAGACTCTCTCCTGATTGTTGATAAGGTGATCTCAGGAATTTCAATGAGTGAACCTTCTTTTGATGAATTCAATCTTAGCGGACAGCTTGCATTTGCTGTTGCAGACGGTATGGGGGGATTGCCCTGTGGGGATGTCGCAAGCAGGCTCGCTCTGGAATTTTTAAAAGATAAGAAAATCAGCAGCAGGGAAGAGATCGCAGAGCTTTTACTTCAAGCAAAGTCCTATATTGACTATTACGTAAAGAGAGAGGGAGTATGCGTAGGGATGGGAACAGCGGTTGCTGGTCTTTTCATAGAGAAAGGAAGAACCTTTGTCTTTAACGTTGGAGATTGCAGAGTTTACAGAAAGAGAAATTATCTTGAAAGGCTTACAAAGGATCATACACAAGCCCACGAGCTTTATGAAAAAGGCTTTATTGATGAGGAGGATATAAGACACCATCCCTTCAGAAACATGCTCACATCAGCACTAATAGGCGGAAATCCTGAAGAGATAAAAATTCACACTGTAGAGATGGATATTCAAAGGGACGATGTGTTTCTCGTATGTTCCGACGGACTCTGGGACGAGCTCTCTTTTGAGGAGATTGATGCCTGTCTGAGCTATAGATTTAGGGAAGCAGGTAAGTACCTGTTTGAGAGAGCTTACAAGGGAGGCAGGGATAACATCAGCTTTATACTCATCAAAGTTCTCTGAAAACTACGAAGTCCATTATCTTCAGAATTTCCTCTTTATATGGGCTTTCTGGGAATTCGTTCAGGAGCTTCTTCGCGCTTTTTAGTTCCTCCATAGCCCTTTCTTTAGTTTTTATGTCTCCTCCGAGGCTTACAACCTTTTTTCTCAGATCATCTATTTCCCTATCTGTGGGCTCAGTCTTGCGTAAGAGTACTTCAACCTCTTCACGATCAAGGTTATCAATTACTGAAAGAAGAGGATAGGTAGTCTTTCCCTCTTTCAAATCGTTACCCACTGGCTTGCCGGTTTTTTTAGAGTCTCCAACATAATCAAGAAGATCATCTATAAGCTGGAAAGCCCTTCCCATTCTGATACCTATCTCGTAGAGCTTATCTTTGTCATCACACCCGCCAGCCATTCCACCGACAGCGGTGCAGGCGCCGAAGAGAACTGCAGTCTTCCCATCTATAATCCGGAAATACTCTTCCTCCGATATGAGCTCTCCCACCTTACTGAGCTCAAGAACCTGAGCCTCTGCCATATCCATTACAGCTTGGCTCACGATTTTTATCATCTCAATGTTCCCGTATATTGAGAACAGATGAAGAGCCTTTGCGTACATATAATCACCCGTAAGAACCGCTACCTCATTTCCGAATATGAGATTTGCCGATGTTCTTCCTCTCCTGCTCTGGGCGCCGTCAACCACATCATCGTGAAGCAGAGAGGCAGCGTGTATATATTCAAGACCCACTCCGAGAGGGAGGGCTTTTTCCGGTTCTCCTCCACACATCCCACAGGCAAGTATAGTTATCAGAGGTCTTAATCTCTTCCCTCCACCTTCTATTAGATACCTGCCGGTCTCAAGGACTAAGCGGACTTTTGGGTTCAGCTCCTCCACTAACCTCTTCTCAATAGCGTCTAAAAACACCATCTTTCTCATGCGTGCCCGGCGGGACTTGAACCCGCGACCCCGGGGTCCGGAGCCCCGTGCTCTATCCATCTGAGCTACGGGCACTACTATTTTATGATAACCTCGTAATTTGCCTTCTCTAATGACTTTAATCTCTCTGGCAATTTGTCAAGGTCTGCCTTCAGATTTTCCCTTATCTCCTCAAGATTCGGTAGTTTCTCTACCAGTCTGCCGTTATCAATTATTTGCTTTACGAGGGCTTCTCCTTCCTTTTTCTCCGAGTAAAGGACGACTTCGTCGTGCTCCATAAGACCTTCTCTGTAAAATCTATAAACCTGCCTCTTATAGGGAAAAGTTGCCTTTCCAGGGCTCGTTTTTACTTTGGGCTTTCCCTCATACTCAACGAGCTTGTAAGCTATGTCAAAATAGGGTGCATCTGCAGAAGTTATGAACTTAGTTCCCACCCCAAAGACGTCAATAGGACATCCTTTTGAGAGCCAGCTATCTATCTTATATTCATCAAGACCTCCGCTCACCATAATCTTTACATCTTTGAGTCCCGCTGAATCCAGAATATTCCTTACCTCCATTGATAGCTTTTCTATTTCTCCGCTGTCAAGTCTGACCCCTACAACGGGAACTCCTTCCTTTGCAAGCTGGGCAATTTTCTTTACCGCTTCAACTGTGTCATAGGTATCAAGAAGGAAAACCGCATTTTTTGGAAAGCTCTGGGCAAAAGCCTTAAAGGCATCTTCTTCTCTATCAAAGATCATAATGTAGGAGTGAGCCATCGTTCCAAATACAGGGATGTTGAACCTCCTTCCAGCTTCAAGGTTTGAGGTTCCGACAAATCCAGCTATATATGAAGCTCTTGCCGCATATATCCCTGCCTCAAGCCCGTGTGCCCTCCTGAAGCCGAAGTCTATAATGCTCTTCCCTCTTGATGCCAGAATGCTCCTGACAGCCTTTGAAGCTATGACCGTCTGAAAGTGGATCACGTTTATAACGAGCGTTTCAAGAATTTGAACCTCAGGAAGACTACCCTCAACCTGAATAAGAGGTTCATTCTGGAACACTATTCTCCCTTCAGGAATCGCATATATCTTTCCCCTGAACTCATACTCCTTCAAGTAGTCAAGAAAGTCATTGGAAAACCTGCCAAGACTTTTGAGATATTTTATTTCCTCATCTCCGAACCTGAATCTCTCTATGTATTCAAGGAGCGTTTCAAGACCGCAGGAGACCAGAAAATTCCTCTTATCAGGAAGTTTCCTCACAAAGAGACTGAAAACTGCGTTTCCTGTTTTGCCGTGTTCAAGATAGCTTTGAGCCATTGTAAGTTCGTAAAGATCTGTATTGAGTCCGAGGGGGTTCATAGGACTTATTTTAACCTCTTGTAATCT
>CAZPVY010000014.1:0-26882 GCA_964590265.1 uncultured Aquifex sp. | reverse complement strand
GGGCAAGGTTCTCTCAACCACAGTATTCACTCCGAAACTTGAGAGAAACCACAGGAACAGGATCAGGATAGCTCTTATCATTCTTCTTTCTCAATCTTCACCTTATAACCTTCTTTTCCTGCGTAGTATCCTGCAGCACCTCCTGCAACTATTCCCGCTCCGATTAAGACACCCTCAGCGCAGGAACTTAGAAAGAATGCAGAAAGCACAAAGAGAACTATCACCAGCTTCCTCATGGTTCTATATTTTAATCCCTTCTTCATTTTACGCTTCCGTTTTTCTTAGGAACCATGAGAACTTCAACGTATCTGTCCTTTCGTAGATACCTTTCAAATATCCTGAGCACGTCAACCCTTCTCACCCTGCTAACATTGTTCTCAAAGTATCTATAGTAATCAAGATCCTTCGCTACCGTGTAGGAGTAGCCTATATCGTGAGCTTCGTTCTCAACCTTTTCTTCTTCAAATATCCTTGAGTTTATGATTTTCTCTTTTGCCATCTCCACCTGCTGATCTGTGAGATTCTCATATACACTCTTCAAGATTTCAAATATTCTTCTCTTGACCTCCATGTACTTATCTGGATCAAAAGTAGCACTTATCACGTACATATTGTCCCTCGGTCTCCCAAGGTCTCCTGTGAAAAAGGAGTAAACGAGCCCCTTCTCTTTAAGCTCTCTGTAAAAGATAGAAGTTCTTCCGCTTCCCAGTATCTCATCAAGAACTAAGAGACCCCAGTAATCTGTCTTCGCTATATTTGGAGCCCTCCAGCCTATGATCCAGTAAACCTTCTGCAGGCGGGGATCTTCAATCTTTTCAAATCTTATTCCCATCTGGTCGGGCTCGTTAGGTATATCAATCTTGGGAACCTGCCGTCCTTCCTCTTTTCCAAAAGTATTTAGAACCTCCTCCTCAACCTCTTTTGGATCCACCTTACCTACCACCACAATAGCCATATTCCTTGGCTGATAGAAGCTTCTGTAGAAATTGAGAAGCATATCTCTTGTGAACTTACTTATGGTTTCCTCAAAACCTATAACAGGAAACCTGTAAGGGGAAACCTTGTATGCGGTCTTTTCAAAGGTTTCCCAGAGAACGGTTGTGGGGTTATCCTTCCCTCTCCTGAGTTCTTCTATGACTATGGGTTTTTCCTTCTTTATCATACCTTCATCAAGGGTTGCTTTCAGGGTAAGCTGGTAGAGAACCTCAAGAGCTTGCTTCCAGTAAGGGTAGGCTATCTCTATGTGATAATAGGTGAAATCCTTTGACGTTCCTGCGTTTATATTTCCTCCGAGGCTTTCAACTATCTTGTCTATCTCTCCGTAGGGGTACTTTTCAGAACCGTTAAACAGCATGTGCTCAAGGAAGTGAGCCATACCTTTCTCATCGTACTTCTCATAGACTGAACCCACCCTGAACCACACATGCAAAGCAACGGCGGACGTGTCTTCTCTCGGCTTAACTATCAACTTTGCACCATTTGGAAGGTTTCTTATGTAAAGTTCCTGAGCCAGAGCAAAACTCATCATAATTACCTCCAGGATGATAGCAACAAAAACTTTCATGTTCTTTAAAAAATATCTCATATGCCCATGCCCACTTTCAGTTTCTCCTTCAGTTTATCGGGTATTGACACTATTTTTCCTCCTTTAACCATACAATGCTTGGTTCTACCCTCAGCTCTGATATTACCGTTCACGGTAACCTTATACAGAAACTCAAAGGTAAACCTGTCAATATTTGAGAGTTCCAACTGAATCTCAAAAAGCTCGTCGTAAAACAAAGGTTTCTTAAAGCTACAGAAAGCTTCAAGAAGAACCACCTCGTATCCCTCCTCCCTTATACTGTTGTAAGGTAAATTCAGCCTTCTCAGGAACTCTCCCCTTGCCTCTTCAAAGTATCTGAAGTAGTTTGAGTGATGAACTATACCCTGTGCGTCCGTTTCATAAAACTGGACGCGTCTTTTATAAAGCATGTAATTATGTTACTCTACTCTGTCTGCATTCGGAGCATATACCGAATATCTCAAGTCTGTGATGCAGTGGCTGAAAGTCATACTGATCACAGACCTCATCTTGGAGCTTCTCTATATCTTCGTTCACGAACTCAATTATGCTCCCGCATTCAATACATACGAGATGATCGTGGTGAGCCTTTCCCGCAACGAACTCGTATATTGTCCTGTTGTTCTGCTTTATGACTTCTCTTATTACACCGAACTCTTGAAGGAGCTTTATCGTCCTGTATATGGTTGAACGAGAAACACTCCTATCGGTCTGAGTCGCTATCCAGTTTACAAGTTCCTCTACTTCAAAATGCTTCCCATAGTCCGCTATCAGGTCAATAAGGTTTAGTCTACTCTGGGTCACCTTCATATTCTTTCGTTTGAGAAACTTGGTGAACTCTTTCTTTATCTCGTTGAGATTGACACTCATCACGGAATAATATAGTAAGTTTCATTCTCAATTACAAGCTCTTTTCAAGATTTAGAAGCTCCTCAACCCTCCTTCTGAGCTCCTCCGTTATATCTTCATAGGTTCTGTTATTGGGATAAATAGGCTTTCCCACTATTACTTTGATCTTCTTAGGTTTCGGGAATTTGTCGTATATGGACATAGAGGAAAACGTTCCTACAAGAGCAACGGGAACTATGGGTATGTCAAGCTCTCTGCTCAGGATTGCAGTTCCCTTCTTGAACTCCATCAGCTCACCTGTCCTCGTCCTTGCACCTTCGGGAAAGATAACCACCACTTTTCCCTTTCTGAGCACCTGAGAGACTTTCTGGAGGGATTCCTTCAGCTTTCTGTTTATGTTCACCGTTATCACGTGGGCAAGCCTTCCAAAGAGGGAAGACACAGGAGTGCTAAAGTAAACCTCTTCTCCCAGAAAGTAGGTATCCCTTGCTACATCTTCCGGCAGGACGCTTGCTATGACAAAGGCATCAAGGTAGCTTGCATGGTTAGGGGCAAGGATAAAGGGCTTTTTAGGGAGATTCTCTCTTCCCTTTATCTCAACTCTGTTGAAGAGTTTGAAGAAAAGCCATAGAACCTTCCTACCAATTTTAAACAGAAGGGGGTGATCCTCAGGTTCATAAGGTGGTGCATTTTCCAGAATATCCTTCCAGCTGATGGATTTTACCTCTATCTTCTCTTTCCTCTGACGAACAAACTCTATCAGATCCTTCACCGTGCTGTATTTTGAAAGCTCTTCCTCGGAGATGGAAACACCGAAGGTGTTTTCTATAAAACTTATAAGTTCAATTTTTCCTAAGGAATCAAGTCCAAGGTCAAGCTCTATGTGGTAAGAGGGATAGACCGGCATTTTCGTTTCCTTCTCAAGATACTCCTTTATCAGCTTTCCTTCTTGCGTATCAAATAAGATTTGATCCTCTTCCTCTTTTCTTACAGTTTCAGCCCTGCTGTAAAGTTCAGGAAGCATGAACCTTCTGATCTTTCCAAGTCTTGTTTTAGGTAACTCTGTCTCTATAATCTTGAAACCGACTATCCTTTTCCATTCAGGAAGTTTCCTGTTTACCCTATCTATAACTTCCCACTTAAGGGTTTCGTAAAGATTTACAACCCCCTGCTCTCTTACCCTCTCAAAGTCAGGGTATATCAGAGCGTGAAGCTTTCCATTTAATTCAAGAACACCTACTTCCTTTACGAGATCGCTTTCTTTAAGGATCATACCCTCTATCTCTTCAGGGTTTACGTTCTTTCCCGTCCCGAGAACTATGATTTCTTTCTTCCTTCCGGTTATATAGAGGTATCCGTCCTCGTCCATATATCCGAGATCTCCTGTATAGAGCCAACCGTGTTTTATGACCTTTGCTGTTTCCTCGGGCTTGTTCCAGTATCCCTTCATCACATTGGGACCCTTTACAAGAACCTCTCCCTCATCGGACACATTCACGAAGACGTTCTTTATCGGAAGACCGGCTGAACCGAGCCCGATCCTATCGGGAGGATTGAAGGTAACTATGGGAGAGGTTTCGGTCAATCCGTATCCTTCAAGTACGGTGAACCCGAGGGTTGTTAGATCTTTTGCTATTTGAGGATCAAGTTTTGCTCCTCCGCTGACCATGTACTTTATATTTCCACCGAACACCTCGTGAACCTTTTTGAACACCCTTTTCCGGAGTTCCTGAACCTCTATCTTTTCCATCAGCCTGAATATGAGCTTTGTGAGTAAGCTACTCTCAATCCTTTCCATAATCCTCCTGTGGAAAAGGTTGTAAAGCCTCGGAACTCCCACCAGAACTGAAATTCTGTACCTCTTGAGCTTATCCATTATGTCTTCAGGCGAAAGCTTATCCAGAAAAACTATCGTCGCTCCAAGGTGGAGAGGAAGTAGCACGGTGACCATAAGAGGATAGGAATGGTGAAAGGGAAGTATTGCCAGAGTTGAATCGTTCTTCTCAGCTACCTTCGCCTCTGCGACGCCCTCTATATTTGAGAGGATATTCCTGAAAGTCAGCATCACCCCTTTTGGGCTTCCTGTCGTTCCGGAGGTGTAAAGTATGAGAGCTATATCCTCAGCTTCCCTGTGGAAGATCTTCTCATAAGGTTTTGGAAGGGCTACTTCATCAAAGTTGATTATCTCAAGCTCAGTTTGAGATATTTCCACAGCTCTCCTGAGGTTTTCCTTAGTTTGATCTGAGCAGAAGGCAAGCTTTGGTTTTGAATCACCTATTATGTAAGCTATCTCCTCAGGACTGGACATGAAATCCACCGGAACAGCTATCGCTCCCCTCTTCCAGATGGCAAAGAGGGAATATATCCATTCGGGTCTGTTCTCCGATAGAATAAGAACCCTCTCGTCGGGCAGAACATCAATCAGACTTGCAAAGGAACCGATGTTTTCAATAACTTCAGAGTAGCTTATTTCCCTTCCCCTGTATATAAGTGCTGTCTTACCGTGGTCTCTGATCATTATTTTTAAAAATATATGAAATGAAATTTCTCCTTGAGAACAATCTGGCTAAGCTCGCCAAATGGCTGAAGTTCCTCGGTCATGATACCAAGGTTCTTGAAGGAGAAATAAGACTTAAAGATTTAGCTAAAAATCAGGATAGGGTGTTTATAACAACTTCAAAGAAGTGGGAGAAAACGCTCAAGAAGGCAGGAATAGATTATCTCATTGTCCCGAGGCACGACTGGGAACTTCAGCTCTGCATGGTAGTAAGATACTTCGGTCTTGAACCTCAGTTGAAACTTGATAGATGTTCATACTGTGGAGAGGTTTTGAAACCTGTTGAGAAAACAGAGGTAAAGGATAGAATACCTCCAAAAGCTTACAATACAGCCTATGACTTCACCCTTTGTCCAGGATGTGGAGCTCTTTTCTGGAAAGGGACTCACTACGAGAGGATGGTTAGAATGCTTGAGAAGGCTTTGAGCAGGTGTTAAATTACTCGCATGCCAAAGGTAAAGATATGCGGAATCACAAGGATTGAAGATGCTCTGTTTTCCGTTGAAAGAGGAACGGACTACATAGGTGTGATCCTTTATCCCAAGAGTCCGAGATTTGTTCCCGAAGAGAAAAGAAGAGAAATTCTGAAATCTGTTGATGGTGTCTTAAAGGTTGCGGTGATGGTCAATCCTTCGGAGGGAGAAGTTTTCAAAGTCTTTGAAGAAGGGTTTGATTTTGTTCAGCTCCATGGTGAGGAGGATCTTGACTTTGCCCAGGAGGTAGGAATTAAAAGAGTTATAAAGGCTTTCAGGATAAGAGATATTGTTCCGGAGATAGATGAAGGCTGGAAGGAAGCCCATGCTATCTTGCTGGATACATACTCTGAGAAAGTTTACGGTGGAACGGGAAGAACCTTTAACTGGAATATCGCAAAAGAGATCGTTGAAAGAGGCTTCAGGGTGATACTCTCAGGAGGACTGAATCCAGAAAATGTGAGGAGTGCTGTTAATGAGGTTAGACCTTATGGAGTGGATGTTTCCTCTGGTGTGGAGCTTGAACCCGGAATTAAGGATAAAATGAAGATTGAGACGTTTATAAAGGAGGCGAAAACTTTATGAAGGTAGGCTACGTTGCGATAGTTGGAAAGCCAAATGTAGGGAAATCAACGCTTTTGAACAACCTGATCGGGAGGAAAGTCTCTATTGTCACTCCAAAACCCGGAACCACAAGGATAAGGGTTCTCGGAGTTAAAACCATCCCCGAAACTGCTCAGATAGTCTTCCTTGACACTCCGGGAATATATCAACCGAAAGGTTCCGATGTTCTTGGAAAGGCAATGATAGAGATGGCTAAACAGAGTCTTCAGGATGCGGATATCATCCTCTTCATGGTTGATGCTGAGGATAGCTGGAGGAAAAGGGACGAGGAGGTCTTCCAGAACTATGTCAAGCCCTACGCTGATGAAAAACCGCTCATACTTGTGATAAACAAGATTGACAGGATAGGACCTGCTAAGAACGTTCTTCCGATGATAGAAGAGCTTCATAAGAAACATCCAGAGTTTAAAGAAATAGTACCTATCAGCGCCCTTAAAGGAGCTAACCTTGATGAGCTTGAGAAGGTTATTCTCAAATACCTACCAGAGGGAGAGCCTCTCTTTCCTGAGGACATGATAACCGATCTGCCTCTGAGGCTTCTTGCTGCCGAAATAGTGAGGGAAAAGGTCATGCTTCTCACGAGGGAGGAGGTTCCCACTGCTGTAGCGGTGGTTATAACTGAGATAAAGCCGGGAGATGTAGACCCGAATATTCTCGTGATCAGGGGAGAGATAATCGTTGATAGGGAAAGCCTCAAACCGATCATCATCGGCAAGAAGGGACAGAGGCTCAAGCAGATAGGGAAGCTGGCAAGGGAAGAGCTTGAGTTGATAACAGGAAGGAAGGTTTACCTTGAACTATGGGTTAAAGTAAAGCCAGATTGGAGAAGAAGACCCGAGCTTGTTCGTATGTTCGGGTACTTTATAGAGTAAGTAAATTCCTGTTGACAGAACTATTTTGAGATTGTATCTTAATATCAGGTTGAGGAGGTCTAAAAATGGATATGGCTGAGGTTCAGCTCGGACAGGAGTTTACGATAAAGTCAGTTCGCGACAAGGAAAATCCTATAGTCAGGAAGCTTTACGCTATGGGACTCAAGGAAGGGAAGAAAGCGAAGCTGCTTTTAAAGAATGGTAGGGTTTACCTCCTCCGTTTGAACAACTCAAGGCTCATAATTGATAGAGATCTTGCCAAGTTCATAGAGGTTGCTTGATTTGAAGCAGGTGTATAAATGAAACTGAGTCCTAATTTCATAAAAAATTTCATAAAAGTAGCCATAGTTGGAAATCCCAACGTGGGTAAAACCACGATACTGAATCAGATAGCAGGGACGAGCCTCAAGGTTGGTAACTGGCCCGGGGTCACTGTTGAAAAGAAGGAGGCGTTTGTTAAGTTCGGAGACTACACCATACACTTAGTTGACCTGCCTGGCGTGTACACGCTTGAGCCTATATCTGAAGATGAGAAGATAGCGGTAAAGTTCCTTGAAGAGGAAAAACCCGACGTTATCATCAACATAATAGATACTCCAAATATAGAGAGAAATCTCCTCCTAACTGTTGAACTCCTTGAGTTCGGAACACCTACAGTTATAGTTCTGAACATGATTGATGAAGCGAGCAGGCTCGGCATAGAGGTTGATGAAAAGCAAATTGAAGAGCTTCTAAATACAAGAGTCGTAAAAACCATAGGCAGAACCGGCGTGGGAGTGAAAGATGTTATTCCCGCTATCGTTGAGGTCTATGAAAACAATATGATTCCAAAGCCTGTCATTTACGGGAGTGAGGTTGAAAAGGCTATCAGTAAAGTTTATGACTCCCTCAGTGTTAAGGATGTCAGCAAGCATGATCTCATAAAGATGCTTTCTGAGGACGGTGAGTTTGCGGGTATAAGAATAGAGCTTGAGAATTCTATGGGCAAAAGTATATACGATATAATCAGCGATGAACGATATGCCTTTGCCCACGGGCTCTATGCTGAGGTTGTGAAGAAGAAGAGCATCTCTGCAAAGGATATAACTGACACAATAGACAGGATCGTTTTACACCCATACCTTGGACTACTTGTTTTTGTGGCTGTGATATACCTGACTTTCAAGTTTGCCTTTGATTTTTCCTCTCCTTTTGTAGACTGGATCGGTGATTTCATAAACGACTTCCTTGCGCCTATAAGTTACTCAACTCTACAAGCCCTTAACTTTCCAGAATGGTTTCTGAGATTCTTTTCCGAGGCAGTTGTCGGAGGTGTAGGCTTTGTCCTGACCTTTATTCCTCTTATAGCCACCCTGTACTTTTTCATCACCTTCCTTGAGATGTCGGGTTATATTCCGAGGGTTGCCTTTCTGATGGACAGATTCATGCACAAGATAGGTCTTCATGGGAAGAGCGTTATACCGCTGATTCTCGGCTTCGGATGTAATGTTCCTGCAATAATGGCAACAAGAACTATGGAAAGCACACGGGATAAAGTGCTCGTGATCATGATGATTCCCTTCATGAGCTGCCCTGCAAGGCTTGTTGTATTTGCCTTCTTTGCCTCCATATTCTTCAAGAATCATCCTGCCTTAGTGATAACTTTCCTGTATCTTCTCGGGATAGTTGTTGCCCTTCTCACAGGTTTTCTGCTCAGAAAGACCGTTTACAGAGGAACTATGTCCCACTTCGTTATGGAGCTTCCTCCCTACAGGATGCCTTCTCTCAAATCGGTTCTCACAATAGTCTGGGTTCACATTAAAGACTTCCTCTACAGAGCTGGAACCCTTATTTTCGGAGCGTCTATATCCATCTGGATTCTTCTCAACGTCCCTCCGGGAGTTAAGAATCCTTCCGAGAGCATAGCAGGTGGAATAGGGAAAATCCTCGTTCCGGTTTTTGAGCCGATAGGGATAGACGATTGGAGAGCGACAACTTCTTTGATTCCAGCGTTTCTTGCAAGGGAGATAGTCATAAGTGCAATGGGAACGATCTACACGGCTACTGAGGAGGTTTCACAGGAAGAGGTAAGGTTTGAACTGGGGCAAGCCCTGAAGGAGCAAGTTTTCGGTCTTGCAGGTGCTCTTAAGGAAGCATTCATGTCAATATTTACGCTCAGTATAACCACTTTGCAGATTGAAGAGGAAGGAGAAAAAGGAGGACTGAAGGAGCTTATAAGAAAGCACTTCACACCTGCTTCAGCGCTCTCTTTCATGATTTTCATACTCATTTACACATCCTGTTTGGGAACCTATGCGGTTATGGTTAGGGAGATAGGGAAATTGAGGGCTACTCTGTTTCTCGGATACAGCTTTGTGATGGCATGGCTTACTGCCTTTGTGGTTTACAGAGTGATGAATTTGATCTCTTAAACTTCTCCACAAACTCTCTGAGCTTTTCAGGGTTCATACCGCTTATAGAAACGTCAGAATCCGGGTGTCCGTAAAGGTTACACAGCGTTATTATCTTCGTATCCGTGTGCTTCCTTAAGAGTCTTATGATAAAGTCCGTCCTGTAACAGTGAACACCGAGCATCAAGGTGAGGTCGTGCTTTCCGTGAAGAATTGATATGTGAGGGTTGGGAGGATCTATCTCCCTCGCAGGATCAAAGTTCTTGCCCTTTGGTCTGTAGTCAGGAAGGACGTGAACGTTGAGGTTAGGGAAAAGTTCTTTTAACTTCCTCACAAGCTCAGCTTTATTCCTGCTCTCCTCACTCCAGTCCCACAGAACAAGAGGACCCACGATTATCGTTGGTCTTTCAGCTTTACTCAGAAGCCGAACCGCTCTCTCAAGTGCCTCCTCATAGCTCACCTTTTCACCGTTTATGAAACCTATGTTTCTGTCCTTTTCCTTGACTATCGGCAGTCTCGTCCTGTCCTCTTCGGGTCCGGAGACAGCCTTGGGCACTTTGTAGTACTCGGGTAGAAAATCTTTCAGAGGTTCTGCAACTTTTGGTCTCTCTTTCTTCTGCTTTCCGTTATGGTTTTCAATCCTCTCCTTTATAGAAAGGAGCTTCTCCGAGTCTTCAACGAAGAGGTCAAGCTCCACTTGGAATTCCCCGTGGTAGGCTTTCTCCTCCTCTTCAACGCCGAGGTCGTAGCAGGTCGTTCCGATGATGTCTATAAGAATGCCGTTCGCTCCCCACTCCTTCGCCATTCTGAAGATCTCATATCTCTTTTCATAAAATTCATAACAGCAGTGTCCTATGTAGGTGTATCCGTTTTCGGCGCACCACTGGAGGGTGTCTCTTAGCATCTCAAAGCTCGTTATCGTTATGGGTATCATCCCCCTTTCGTAAGCCATCCTGTATAGATCTCCTACTGTGCAACCCCCGCACTCCCCACAGTCGTCCGTGTGTCTGTAATCACACCATGCTGGTTTTGCACAGTAAGGCAAAAGCATTACCTTTGCCTTCTTTATGTTTTCCTTCAGACTCCCGCCGATACTTCCTATAACCTTATTCAGGCTTTTTTTTTCTATTCCGAGATCCTCCGCCTCAAGCTTTCTCAGAGGGAACATTACAGCTTCAACGAAATCATCAATGGTCAGGTTTACGCTTTCAAACTCGCTCTTCTCAAAAAACTCTCTTATCCTCTTCTCAATGTCCTGAACAGGTGTGTGCTTCAGATATGCCTCAAGATCATATATCAGCTTTTTTGGATGTATAAACAGGTCTCCGTTTATCACGACCTGCTCTAAGATTTTCCTCTCGGTATCAACCTTCGCAGAGACTCTGAATGTTCCGCCAGGACATCTGTAGATTCCGAAGAGAACCTCTGAACTTTCAGGAGCGCGCTTCACATGGTAGATCCACTCTTTGCTCTTAAAGTATGGAGCTTTCTCTTTTAAAAGCTTCTCCTCTTCCTCGGTAAGCTCTCCCCACTCTGTCTTAATTCCGAACTCCTCCTCAAAAGCAGCCACAAAAGCTCTGAATATCTCCTCCTTGTCTGGAATCCTTCCAAGCTCTCTCTTGAGCCACGTAACCCTGTCCTCGGCAGCCTTTATGCCTTTGGAGGTGAGCTTTTCAACAGGTATCTGGAGGGACTTGAGCATCCTCTCCACGTTAAAGTCCACAAGGACTGTCCCCTGATACAGGAAGGCGTTTCCTTCAAACACACCTCCCGTTCCTGAAATCTTCTTTCCATTAACCTCTATATCGTTTCTGGGTCTGAACTCTGCCTCAACTCCAAGCTTCCGAAGAGCTTTTGCAGCGGCTTTGCATATCTTCTCGGTTATCTCCTCGTAGCTCGTATCGCCGAAATCCCTTCTGTCCGCTATCACCTCCCACCCCATCTGAGTCTCATCAAAGTATATGGCTCCTCCTCCGGTTATTCTTCTCCCTACTTCTATTCCCTCTCTTGAGGTATACTCTTCTCTTACCTCCTGCTCTATCGCCTGATGGTATCCTATCAGGACACACTCGGGCTTGAACTGGAGAAACCTTATTGTGTTTGGTATTTTTCCCTCCGCCTTCAAATTCAGCATGACCTCATCAAGGGCTATGTTCTCGTAGTGGGGCCTATGCCCTGTATATACAACTCTCCACATATTACTTCCTCCAAGAGCAATTATACAAAAGTGTAGGGTATATATTTAAAAGGCATGCTGATAAAAGTCAGATTATACGTATGCCGGAGTACTTTTTAATAAGCTGCCCGAGCGTATAACCGAAACCTATATACAGCAGCAGAAAACCGAGCAGTAAACGGAGCTTTTTCTCCTTTAAAACTTTTGAGAAATGGGGACCAATAAAAGAACCCAGAACTACACCTACGATTTCTATACCTAAGAGTTTTATATCAATCGCTACTCCCATCTTCATATAGTTGCTTGCACTCACAACCATCGTAATTAGGATGGAGAGGGCGCTAGTACCGGGAACGAGGAACATAGGTAATCTCATAGCTGAGACCATGAAGGGAACGAGCAGAAAACCGCCACCAACTCCGAGGGCTGAGGAGATTATCGCCACCACGAATCCGGCAAGTATGGGTGTTAAGGGGCTGAAAGAATAAGTGTTTCCAAGAAATTGAAGCTCTATATGTGTAAGACTTATACTCCGTGTTTTGAGGTCGGACTTTCCCTTCACTTTTATCTTTTCTTCAATGCTCTTTATGTTCTCCTTCTGCTTTGACCACAGCAGGTCGTAAAAGATTTTGAAGGCTACAAGGAACGTGAATATTCCAAACAGAGGTTTGTAGCTTTTCAGATCTGGAAGAAGTCTGTAGGATAGGGTTGAGCCTATCAGAGCACCTGCTATACTCCCGGCTCCAAGCAGGAAACTTAGAACAAATATGACCCTTCTCTGCCTCCAGTATGAAGGGACGGCTATCAGGGTTGAGATGAAGATAAGTATCTGGTTCATCAGCTTTATACTGTTAGCTTGGGGAATTCCAAAGATAGAGATATGTCCTACGCCTGCAAGGATACCTCCTGCCGCTCCCACCGTTGAGAATATCAGACCAGCGAATAAGCTCCATAGGAAAGCAACAAAAGGATTTATCTCTACGCCGAATACATCAGAGTACATTGTGTTACTAATAATAACCCTAACTATTCTTCATGCATGGGGGAATTTCCTGTAAACCCATTCATATATTGAAGGGAGGATTATCAGCGTCAGGAATGTTGATGTAAATATTCCCCCTACAACAACCGTGGCGAGGGGTTTCTGAACTTCAGAACCTATATCGCTTGTAAGGAGCATAGGTACCAGTCCGAGAGATGCAGCGGTGGCGGTTATAAGGATAGGTCTTATTCTGAGCATTGCAGCCTTTTTAACGGCTTCTCTTACATCAAGCCCGTTCCATAAAAGCTGTCTGATGTATGAGATTAGGACAACTCCGTTCAGGGTTGCTATTCCAAAAACTGCTATGAAACCTATTGCAGAAGGAACGGAGAGGTTTAATCCGGATATGTAAAGAGAGATGATTCCTCCTATGGTTGCGAAGGGAACGTTGAGCATGATGACAAGAGCATCTCTGATAGAGTTGTAGTTCAGGTAGAGCAGAAGGAATATAAGAAGGACAGATATGGGAACAACTATGGACAGCTTCTTCATAGCTCTCCGCTGGTTCTCAAACTGACCTCCCAGCGTGATGAAGTATCCTTTGGGAAGCTTTATTTCCTTATCTATTCTCTGCTTCAGTTCCTTTACGAAGCTACCCATATCTCTACCTTCAACGTTGCACATCACAAGTGCAAATCTGATATTGTTCTCCCTTCTGATTACGAACAGACCCGGGTCTATCATTATTTCCGCTATGTCTCCGAAGGTAAGGATCTTCCCGTCTCTTTCAAATACGGGCATGTTCTTTAATTTGCTTACATCCTTTTTCAACTCCTCTGGGAGTGATAGAACTATTGGAAAAAGGAAGGTATCCTTCTGGAGAACTCCTACCTCAGCTCCACCGAGGACATACTTCACTATGTTTAAAACCTCCTCTGCACTTATCCCGTATCTCTCCAAAATTTCCCACCTCGGGTAGATCCTCAGCTGAAATCTGCCTGCCTGAATTTCCTGTTCAACGTCAACTGCACCCTTTATGCTTTCCACTATCTCCTTTATGTGCTTTGCTATTTCGTTTATCTTTTGGGGGTCTGTTCCAAAGACCTTTACCGCTATGTCAGCCTTCACTCCTGAGAGCAGTTCATCTATCCTCATCTTTATAGGCTGGGTGAAGGCGAATCCTGCAGGTACCCACTTCAGATGTTCCCTGAGAATTTGGTTGAACTCGTCTCTGCTCTTAAAACTCTTCCACTCACTCTGAGGTCGCAAGATTATCCAAGTTTCTATGTAGTTCACATCCACAGGTTCGCCCTTCTCAGCTCTCCCTATGTTTGAAAATGCCCTTACGACCTCCGGAAACTTCTTCGCTTCCACCTCAATGGCTGTCGCTATTCTCTTTGCTTCCTCAAGGGATACATTCGGATCAAGATATGTTTCAATCAGGACAGCTCCCTCTTCAAGTTCAGGGGCGAACTCTGTTCCTACCCTGCTGAGCAGAAAGAGACTTGATATGAAGAGAAGGGTAGCTCCCAGTATAAGCGGGAGTCTGATCTTAAAGCTTACGTCCAGAACTCTTCTGTAAACTTTCTTTATCTGCTTCATAACTGAGCTGTCCTCTTCCTTCCCTCCCTTAAGGACATAGTAGGAGAGTGCAGGGATGAACACAAAGGCTACGGTCAAAGATGCCATGAGTGCAAAGATTATGGTGAGAGCGAGAGGTTTGAAGTACTTTCCCTCAACGGACTCAAAACTAAATATGGGTGTGAAAACTATAGCGATTATGAGGATTGCAAAGAAAACAGGTCTCCAGACCTCCTTAACTGAGTCAAGAACTACAGAGAACTTTGATCCGTTCTTCTTCTCACTCAGATGTCTGTATATGTTTTCAACAACAACAACAGTTGCGTCTGCAAAGAGACCAAGACCTATGGCGAGACCACCAAGAGACATTAGGTTTCCGCTGATTCCGTAGTGCCTCATAACTATGAATGCGATGAGGAGCGTTAGAGGAATTGAGGATATAACAAGAACTGATGCTCTGACGTTTCCGAGGAACAGGATCATAGCTATGGAAACGAGAATTATTCCCTCAAGGAGTGCCTTCTCCACCGTGAATACAGCCTTCTCAGTGAGATATGCCTGATCGTAGAGGTGTTCAATTTTGATTCCCTCGGGAAGTATCTTCTGGATCTTCTCAAGCTTCCTCTTTACCTTGTCAACCACCTCCTTGGTATTCTCGTAGATCCTCTTTACCACTATGTTCCCGACCACTTCCTCCCCGTTCATCGTGAAAGCCCCCCTTCTGTTGGGAACTTCCCCCTCTATGACCTTTGCAACATCTCCAACGTAAACGCTAATCCCCTTCTCTTTATCAACCTTTACGGGAATCCTCAAGATGTCTTCCTTTGAACGAATCCTTGCAAGTCCCCTTACAACGAGATCTCCTTCTGAGGACTGGAAGAACCCTCCTCCCACAAGGAGATTGTTCTTTTCCAGAGCGGATATGAAATCTTCAAGGGTTATTCCGTAAGCTATGAATTTATCTGGATCGGGAACGATGATGTAAGCCTTTTCAGGTCCGAACTGGACTATTTCTTCAACTCCTCCGACGCTCATTATCAGGGGTCTTGCTATCCACTGCTGAAAGATGGACTTAAGATCTTCGTTTGTGTATTTACCGCTGGTATCACGAAGAACGTAAAGAAGGATATTTCCGAGTCCGGTTGAATTGGGTCCCATAACCGGGGTGAAGCCCTGAGGGAGTTTTGCCCGGGCATCCGGGAGTTTTTCCATAACGAGCCTTCTTGCAAAGTAGATGTCAGTTCCGTCCTTGAAAAAGACGGAAACATAAGAGAGACCCGGCAGGGATACGCTCCTGACCAAGGTAACGTCTTTGAGTCCGTTCATTACAGACTCTATGGGTATAGTTATTAGAGTCTCCACTTCCTCAGCAGAGAGTCCAGGTGCTTCGGTGTATATGTTCACCTGCACGGGCGTAGGATCAGGAAAGGCATCTATAGGAAGCTTTTTAAAACTGTAAATTCCGTAGGCTATCACACCAACAAGGGCTAAAATAACGAGAAGTCTGAACTTAAGAACTGCTCTGAACATCTTTTACCTCCTGAATATCAGTGTCCTTCCTCCTGTACTCCTGTAAGCTTTGTTTTCAGAAAAACGGTTCCGCTAATCGCTATCTCCTCTCCTTCTTTAATACCGTCCTTGACCACATAGTAGTCGCTCAGTTCTCTCAAAATACTCACCTCTCTTGCTTCAAATCCATCTCCTTTCCATACAAAGGCAACCTTCTTACCTTCAATATCCTGAACTGCGCTTTTCGGGATGATTATTGCCTTTTTTCCGCCTGTCTTTATCTCAAGCTTCACGAACATACCCGGTCTGAGCAGGTGGTTTCTGTTCTTAGCCACGCATCTTACCTTCACCCTGCGGGTCTTCTCATCAACCTCATGACCTATATAATCAATTAGGCAGGAAAGACCGCCTCCAGTGCTGATCACTTTGGCATGCATACCTTCTCTTATCTCCTTTGCGGATCTTTCATCAGCCCAGCCGTAAACCCAGAGGACTTTGTGGGAGTGTATATCAAATAGCTTTCTGTTAAGTCCGACACTCTCCCCAAGAACAACGTTCTGGGAAACTACGTAACCCTCTCCTGGTGATTTGAGCACGAGGTGGTATCCTTTTACCTCCCCGTAGCTTCTTAGCTTTTCCTTTAGAGCTTCATATTCTCCCTTAGCTCTTTCGTACTCAATCATTGAGCTAAAAAACCTCGTGTACTGAATGACCCTCTGGTTATAGAGTTCTCTGTTTCTTTCATACATTTTTCTTGCGGTCTCCGTCCTTACCTTAGCCATATGAATCTCACCTATGAGATCCGCCAGCTTGGGGGAATATATCTCAGCGAGAGAATCTCCCTTTCTTACATGATCTCCCTCTTTGACATAGAGCTTCCTCACTATACCTTCAACGGGACTGTAAACCGAATAGCTGAAAAGGGGGTTTTCCCTTACTTCAGCAGGCAGTTTGATGAGTTTTCCCACTGGCTCCTTTTTGACCTTATAGAGTTCTATACCTAGTTTGCCAAGTGCAGACTCAGTCATGTATATCTTCTCACCCGCATACACGGTCGCAAAGAGAAGCAAGAGCAAAGCTGTTAGCATCATCTCCAACCTCCTATCGCTATGAATTCTCCGTAAACGCTATGAAGGTTCTTCAGAAGCTCAGCCCTCTTTATCAGAAGTTCGTAGTATCTCCTTCTCACATCTGAAAGCTCAAGGAGACTTATCACCCTTAGCCTGTAGCTTCTTAAGGCAAGTTTTAGCTCCTCCTCAGCCCTTGGAATAACCTCATTATCAAGCCTCTTCAGTTCTTCGTTCAGAGTGCTGAGCCTTATTCTTATTGATGAGAGCTTGTTTTTGAGTCTTGTCATCTCGGCTTCAAGCCTGCGTTTTATAGCTTTTTTCTGCGCAATTCTCTGAATTATCTCCCCCTGTCTCCTGTAAAAGACGGGAAGCTCAAAAGAGAGAGCTGCTCTCAAGCCGTAGTATCCTTCTCCAGAATCTTCAATTACAAAACCAGCTTTCACAGAAGGTTTTGCAAGAGCCTTCTCAAGTTCAATCTGCTTCTGAAGGGCAGAGATCTTCTTTTCAAGAGCCTTTATAGCGGGTATCTCTTTAAAGGAGATGTTTCTGAGCTTAAGCGTTACCGTAAAATTTCCCTCAACATCTCTTACATCGGTGTTGAGAAGTTTTGAAAGTTCTTTAAGACTTGCTCTGTACTCAGCTTTAGCTATACTCAACTGAACCTCTGCCATATTTCTTTCCCTGCGGGCTCTGAGAAGCTCAAGTTCTGTTACTTCCCCGAGGTCATAGGCTCTCTTCACGAACTCTTCAACTTCCTGAGCGGTTCTCAGGTTTTCCTCCCATATCCTCACAAGCTCCTTTCTGAAGAGAGCATCATGGAATCTTCTGTAAACCTCTCCAAGAATTTTCCTCCTGCGGGCTTCAACCAGATTCAAAAAAGACTCCCTTTCTTCCTCAATTACTTTTCCACTTTTCTTGCGGATGTTCCAGAGAGGTATGGGCTGGGAATACTCAAGCAGATAAAAGGCTCTACCGACAGGCTTTCCGTCTTTATCGGTAGTGATAAAACCGCTTTCAAGCCTCACTTCGGGATTGGGAAACTTAGTTGCGGATCTTTTCATACCCTCAAACACCTTTAGCTCTTCTTCAAGAGCCTTTATTTCAAGGTTCTTTTCCAGAGCTGTCCTCATAGCTTCCTCTATTCCAATCCCAAAGCTCAGAGTTGTGAGTAAAAGCAGGAGTATAAGCATACTTTCACCTCCATTTGTTAATCTGAATTGTTTAAGAGAGGTTAATTATCAGATGAGAAGCCGAACTGTTTTTATAGGATGGTTCTGTTTTGAAGTGGGAATGTTATAAACAAGGGAGGTCTGACGCTTTATACTTCTCGGTATGTTTTGGATTAGTCCTTTACCCTCCTGAAACTCGGTGTCAAGGGATGGCTTGA
Source organism: uncultured Aquifex sp. (assembly GCA_964590265.1). Classification (GTDB taxonomy): domain Bacteria; phylum Aquificota; class Aquificia; order Aquificales; family Aquificaceae; genus Hydrogenivirga. Next base: position 8,848 of record CAZPVY010000014.1, on the reverse strand, counting down.
ATACATCAAGATAGACTTCAGAGATAAGCTTCACGTGAACACCATCCATACCGTCGGGTAGTTCTGGGTGTTCCTTCTCTATGTGAACCACTCCGTCTTTAAAGTGTATGCAGGCAACATCAAGGGAGCAGCTATTCCCTATGTGGATACCAAGGAGCACAAGCAGGAGAGCCAAGTGAATTAGCTTGCTCAACATATCTTGAGTAATATATTAAAACCTCATGGTAAGAAAGGCAAGGCTCAAGGACGCTCCCCGGATACACTCCCTCATTAACGAATACGCTTCATCTGGGATACTCCTTCCGAGAAGTCTGAACTCTATATACGAACACATAAGGGACTTCTGGGTGTATGAGGAGGAGGGAGATATAATCGGGTGCGTATCTCTTCAGATCGTCTGGGAGGATCTGGCAGAGATAAGGAGCCTTGCTGTTAAGAAGGAAAGAAAGGGAGAGGGCATAGGCAGGGCACTGATATCAGCTTGTCTGAAGGAGGCGAAGGAGCTTGGGGTGGAGAAGGTGTTTTCTTTGACCTACGCAAAGGACTTCTTTGAAAGAATAGGTTTCAGGGTTATTGATAAGAGTGTTCTACCTCACAAGGTGTGGGGAGACTGCATAAACTGTGTTAAGTTCCCCAACTGTGATGAAATAGCTGTTATACTTGAGCTGAATGAAAACTCCTCTCATATCCTTGAGGAAGATTTACAAATCAATAGAAGGTGAGAAGATCCTGAAGAACGTATCCTTAGACATAGAAAAGGGAGAGTTTGTAAGTATAGTTGGTGCTTCCGGCTCTGGCAAAAGCTCCCTTCTTTATATCATGGGACTGTTGGATAGACCCACTGATGGTGGGGTATTCTTTGAAGGGGAAAGGATAAACTTCTCTGAAGAGGAGAAACTGTCAGAGATAAGGAATACGAAGATGGGATTTATCTTTCAGTTTCACTATCTTCTTCCTGAATTCTCGGCGCTTGAGAATGTGATGATTCCTATGCTCAAGGCTGGAGTCAGGAAAGCGGTTGCGCAGGAAAGAGCTGCGCAGCTTCTCGGTAAGGTCGGGCTTGCAGGGAAAGAGAACAGAAAACCTTATCAGCTCTCGGGAGGCGAACAGCAGAGGGTAGCTATAGCGAGAGCGCTTGCCAACAAACCAGCTGTGGTGCTCGCAGACGAACCCACAGGAAATCTTGATACGAGAAACACGGAGGTGATTATGGATATATTCGCGAAACTAAACTCGGAGGGAAAAACCATAGTTATGGTAACCCATGAACATACTCTCGCCGAAAGGACACACAGAGTAATTGAGATGCGAGACGGGAGGATAATCTCATGAAAAGTTTCAGGGACTTCATGGAGGAAAGAGTAAGGGAGTATTATTTAGCTCCTGAAGAGAAATTTTCCGCCGGAGGGGATTTCTTTACCGCACCCGAGCTTGACAGAGCTTTTGGAGAGGCTATCGCTGACTTCCTTTATCACTATATAAACACTCTGGAAAACCCATCAATAGTTGAACTGGGAGCTGGCAGGGGACTGATGGCAAGAGACATACTCAACTTCTACAGGGAAAAGGATCCTGAGCTATTTAACAGGATGAATTACTACATCTATGAACTAAGTCCCTACCTTAGGAATAGGCAGAGAGAGGTTCTGAAAGAGTTTGAAAACGTGATATGGATTGATGAAATCCCTCCGATAGAGGGGGTGGTTCTGTCAAACGAGTTCTTTGACGCTCTTCCTGTGCATGTTGTTAAGGAGGGGAAAGAACTTTATATAAATGAAAGCGGAGAGGAGGTCTGGCTCGATGTAAGGAATGAAAGGATAAAGGAGTTCCTCCGCAGGTTGGGGTATGAAGATCTAAGTCAGAGAATAGAAGTATGCCTTGACTGTATTGATATGCTTAGGAGAATAGCAAACAGCCTTCTGAGAGGCTACCATCTCACGATAGATTACGGTTATGTATCCAGTGAGATTACCAAGTTCCCTGATGGAACTGTTGTTGGCTATAGGAAACACAGAGTCCGTAGCGATATATACTCAGTTGAGGAAGTGATGGATATAACCGCTCAGGTGAACTTCTCCGCACTGATGGAGTACGGAAAAGACTACGACCTGAAAACTATCCTCTTTGACTCTCAAAGGAACTTTCTTGCAAGCATACCTCATTTCCTGACAGAGCTTGAAACTCTTGGGTTTGATGAGAGTCCAGAAGCCATTGAGAGGCTCTCAAGACTTAAGACTATGCTTATCAGCATGGGAGATAGATTTAAGGTTCTTTTCCAGACCAAAGGTCTATAAAATAATTAGTCGGAGGAGACGAGATGGAAGATATCGTTGTGAGTGGATACCTTGTGAAAGGAGACAGATACTACACAAAAGATCATGAGTGGGCATATATAAGAAATGGAAAAGCCCAGATTGGTATTACGGATTACGCCCAGAAGATGCTCGGAGATATAGTCTACGTTGACCTTCCGGAGAAGGAGCAGGAAATTGAGGCAGGAGAGACCCTTGCAAACATAGAGTCTGTCAAGAATGTGGCTCCCATTTATAGCCCTGTAACGGGCACAGTTATAGAGATAAACGAAGATCTAATTGACGAACCAGCACTCGTGAATGAAGATCCTTACGATGCAGGATGGGTAGCAATAGTTGAGATGAAAGATCCTGCCGAGGTTGAAGATCTTATGACAGCTGAAGACTATGCCGAACTTCTTAGGGAGATAATAAAGGAGGAGCAGGGAGAAGAAGCAACCGAGGAAATACCCGTTGAAGGGCTTGAGGAATCCCTTGAGAACCTCCCTGAGGAGGAGCTCGGCTACGAAGAGGAAAGGTGATGTACATACCTCACTCTGAAGAAGAGACAGGTACCTTACTTTCTGAGCTTGGACTAAAATCTCTTGAAGAACTCTTCTCTCATATAAGTCCTGACCTCCTTAACCCTCCCAAAAACTTGCCAGAACCGAAGTCTGAAGAGGAGCTTAGGAGATTTTTCAGAGAGCTTGCAGAGAGAAACAAAAACCTCATCTGCTTTGCGGGAGCGGGAAGCTACGACAGGATAATTCCTTCCGTCATCTGGTATTTGATTGAGAGAGGTGAGTTTCTGACCGCATACACACCTTATCAAGCTGAAGCCTCTCAGGGAACCCTTCAAGCTATATTTGAGTATCAGACGATAATATGTGAACTTACCGGTATGGAGGTTGCAAACGCCTCCGTGTATGACGGAGCCTCTGCCCTTGCGGAAGCTATCTTGATGGCAAGAGCTATAAAGGGAAAAGGAAACAGTGTTGTTCTTTCCTCAGCTATAAACCCGCTCTATCGTCGTGTAGTTAAGACCTACCTTGAAGGTTACAAGGATGAAATAAAGGAGATCAGCTACACTGAGGAAGGAACAACAGACCTGAATGAACTTGAAGACGCTTTAAAGAGAGGCTCTGCACATGCTCTTGCGGTTCAGTATCCTAACTTTTTTGGACTTATAGAGCCTCTGAAAGAGATCAGTGAGCTTGCTAAGGAATATGATGTTCCGTTCATAGTGATTGCCGATCCAATAGCCCTTTCTATCCTGAAACCGCCGGGCGATTTTGGAGCTGATATAGTCGTTGGGGAAGGACAACAGCTTGGAATACCTATGAACTTCGGGGGTCCATATGTGGGCTTCTTCGCAACACGGGAAAAATATATCAGGAAAATCCCCGGTAGACTCGTCGGACTTGCTGAAGATATAGAGGGGAAAAGAGCGTTCACCCTTGTTCTACAAACAAGAGAACAGCACATAAGGAGAGAGAGGGCAACTTCAAATATATGCACAAACCAGAACCTTATGGCGATAGCCAACCTCATATACGTATGCTTACTTGGAAAAGAGGGTCTGAGGGAGGTTGCGATTCAGAGTATTTCAAAGGCTTTTTATCTTAAAGAAAGGCTTCTCAGTATCGGGTTTGAGGAAGTGTTCAAGGGAAACCACCTGTGGGAATTTCCTTTGAAATACAAAAATGCTGAAAAACTCTGGAAATCTATAGTGCAAAAAGGCTATCTATTTGGTGTTCCCCTGAGAAAATTCTATTCGGAACTTGAAGATAGCCTTCTCCTTGCAGTTACGGAGAAGAGAACCAAAGAGGAAATAGACAATCTTGTAGATCTTATTCAACAATCTCTTTCAAAATAAGAACGGCCCTATCTATATGTTCTTTCTCAACTATAAGAGGTGGTAGAAACCTGAGAACGCTTCCTGCAGTACAGTTAATTACAAGACCTCTCTCTAAAGCCTTAAGAACTATCTCCTTGCAGTCTTTTCCTATATCAATCCCGAGCATCAGTCCTCTTCCCTTTACCTTTCCTATGTTTAACTCCTCCAGCTTTGTTCTGAAGTAGTCTCCGACCTCTTTTATATGTGGTAAAAGCTCCTTAACTTTATCAACAACTACCGATGCAGCGGTGCAGGCAAGAGCGTTCCCTCCGAATGTGGAACCGTGGGTTCCCGGCGTGAGGGATTTAGCCACATCTTCTTTTGCAATCATGGCACCTATGGGAACTCCTCCCCCAAGTCCCTTTGCAAGGGTTATGATGTCAGGTTCAAGCTTGTAATGCTGGTATCCGTAAAACTCCCCTGTCCTACCTATCCCTGTCTGAACTTCATCTATAACAAGCAGTATTTCCTTCTCTTTACATATCTCCTGAACTTCCTTTAAGAACTTCTCCTCGCACTCATTCACTCCTCCTTCTCCTTGCACGACCTCAAGCATTATTGCTCCTGTCTCTTCGGTTATAAGCTTTTTGACCGAATCTATGTCATTTAAAACGGCGTAATCAAAACCATCAAGCATAGGTTCAAAGCCTTGATGAAACTTCTCCTGTGCTGTTGCAGATAGACTTCCGTAGGTTCTTCCGTGAAATCCGTTTCTGAAAGTGATAATTCTGTATCTGTTCTCTCCTCTGTCTCTCCAGAACTTTCTCACAAGCTTTATCGCCGCCTCGTTTGCCTCCGCTCCCGAGTTGCAGAAGAACACCTTTGCTGGAGTCCAGAACTCATTTACGAGCTTCTGGGCAAGCTCTTCCTGCCAGGGATTTTCAAAGAGGTTGGAAACATGTATTAGCTCTTTTGCCTGTTTACATATAGCTTCCGTCAGCTCAGGATGGGAATGTCCGATAGACACAACTGCTATGCCTGAAACAAAGTCAAGGTATTCTTTCCCTCTGTCGTCATACAGATAGACACCCTTTCCTCTTACAAATCTGACAGGAATCTTTAAGTAATTCTCTATCAGGTACATGAGAAAGATTTTACTTTATGTTCACGGGGATGCTCTCTCTCACCTTTCTCACATAATCAATATCTACCTCAGCTTCAAGTAGAGTGTCCCCCGTTTCAGAAAAGGTCAGAACCTCACCCCATGGTGAATATATTCCGCTGTTCCCTGCGAATTTAGTTCCTCCCAGCTCACCCCACGTATTGGAAACCACAAGATAGCTTTGGAGTTCAATCGCCCTCGCCTGCGAGAGAACCCTGAGATGCATTCTCCTTGCATAGCCCCACTGGGCAGGAGCTAATACTATCTCAGCCCCTTTTCTTTTTAAATCAAGAATTAAGTCTGTAAACCTTATCTCAAAGCAAATCAAGACTCCTACCTTTCCGAACTTTGTCTCAAAAACCGGATTTTCTGCGCCGGCTGTGAAATGCTTGTTCTCATCAAAGATAGGAAACAGTTTTATCTTACTCTTTTTCCCTATAACCTCTCCGTCCTGTATCAGATAAGCTGTATTCTTTATACCTTCTTTTGTTTTTTCTGGAGCTGTCCCGCACAGTAAAAGACCCTTCTCCGCAGATATGCTCTTAAGTTCTTTTATAACCTCCTCTGTTAGATCCGCGAACTCTTCCAACCTGTCATAATCAAATCCACAAAAGAACATCTCAGGAAGAAGAACAAGGGAGTTATCACGGGCTCTGCTTATGTATCCAAAAATCTTATCTGTGTTCTTCTCAACATCTTCATCTAAGGAAACCTGAAGAGTTGTTAATGTGAATCGCATTTCTATATTCTAAGCCATGGAGGAGAGGGGAATGGACATAAAAGAATCCGAATATTCATATGTTGCGATATATGATTTAGGTCATATATTAAGGGTAAGGGGGATTGCTGAATGAATACTCTTTCAGAGATATTTAAAAAGAGAGGCTACTCAAGGAGGGACTTTCTTAAATTTGCCACCTTCACAGCTGCAATGCTCGGACTTCCTCCGTCCATGCTACCACAAGTTGTTCATGCCCTTGAAGCAAAACCTAAGCCTGTTGTGATCTGGCTTGAGTTCCAAGACTGTGCTGGATGTTCGGAGTCCTTTATCAGGTCAACCACAGTTATGCCAGCTGAGGTTCTCCTTGACTTTATATCTCTGGAATACCACGAGACCCTGATGGTTCCTGCAGGTGAATATGCAGAAGAATCTAAGAAGGAAGCAATAGATAAGTATAAAGGGAAATACATCCTTGTTGTTGAAGGTTCTGTAACTCCCGGAGATGATGGAGTTTACTGCACCATCGGCGGTCACTCAAATTACGAGCTTCTGAAAGAAGCTGCTGAACACGCAGCAATGATAGTTGCCGCTGGGAGCTGTGCCTCTTGGGGAGGAATTCCCAAAGCCAAACCAAACCCTACAGGTGCGATTCCCGTTTACGAAGCCCTCAAGGATAAAAAGGTCGTTAACATACCCGGATGTCCGCCGATCGGGGATGTCTTGGTTGCCACAATTGTTCACTTCCTTGCTCTTGGAAAGTTGCCTCCTCTTGACAGCCTTGGAAGACCGAAGATCTTTTACGGACAGACCATACATGACAGGTGTTACAGGAGAGCGTTCTACAATGCAGGCAAGTTCGCAGAATCCTTTGATGATGAATATGCAAGAGCAGGATACTGTCTTTATAAGCTCGGCTGTAAGGGACCCATAACAAGAAACGCCTGCTCAACAACAAGGTGGAACGGAGGTCTCAGCTTCCCGATACAGTCAGGACATCCCTGCTTCGGATGCTCCGAACCTGATTTCTGGGACAGGGGATTTATCTATAAACCCCTGTCGGTTATTGAAGAAGGGTTTGGAATAGGAAAGATAGCTGTAGGCGTTGCTGTAGGTGTCGCTGCTGGAGCCGGTGTAGCATGGCTCAACAGGAAGATGAAAGGAGGAAAAAAGTGATGAAAGATTTCTTTACGGGGGAGTGATATGATAGACGTTCACTTTTACGACTTTGTGAGAGGACCTCTTCTTCAGTTTGCTCTTTACTTCTTCTTCGCAGGCATCGCTTACAGGTTCTTCAGAGTTCTCTTTCTTGGTTTCCCCAAGGACTACGCAGAGCCCAAGGGAAATCCTTTAGTGAAAGCGATAGAGAAGATAGCCCTTAAACCCACTCAGGGATGGAGATTCTTCATAGAGGTGTTTGCCCGCAGAGGGATACAGTACGTGGGAGGATTTCTCTTTCACATCGGATTTCTCGGTTTGACTTTCTTCGTTCCTCAACATGCCTTCCTATGGAAGGAGATAATCGGCTTTGAACCTCCCTATATGCCCCAGCTCGTTGCTGACGTACTTGCCTACTCTGCTCTTGGCTCTCTCTTTGCTCTCACTATCCACAGGATGTTCAATCCTGTTCTCAAGCACTTAACTGGAAAGGACGAGTACTTTGCAAACATACTGATCGGAACAGTTCTCTTTACAGGTATTTTCGCAACCAGATGGTCTGGAGGGGGGCTGTACGTCTGGATGGTCACGATTCATATGTTCTCCGCTGCAATTCTCATAATCTACATACCCTTTAGCAGGCTTTCCCATTTCGTTTACTACTTCCTCTCGGTTTTCTTCTACGGCTGGAATGTTGGCAAGAGAGGGGTTTCTTTCTGAGGAGGTTGTAAGTGATGGTTAGCGTGGAACATAAGGAGAATATAGGAGAAGAGGAAATAAAGACCTTCTACGATTTCTGCAAGAACTCTATAAACACTGAAGTTGCTTCATATCTTGAAGCCTGTGTGAGATGTGGACTATGTGCGGAAGCCTGTCTTTTCTACATGGGAGAGAACATATCGGGAAAAATAGACCCAACCCTGACACCAGCTTACAAGGCTGATCTCCTCAGGGAAATCTACAAGGAGAACTACACAATACTCGGGAGGATAAAAAAGGCTTTCGGACTTGGTGTAAAGATAGAACCTGAAGACCTGAAAGAACAGATAAAACTTGCCTTCTATACATGTACGATATGCGACAGATGCACTAAGGTATGCCCTATGGGAATAGATACTCCGCGTCTTGTTGCGATAGTGAGAGGTGCATTAACAAAAGCTGGACTTGTGCCCAAAGACCTTGCAGATGCCACCAACATGGCTGTTGATAAGGGAAGCCCCCTCGGTGTGGATATACAGACTTTTCTTCAAAGAATAGAGTTCATAAGTGAAGATTGGGAAGTTGAGATACCCGTTGATCAGAGGGCTGATTACCTGTACATACCCTCATCAATTGAGCTGATGAAGTATCCATCATCAGTTGCTTCAACTGCGAAAGTCTTGAATCGTCTCGGAATTAGCTGGACTGTCTCAACAAAAGCCCACGAGGCTACCAACTTTGGGCTTTTCTCTCAGAGTAAGGAAGTTACAAAGGAGCTCCTCAGAAGAATCCTTGAAGGAGCAAAGGAGCTCGGTATAAAGACGATAATCGCTCCGGAATGTGGACACGCTTACCAGTCCATGAGATTTGTTGCCCCAAATGTATTTCCAAAGGAGTGGAGCTTTGAGGTTATGAACATAGCCGAATTCCTTGACCGCATGATAAAAGAAGAAAAACTCAAGCTCAACAAGAAGGTGATAGAT
>CAZPVY010000013.1:0-29165 GCA_964590265.1 uncultured Aquifex sp. | reverse complement strand
GGGGGTATCTTCAGAAGGAAGCATGAAACCTATTGAGAGGACTTTTATTCCGAACTTTTCTATAGGAACTATCCTGTTCCTTTCATTCACCGTAACTCTCTCTCCTTTCAACCCCCAGTAGAGTGGGTATGCTCGGTCCGTATATGTCTGCATCAAGAAGACCCACCCTGTAACCGAGCCTTGCAAGGGCTAAAGCCAAGTTTGCAGATACAGTGGACTTCCCCACACCTCCCTTACCGCTACCGACAGCGATCAGATGTTTTACTCCCGAAACCTTCCTCCTGGTGAAAGCAGGTTGTCCCAGAGGTATATCCTGCCTCTGCTGAGGGGGAGATTCTGCAAATCTAACATTTATCCTTTTAACATCCTGTACTTCCAAGAGTGCATTCTGAACCTTCGCCCTCAGCACGTCCTCAAGTCCCGGTTTCGGTAAATAGAGAAGAACATCAAGCTCTTCACCTATAAGCTTTATGTCCTTAACAAGCTGGGCGAGGTTTTCTTTTAATCCTAAGTCCTCAAGAGTTTCATTTCTGAGGGCGTCCATTATATCCTTTACTGCCATAAATGCTTCCTCCTTGTGAGTGCTCTTAAACTAAAGAATATAGTAAACTGAATTCTTAAGTATGACTGCTATCATCGCTTGCCCTTAAAGAGATATAACCTCCGGTTTCGGAAATCCGTTGAAGTTAGAGGCGTAAACGGTAGTATAAGCTCCCGCTGAGAGAAGGTAAATTCTGTCTCCCACTTCAGGTTCCGGAAGATACACGTTCCTCGCCACGACGTCCATGCTGTCACAGGATATGCCTCCTACAGTCCACTCCTTCAATTCTCCTTCCCTTTCAAGATACATGGGGTATCTGATCCCTCCAAGAGCCTCCGCAAGCCCGTTGAACACACCCGTATCTATGTAGAGCCAGTTTTCTTTACCTCTTTGAGCCTTCCCTATTACACTAACAACCATCAATCCTTGATCTCCGACAATACCTCTGCCCGGTTCCATCTGAAGCTCGTAGGGAGGATTCGGGAAGTATCTTCTAAGAAGTCCTTTTACATAGTAAGCTATGTCTTCAATTCTTAAAGCTTCATACATATACCTTACGGGGATACCACCTCCCATATTAAGGACAAGGAGTTTTATACCCTTCAGTCTTGCCTTTTCCCACAGCTGGGAGGCATTCCTTATAGCTATAAACCAGTTTCTCAAGTTGTTGCACTGAGAGCCTACATGAAAGGTTATGCCTATAGGCACGAGCCCTCTTTCCTTCGCATACTCAAGAATTGATAAGGCTGTTTCCGTATCCACACCGAATTTCCTTGAAAGGGGCCAGTCGCTCCCCTCATTTGGAACAGCTATCCTTACGTATACACGAGCTCTCGGGGCGATACGGGCTATCTTGTCAACTTCCGTGAAGCTGTCAACCGCAAATCTCTTTACACCTGTGCCATAGGCGTAGTCTATGAAGTCAGGAGGCTTTACGGGATTGCTTGAGATTATCTTCTCAGGCTGAACGCCAAGAGAAAGCACCTTCCCAAGTTCCTCTGCGGATGCAACTTCAAATCCGGAACCCACATCAGCGAGGGATCTCAGGACATCTATGTGGTCGTTAGCCTTCACCGCATAATACACGTTAATTTCAGGGAAATGATACTTTATCTGAACATACCTTCCCTTTATCCCGTCAAGATCTATCAGAAGTGAGGGCGTTTTAACATTCTTTAAAGCTTCCCTGAACTTTGATCTGCTTGATATGAACTCCTCAAAGTACCTCTTCGCATACCTAAATTGAAGCTCTCCTGCATCTATGAGGGTCTTCTTCATAGTCTTATTTTATTCCTTCAAAAGGAAAGCTCCATACCATCGTAGGCAGAGATCACGTTCAGACCGAGTTCATCGGACAGTTCCTCAGCAACCTTCACTGGATCTCTCTGGTGCATCTCCATGCTGAAGTGAGTTATTACAGTGGTCTCGGGTCTGCATACAGATATAAAATCCTTAATCTCCTCTACGGAGAGATGCTCAATGTCCGGACGTCTTTTATAGAAGGTTGTGTTGATTATCATGACCTTAGGATTCCTTGGATAGACTTCAAGCATCCTCTTCTCAAACTTTGCACAGGAGACGTAAACTATTGAATTGTTGAACATGAGTCCGTAGGTTTCCACCCCGTGATGGGAATGCTCCATCACAGCTCTGACCCTGATACCCTTGTAAACAAGCTCTTTACCTTCCTTTATGATTTCTATCTTGGAGAGTCTTTTACGAAGATAAGGAAGTATTACCCGATCCTCCCCCTCAATTGCGGAGACGGGAGCAAACAGTGCAAGGTTTCTGTGCTTACCACCATCTGTGCAGGCTTCAATAAGGGTGTTAACATCTGCCGTGTGATCAAGATGTATGTGGGAGAGGACTATGAGATCAATAGTTCTGTAATCAACACCTTTCTCTTTTAGATAGACAAAGGCACCGGGTCCAGGATCAACGTGGACCCGTGAACTTCCAAAATCTATAAAAAACCCACCTGATTTTCTGATAAGGCGAAATGTGGTTACTCTTCCTCCTGCAGTTCCGAGAAAGACTATCTTAGTCTGTGTCTTCAACTATGATAGATCCGCTCGGACATTCATCCGCGACTTCTTCTATCTCTTCCTCCAGATCCTCTGGGACGTACATCCACTTTTCCTCTTCACTCTCCTCTATGTCGTAACGAACCACGTCCGCTATCCCGTCTCCACGATTTTTGAAAACTTCCGGAACCCTGTCGTAGCAAAGCTCGCACGCTGTGCAGGTGTCATAATCTATGCGAACCTTCTTATTGGGCATATTATTCCTCCTCAACGATGATGGAGCCGCTCGGACATTCGTCAGCGACCTCCTGAACATCGTCGGTGAGGTTATCCGGAACGTTCATCCATCTTTCGTCACCATCTTCTATATCAACTTGAACTACATCAGCTATTCCGTCTCCGACATCCTTGAAAACTTCAGGAATCCTGTCGTAGCAAAGCTCGCATGCTGTGCAGGTATCCTGGTCAACCCTAACCTTCAGTCCCATTTGCATACCTCCTCAGTTTTGTAGGACATATAAAAATATTAAAGAAGTTCAATATATCAAGATAATCTTAATCAGTATCGCATGTTTTTTATTCTTCTGCAACCTCAAGGACTCCAAGTATCTTGGCAACCGTCTCACCTATCTTTGCCGGATTGTCTATTACATAAGCTCCCGCCTTCTCAAGAGCCTGCATCTTTGCCTGAGCGGTTCCTTTTCCACCCATGATTATAGCTCCTGCATGTCCCATCCTCTTTCCAGGTGGTGCGGTGATACCAGCTATGTAAGCAAAAACTGGCTTATTCACATGTGCCTCTATGTATTCTGCCGCTTCCTCTTCTGCTGTTCCACCGATCTCTCCTATCATAAGTATCGCTTCCGTTTCAGGATCCTGATTGAAAAGCTCTATGACGTCCTTGTGAGAAAGTCCGTGAACAGGATCTCCGCCTATACCAACCGCGGTTGTCTGACCGAGTCCGAGCCTTGTAAGTTGATAAGCCGCTTCGTAGGTAAGCGTTCCGCTTCTTGAAACTATCCCCACCTTTCCCCTCTTGAATATGTGCCCGGGCATTATTCCTACCTTAGCCTCACCGGGAGTTATCAGTCCGGGACAGTTGGGTCCTATAAGCTTAGCGTTGGGATAGTTCTTTTTCATGTAATCCTTTACCATCATCATATCTTTGACAGGTATCCCTTCGGTTATACAGACTATAAGATCTATTCCACTGTCAAGAGCTTCCACTATAGCGTCCGCTGCAAAAGGTGCAGGAACGAATATGAGAGAGCAGTTAGCTCCCGTTTCTTTCACCGCATCAGCAACGGTGTTGAAAACAGGAATTCCTTCTACTTCCTGTCCTGCCTTTCCTGGTGTAACGCCTGCCACAATCTGTGTTCCGTAAGCCTTGCACTGGGTAGCGTGAAAAGAGCCCTCTTTCCCGGTTATCCCCTGAACCACAACCTTAGTATTCTTGTCAACAAGTATCGCCATCCTCTAACCTCCCAAGAAATTAAATTCAGGTATTTCTACCTGCAAGCTCAACAGCCTTCTTAGCCCCGTCCCACATATCCTCGGCGTTTATGAAATTCATGCCAGACTCGGCAAGGATCTTTTTACCCTCCTCAACGTTTGTCCCTTCTATTCTGACTACGATAGGAACGTTGAGTTCAACCATCTTTCCTGCTTCTACAAGACCCTGAGCTAGCCTGTCGCATCTGAGAATCCCGCCGAAGATGTTTATGAAAACGGCTTTAACGTCTTCATCCGCCATAAGTATCCTGAAAGCATTCGCTATCTGCTCAACATTTGCTCCTCCTCCTACATCAAGGAAGTTTGCGGGTTCCCCACCGGCAAGCTTGATTATGTCCATAGTTGCCATCGCGAGACCTGCACCGTTCACCATACAGCCTATATTCCCGCTGAGCTTTATGTAGTTGAGTCCGTACTTCTTTGCCTCAACCTCAAGAGGTGAGATCTGGCTCTCATCTTCCATTTCCTCTATATCTTTGTGCCTGAATAGAGCGTTATCATCAATGTCCAATTTAGCGTCAAGGGCTATCAGGTTTCCTTCCTTATCAAGGACGAGCGGGTTTATTTCAACGAGGGAAGCGTCAAGCTCAGTGTATATTCTGTATAGAGTAAGAGCCATCTTTGAAAATTCCTTTACAGGAAGCCCCAGCTTGAAAGCGAGCTTCCTTGCCTGATAGGGCATCAGACCGAGTTCCGGATCTATCTCCTCTATAATTATCGCGTCTGGGTTCTCTTTAGCAATTTCCTCTATCTCCATCCCTCCGGCGGCAGAAGCCATGATCACAGGCTTTGACCTTGCCCTATCAAGAGTTATGGAGAGATAGTACTCTCTATCTATCGCCGTTGCCTTTTCTATCCAAACTCTGTTGACTGGTTTGCCGTCAGGACACTGAAAGGTTTTGAGAACCTTTCCGAGCATACCCTCAACAGCCTGCTGTAGCTCTTCCATGTTCTTGACTATCTTCACTCCTCCAGCCTTTCCCCTTCCACCGCAGTGGATCTGAGCTTTCACAACCAAGGGGAATGTCCCCAGCTCCTCTGCAACCTGCTTAGCTTCCTTGAGTGTAAATGCTACCTTTCCCTCCGGAACGGGAAGTCCGTACTTTGCAAATATCTCCTTTGCCTGATGTTCATGCAGTTTCATCAGACTACCTCCGAATAAAACGACGTTTTGAACACTAAAATTTTACAGGAAAATCTTTGTTTGGTGAGCTTATTGCACTAAGTAGTCAAAATCTACTCGTTTGTTTTTCCCATCTTCTTTGATGATTACTGCGATGTGATAAAGTCCCTTATCCGACATATCAAACCACCCACCGTAGTTGTCCCCGTACTGGTGAGGATACTTACCGAGCTTCTTTCTCACTGCTCTAAAGATAGGCGATCTGACCTCAGCCTCCACTCTTAGGTCTGAGAGATAAACCATCTTCCCTCCATCCTGCTTCCATATGCTTACTGCTAAGTGATGCGTATCATTTTTTGAAGGCTCTCCATGGTACCTTGCTAAAAGTTTGTAAGCTCTGGGAAAGCTTTTCTTAAGATCCTCTATTGAGAATATTCCTATGCTCACATAGTAATCACCGACGTTCTTTGTTAAGGGTGTCGGAACAACGACCGCAGATTTTTCCTCTGAAAAAGCGCTCTTGAAATCAGCGATGAGAAATATAAGCCCCCATGCCACTGCCAGAAAGATTATCTTTCTCATGCCTCATCCCTCCTTTTTTATAAACACCTTTTATTATAGGCACTGGGGTTAAAATGGGCATGATATAATTACAGCCATGAGTTTTGAAAGAAAGCTCCAGAAGTATAAAATCTACGAAAATATCAATAACTTAGATAGATTAAAAACTGAATTCCAGAAGAAGATCAGCAGAGTTCCACCTACAATGGAGTATCTCAGAAATCTCATACTTGATGTGAAGCTCCTTTACAGGATACTGACCGATCCAGAGTTTGAATTGAAACGGGAAGCGAGAGAAGATTTTCTGAGTGCCCTGTGGTACTTTATTGACAACAAAGACAGCATACCTGACTGGCTTCCGATCATAGGCTACTGGGATGACTACAAGCTTGTGAGATACGTTAAAGAAAAGCATAAGAAGGAGATTGAAAGATACTTTGAAGAGACCAAATACTTCATAGCAAACTACTTTTAATAATGCTCAGGTTTATACTTATCAGATTCCTGCAGGCTGTACCAACCATACTGGGAGTCACCTTTATCTCTTTTCTGATAATAAAACTCGCTCCCGGAGACTTTCTTGATCAACTAAAGCTCAATCCTCAAATATCACCAGAAACGATAGAGAGGCTTAAGAAACTGTACGGACTTGACCAGCCCACACTTATTCAATACTTCAAGTGGCTCAAATCAGCGATCTTCTTTGATCTGGGATATTCATTCCAGTATCACGCTCCTGTTACTCAGCTCATAGCTGAGAGGATACCAAATACACTTCTTCTTTCTGTAAGTTCCGCTTTGGTCTCATGGACTCTTGCCATTCCCTTGGGGATGTTAGCTGCCTTTAATGAAGGGAAGAAGATTGACAAACTCATTCAGGCTTACGCTTATTCCTTCATGTCAATTCCGAGCTTCTTCCTTGCTTTCATATTTCTATTTATCGCAAGTAAAACGGGGTGGTTCCCGATAGGGGGTGTCCAGAGTCCTGACTTTGACCAGTTAAGTTTTGTGAAAAAAATCCTTGATATTCTCCACCACCTCTTCATCCCTGCGATGACCCTTGCCCTCGTGTCCCTTGCAGGACTTACAAGGCTTGTAAGAAGTGCAGTTCTTGAGGTTTTGAAGAGTCCGATGATAGTGATGCTAAAAGCCAAAGGGGTCTCCCAAGCCACAATAGTGAAGCACGTTCTTAAAAACGCTATGAACCCATTTACAACTCTCCTCGGATATGAAATAGCGAGCCTTATTTCAGGTGCTGCGCTGATAGAAATAATTACGGGTTGGCCCGGAATGGGAATGCTAATGCTTGATGCTGTCCTCTCTCAGGATCTGTTCTTGGTGATGGGAGGTCTTTACATAGGAACGATTATGCTTATCGTGGGGAACCTCATAGCAGATCTGCTCCTTGCATACATTGACCCGAGGGTCAGGGAAAGAGAGTTCGCAAGGTAACCTCTTTTATCAGTTCCTTTTCTTTTTTCCACGAGAGCCTTCTGTATAGCTTTACATCAACCTTTCCAATATCTCCTTTGGGTAGTCTTATTTCATAAGGAGTTTTGTATTTAAGGGCGGTTTTCGCTTGAGGTGATAGTATCTTTCTGACCTTTCTCTTCCTGCCGTCCCTAAATTTGACTTCAGCCACAAGGTAGAGCTTAGGATCTCCCTGATCTGCGGTTGGAAGGTTGTGGGGAATTCCTACATTTTCAAGAATGAGCTTTCCTTTAGAAAGCTCTATATCAATGTCCCCGGGCTTTGCCTTTAGAGAAGGAAACTCATGGGAGTGACGGGGTTTTGCGAGGTGAAACAGGTAAAAGGGAAACTTCTGGATCAGGTCTCTCTTTCCAAGATTCGGCATATGACAGCTCTGACAGGTTTTCTCAACCTTCGCAGTCTTCCACTCCTTGAAAGTCTCCCGATGACATCCAGCGCAGAAATTTGACTTTAAGTAAGCAAGATCCTGCTTTGATGGATGAGGAGGTGACCAAACCTTTAGAGGTCCGTGCATAGCCTTTGTCTCATCCTTAAAGTGGCAGGCGACACATCCAACACCGTCTTCTTTAAACTCAGCCCTGAGCGTTGGCTTCTTACCGGGATCTACCCGATGAGGTGCGTGGCAAGAAAGACACTTGAGCTTAGCATAGTTTTCGGTCTCTACTTTGAACCGCTCACTTGTCCACGCGTGGAAGTGCCTGCTCTTTTTCCACTCCCTGAATATATCTACATGACAGTCCGAACACCTCTTTGACTCAGGTCTCTGGAGAAGATCTTCTTCAATAAAAACGCTTTCCAATTTCTCACAACCTGTTAGCGCAAGAGACAAAAGGAGAAAAAGGAAAGGGATCACTTCTCAAAAGCCCCCTGCACCTTGGATGGTATGAGATGAACGTTATGGCATTTAGTGCAGGACATACCGACTTTTCCAAGAGCTTTGAATATTTCATCTCTGTTTGGTTTTTCCATGGAGATAAGCTCTTCAATCCTGGCGAGGGCAGTCTCAAGTTCTTTGCCTACTATTACCTCTTCAGACAGCTTGTTTGTATGACACTTGGAACACATAGTTCTTAGCCCTCGTGCTCTCTCCACGAAATTCGTCCCTGCCTCCTGAACCTTCTCTGGTTCGTTCTGCATAAGGTAGATCCTCAAAGCCTTCATTGAATTGGTCATCTCCTCCATATACTTGCCTGTTCCAAGCTCCGTAAACTCAACCGGATCTTCCAGCTTTATGGTCTCAAAACTCGGAAAGTGATACACGAGCTTAACAGCCATTTCATTGTCCTGATGACATTTCACACAAGTCTGCCCTAGCTTTTTTGAAGCTTCTAGGACTCTATCAACGTTCTTGGACTTAACCGCCTTTATAAGATCGTTCGCCAGTTTGGGCTTGAAGTAGTCCTTCCATTCGGGAACCATCTCTGAAGTTTTTACGTAAGTTTCTTTCAGTTTCTCTGCCCACTCAAGGGCTTTGTTCCAGTTCCCTTCATTTATGTTCAGATTTATACCGTAAAAGCTCGTGCTCATTGAATGCATATTTGATAAAAACTCAAAGTTCTTAGATGCAGGTGGATAGTACTTTTTCAAGGATTCAGGAGGCTTCTTGAGAACCACCTTATCCCCTGCAAAGCTGAGACTTCCGATAAGAAAGGAAAAAGCTATTATCTTTATATATCTCATGGCTCAGCCCTCCCGCTTTAATTGGTTAGTGAACTACCCCTTCCTTACAGAAGGAGCTTTGGATGGGTTTACACCCTCATGGGGTGCCTTACCATCCGGGCGGGTTCACGCCGCCCCTACTCCTATCCCTGCCCGAGAGCAGGGACTCGGAGCTACTTTTAACTTTCCTTCCTACTTATTACCCTACCTTAAGGTCGGCAAACTTCCATATGGGAGCGGTAGGGTATTCACCTTGGAAACTAATTTAAATCCAAAACGCCCTTCGGTCAACGTCCTCACAAACGACACACTGCACTTCCTTCCTTATGGAAGGAGTCTTAAGGCGTTTTTTAAGTTTTAGGATAAAATTTACGCACCTCTGAAGCTCAATACAACCTCAGTTCCACCATCCAGAGTATTTATCTCAACCTGTCCGCCGTTCTTCCAAGTAAGCTCCCTCACTATGTAAAGCCCTAAGCTGCCTTTCCTGTACGCGTCCTGAAGACGTGCAGAATTAAAACCATTTCCTGTATCTCTTACCTTTATAAGCACCTTACTACTCTCCTTATAAGCCGAAATGCTCACCCATCCTCTATTCGTGTGCTTTAGTGCGTTGTCTATAAGGTTGTTTATAATCTCTTCAAGATCTGTTGGAGGAATTTTTAGGCTTATACCATCTTCACAATCAAGTTTCAATCTAAGCCCTTTCTCCTTACACCGAATCTGCCATATATCCACAAGCTCTTTTAGGAAAGAACATAGATCAAGCTCTCTTGTCTCAGTTTTTCTGCTCACCTTTTTAAGGTTAGAAAGAGCTTCATCAAGAAGTGCGTTCATTCTATCGGTTTCTCTTAGAAGCTTCCCGAGGTATTCCTTCTGTTCATCTTCACTTATTACTCCGTCTTTTATCGCAGAGATCACATTCTTTATATTCGTGATCGGAGTTTTCAAGTCGTGAGTAATTCTGTAGAGCATGAATCTCTGGGCATCAATCAGTTCTCGTATCCTCTCAGCCTGGAGGCTTATGACCTCTCCAAGTTTGTCTATCTCTTTTATCCAGCTCCTCGGAGTCCTACCCGAAAAGGGAAGTCCCCGAACGCTCTCTTCAAGCCTTTTTAAATCCCTGCTTACAAACTTGGAGAGCAGAAAAGCAATGACGAGGTAAACAGGGATGAAAGAAACGATAGAGAGCACTATCTTTGTAAACATCTTCTTTCCTATAGGTATGCCGATTATTTTCACCGTGAAGAAAGCTATCAAACTTGCTACTATCAGGTAGGTAGCAAATAGTGCCACGAAGCAGACCGCAAAGAAGGAAAACCTACTCAAACTTATAACCAAACCCCCTTACAGTTTTTATCCGCCCGGCTGAATTTTTATCAACCTCCATGATCTTCGTTCTTATCCTGTATATGTATGTATCAACTATTCTCTCGTAGTCTGGAACATCCTGTTCGTAGATCTCGTTCATTATCTCCTTGCGCGAGACAACTTTTCCCCTTCTTGTGAGGAGCTTTCTTAGGATAAGGAACTCCTTCGGAGTCAGTTCAAGAGCTTTTCCGTTCAAGAGTATCCTTCTCTCGTCCTGCCTCACTTCAAATCCTTCCACGCGGAGCGTCTCTCCAGAAAACTGAAACTTTCTCTTTCTCCTTATCAGGGCTTTCACTCTTGCAATCAGCTCTCTCATATTAAAAGGCTTGGTGAGATAGTCGTCAGCGCCCAGCTCAAGCCCCACTATCTTGTCCTCGTCTGCGTTCTTAGCAGTGAGGATGAGAACCATAGCTTCTGTCTCGGAAAACTTCTTGCAAAGCTCAAAGCCGTCCATGTCCGGAAGCATCAAGTCAAGGATTACAACGTCAGGATTTACAATTTCAAAGCTCTCCATTGCTCTTTTTCCTTCATCATCCCAGTAAACCCTGAAGCCTTCCCTTTCAAGGTAGCGCTTCACCATGTCCGCTATCAGCGTATCATCCTCTACTATCAATATCTTCCCTTTCATCAGGAGAAATTTTGAATTCCTTTCAAAGAAAGTTCAAGAAAAGTTCAAGTTTCAACACCAGTTTTTTAGACAAAACTAACAGGGAGGTATGAAAATGAAGAAACTCTTTTTTGGACTGGGCTTTGGAGCGCTCGCTTTTGCCAGTGATTGGAATCTTGAAGCGCCGACCGGACTCAAGTTCGGAGTGATAAAGGGATACGAGGACTGGCACGTGATTGCGATCCATTACAGGACTGACAAGAACGAGCTTAGATACATAATCGGAAACAAGGTAGCGGTTGAGGCTTACAGGAAGGGGATTCCTCTGAACGGTCAGAAGTTCCCCGACGGTACAATTCTGGTAAAGATAGGATACAGCCTGAAGAAGAATCCAGCTTTCAAGAACTCGGTTGAACCTGACATAATCCAGAGGGTTGAGTTCATGATTAAGGACTCAAAGAGGTTCAAGGACACTGCAGGCTGGGGCTTTGCAAGGTTCGTTTACGACGCAAAAGCTAAGAAGTATAAAGTCTTCGGTAAGAATGCAAAAGACTACATGCAGTGCTTTACCTGCCACAAACTCGTTGAAAAGAGGGATTACGTGTTTACAGATTACGTAAAGAGGAAGTAATCACTTTATCCCCGTGCTTCCGAAGCCACCGTCTCCCCTTGCGGTGGCACTCACTTCTTCAACTTCAACCAGCTCCACCCTGCTCACAGGAGCTATTATTAGCTGAGCTATCCTTTCCCCTCTCTCTATCTTCACCTCTTCCTGACCAAGGTTTATCAAAATGACTTTCACCTCTCCCCTGTAGTCCGCATCAATCGTCCCCGGAGAGTTAAGAACCGTGATTCCTTTCTTGACCGCAAGTCCGCTTCTCGGTCTGACCTGTCCCTCGTAGCCTTCAGGGATCTCAAAGATAAAACCTGTGGGTATGAGAGCCCTCTCCATAGGTTTCAGAGTGATGGGTTCATCTATTGCGGCTCTAAGGTCAAGCCCCGCCGAGTGGGGCGTTGCATAGGAAGGGAGTTCTATTCCTTCAGCATGGGACAGTCTCTTTACCTTTACCTTTACCATCAGCCTATTTTGTCTGTCAGCTTCGGTCTTCCTCTATCGTCAAGTTCAAAGACCTTCACTTTGACTGTCTGTCCTATCTCAAAGAGATCTCTCGCATCCCTGACCCTTGTTCTCATATTGTCCACATGCAATAGACCTACCTTACCGGGGAGTATTTCCACAAAGGCTCCATATGGCTCAACCCTTGTTACCTTTCCCTCGTAGACTTGTCCTACTTCTATATTCTGCTCCTCACAAATTTGCTGCCCGTCAATACCCATGGTGGTGAACTTGGGTCTTCCCATCTCGTCAACTTCAAGAACTTTAACCTTTACAACGTCCCCCACACTGTATCTTTCACCTGCATGCTTTACCGATCCGGCCATCTTAGACACGTGAAGCAGTCCGATCTTGCCGGGCATTATCTCTATAAAAGCTCCGTACGGTTCAACTCTTGTTACCCTTCCCTCATATATCTGACCGACTTCAACATCCTTTATCAGGTTATCTATCATCTCAATAGCTTTCTGAATAGCCTCATCCGAGTAACCGGTCAGATAGACCTTTCCTTCCTCTCCAACCCAGACCTTTACCTCCGTTTCCTCGTATATCTTCTTCACATTTGCACCGCCCGGACCGATAACAAGAGGTGCCTTTTCTTCAGGGACTCTGTGAATAACAATCCTGGGAGCATAGGGTGACAGCTCTTTCTTAGGCTCTGGTATCGCGGCGTACATCTTCTCAAGGATATAAAGTCTTCCTTCTCTCGCTTGCTGAAGGGCTTCCTTCATTATCTCCTTAGTGATTCCTTTTACTTTGATATCCATCTGGATACTCGTAACGCCCTCCTTTGTGCCCGCAACCTTGAAGTCCATGTCTCCCAGATGATCTTCGTCTCCAAGTATGTCCGAGAGAATTACGTACCTGTCTCCCTCCATGATTAGACCCATTGCTATACCGGCGACGTGCTTTCCTCCTTTTACGGGAACTCCAGCATCAAAGAGTGCAAGCGAGCCGCCGCAGACCGTAGCCATAGAAGTTGAGCCATTTGATTCAAGTATGTCGGAGACTATCCTTATGATGTAAGGAAAATCCTCTTCATCGGGTATAACAGGTTCCAGAGCCCTTTCTGCAAGGGCACCATGTCCTATTTCCCTTCTTCTCGGAGGACCCCACGGACGGGCTTCCCCGCCAGAGAAAGGAGGGAAGTTATAGTGAAGCATGAACCTCTTGAAGATCTCTCCCTCGGCGATGGTCTCTATCATCTGAGCTTCGTCTGGAGCTCCGAGAGTGACAGTAACATAAGCCTGAGTCTGACCTCTCGTAAACACCGCACTTCCATGCGGTCTCTCAAAGGGATGAACTTCTATAGTTATAGGTCTTATCTCGTCTGGTCTCCTTCCGTCTATCCTGATACCCTCATTGAGAATCTTCTCCCTCATTAACCTGCTTTCAAGTTTCTTGAAGAAGTACTTGATGTTAAAGTGAAGTTCCTCAGGGATCTCTTTCTTTTCTATAAACTCCTGAACTATCGCCTCAAGGGTCTTATTTCTATTCTTCTTGTCCTGTATTGAAAAAGCTGAGATTATCTTTTCCCTGCATTCTTCTTCAAGGGCTCTTTTTAGTTCTTCATCAAGCTCTATCCTTTCAAATTCAATCTTGGGAACTCCAGCCTGCTCCCTCAGCCTCTCCTGAGCCTCAATAACATCCCTGATCGCTTCCAGACCGAAATATAAAGCCTCCGTTACAATCTCTTCGGGAACCTCTTTTGCTCCTCCCTCAACCATTACAATAGCATCTTTTGTTCCTGCGAGGATTATCTCAAGATCAGCTTCCTTCCTTTCCTCGTAAGTAGGATTAGCAACAAACTCCCCGTTTATCCTGCATACCCTCACACCCGCTATGGGTCCTTCAAAGGGTATTCTGGAGATATGTAGTGCAGCAGATGCACCGGTTATCGCGAGAACATCAGGATCGTAATTATCATCAGCAGATAAAGTAAGTGCAGTTATGACCACATCGTGAAAGAAGCCTTCCGGGAAGAGAGGTCTTATGGGTCTGTCTATAACCCTTGAAGTGAGGATTTCCCTATCTGTCGGTTTCCCTTCCCTTTTAACGAAGCCACCCGGTATTCTTCCATAAGCGGAGGGTCTTTCTCTGTAATCAACGGTAAGGGGCGTGAAATCTATCTCGGTATTCGGCTCCTCCGACATAACGGCGGTCACCAGAACAGCGGTTCCGCCCTGCCTGACTACGACAGCACCGTCCGCCTGCTTAGCGTATTTACCTACCTCTATTACTATAGGTTCTTTACTATTTCCTATCCTTGCTACTTCCTCTGCCATCTCACTTTACCTGAAGCCCTAACTTTCGGGAAATTTCTACATACTTCTGGTAGTCTGTATCTCTGAGATACTCAAGAAGCTTTCTTCTTTTGTTAACCATTGCTATCAGTCCCCTTCTTGAGTGAATATCCTTTTTATGCTTTTTCATGTGCTCTGTCAGCCTGTTTATCCTCTCCGTGAGGATCGCTATTTGAACTTCAGGTGAACCAGTATCTCCTTCATGTCTCTGAAAGCTCTTTATCAGCTCCCACTTCCTTTCCTTAGAGAGGGGCATTACGCAGACCTCCTTATAAAAATTGCAATTTTTTATTATAACATCTTTTCTTCAAACCTCATATATAGCATCAAGAAGTTCCTTAGCCTTTTCACCGTCAATCTCTTTGAGCTTTTTGTAGATCTCCCTCGCACTATCTATCTTACCAAGTCTAGTGTATACTACTCCGAGCTTAAACATAAGCTCAGGATCGTCCGGCCTTGCTCCAAGTTCTTTTTTCAGATCTACGATATATTTCTCAAGGAGACCTTCTCCCATTTTACTGAAGACACCCTTGTAATTTCTGCCGAACATAATTAATAGTATGGACTGGATCAAAGAGATATTGTATGACCTTAAAGATAAAAAACTTTATAGGAAAAGGATAGAGATAGGAGTTTTCAAGGACTTTTGTTCAAACGACTACCTTGGTTTAAGGAATCACCCTGAGGTAGTGGACGCCGCAAGGAAAGCTCTTGAGGAATACGGCTTAGGATCGGGAGCTTCACAGCTCGTTTCTGGATACACAAAGTACCACAGAGAGATTGAGGAGAAACTTGCCCAGTTCAAGAAAACTCCGAGATGTGTTCTCTTCGGTTCAGGTTACCTTGCAAACATAGGAGCGATTCCAGTTCTTGCAGATGAAGGAGACCTTATCCTGAGCGACGAACTGAATCACGCCTCTCTGATAGATGGATGCAGAATGTCCAAAGCAGACAGAAAAATCTTTAGGCACAGAGATTATGAACATCTCAGGGAGATACTCGTTTCCGAAAGAGGAAAATACAGAAAAGTTCTCATAGTTACTGACAGCGTTTTCAGTATGGACGGGGACGTGGCAGATCTAAGGGAGCTCTACTCAATCTGTGCGGAGTATGAGTGCATGCTTTACATAGACGATGCTCACGCCACGGGAACGATCGGGAAAGGAAGAGGAAGTCTTGAGGAGCTGGGTCTTGAATGGAAAGAAAACGTCATAGTTATGGGAACGCTTTCAAAAGCTCTCGGTAGCTACGGGGCTTTTGTATGCGGAAGCGATGAAGTAATAGAACTCCTCATAAACAGAGCAAGAAGTCTGATATTTACAACTTCCCTTCCTCCAGCTATATGTGCAGGTGCTTACAAAAGTCTGGAAATAATAGAGAGGAATCCCGAGATGGTCAGCAAACTGAAGGAGCGCTCAAGTAGCATCTACAAAGAACTGAAGAATTTACCGTTTGAAGTTAAGTACAGCGGTACACCGATAATACCGATAATTGTTGGAGATGAAGGAAAGACGCTTGAGATATCAAGAAGACTGCTTGAGAAGGGGATATTTCTTCAGGCTATCAGGTATCCTACGGTTCCCAAAGGCAAAGCGAGATTAAGACTTACTGTTAGTCTGAGATATACCGAAAACGATATAAAAATCCTGATAGAAAACCTTAGATTCTTGACTGCTTGATATGGTGGGAATAAATTTAGTTACTGGCTTTGAAGGGGGCGACTGGTTTCGACGGGGACGGCAGGTCAAGGGCTGCAGGTCGGGTGGCTACCGTAACAGCCATTACCAACACTTCCCGAAGCTGAAGTCGCTCTCGCTGCCTAATTAAAAAGGCAGCGCGTCCCCGGTGAGTTTGCGGGTGGCTTGCCGGTGGGCGTCAGAGACACCCGCTCGGGCAGTTCCGACGCACGGTGAGGGACTGCCGACACCTAAACCCGTGCTCCCCCCGAGATGCCTGCCCGTGGGCTAATCGGGGGTAGAAGCTAAACACGGGCTATGCCTGCTAAACCCCTTGGGTGCCGAGCCGTCCTCGGACGCGGGTTCGATTCCCGCCGCCTCCACCAAAGGAAATAAAATATAAATGGATTCTAACTATGTACTTCCTCCTTATAGAGATAAGTTCATTTATGCATTTTCTCTTGTTGGTATTATATCAACGCTGATATTTGGTGTGTATATGCATCTTTCTATTGGAAACAACTAACACTCGTTATATTTACTCTCTTTGACGTCATTGTCTATTACACAAAGAAGAATTACCGTTTAGCTTCAAATGTCATTCTTATCATCATGATTTTAATTCTCAGCTTTCTTGTGATAACGGAAGGCCATAGAAGAACAGGTATAGTTTGGATATACACGTTTCCTCCACTTGTCTTCTTACTTAAAAACCACAAATTGACTTTCTTATGGAACTTCATGTTCATAGTCATTATTTTGCCGCTTGCGCTACTCAGCTATTTGGAATTGTTCAGAATATATCACGGCTTGGTGTATATAAGACAGGTTTTGGGAGCCCACATTACCGTTTTGTGCCTTTTCTTCTTCTACAGCATTATAGCTACGAAGCTCATCCGCATAATTGGGAGATAAAGCCATAAAGAACTACCTCACCGGTCTTTACAATAGGTCATTCATATTTGAATCCTTAACCAAGATACTGGAGATGATCAAAAGGAACGGAAAGAGAATCTATTGTATTGTTTACATAGATCTTGACAACTTTAAATGGGTAAATGACACATTCGGACATCATGAAGGGAATAGAGTTCTGAAGAGGGTTGCAGAACCAATACAGAGGAATCTTAAGGGAGATATAGTTAGGAGAATAGGCGGTGATGAGTTTATGGTAATCATTTACGACTGTCCCAGAAACAGGATTATCAAACATCTTGAATCTCTGACAAGAAATATAGAAAACTCCCTCAGTTTGTATGGTATATCATTGAGTTACGGTATAGTTGAAATCCCAAAAGACGGCGTTGAATTGGATACACTCTTGAAACTCGCCGATGAAAGAATGTATGAGATGAAGCGTTTCAAACAGTCATAAATTATTTATTATGTTTCTAAGTCTGAGGAGGAAAAGATGGGATACAGGAGCGATGTAGTTAAAAAGGGTATAGAGAGAGCACCTCACAGGGCACTGCTTAGAGCCTGTGGATTATCTGAGGAGGACTTTGACAAACCTCTTATTGGGATAGCTAACTCTTACATAGACATAATTCCCGGGCATGTACACCTTAGGGAGTTTGTCCAGCCCATAAAGGAAGAGGTAAGAAAAGCAGGGGGTGTTCCTATAGAGTTCAACGTCATAGGAGTGGATGACGGGATAGCTATGGGACATTACGGAATGCACTACTCTCTGCCTTCCAGAGAGCTGATAGCGGACTGTATAGAAACCGTTGTGAACGCCCACCAGCTTGATGCCCTTATTTGCATACCTAACTGCGACAAAATCGTTCCGGGAATGCTAATGGGAGCGCTGAGGGTAAATGTCCCAACCATCTTCATCAGCGGTGGTCCTATGCTGGCAGGTGAGTTTGAAGGTAAAAAGATAGACCTGATTTCTGTCTTTGAAGGCATAGGTCAGCTTAAAGCAGGACAGATAACGGAGAAGGAGCTTAAGGTAATAGAACAAAACGCATGTCCCACCTGCGGAAGCTGTGCGGGAATGTTCACCGCCAACTCAATGAACTGTCTGACTGAGGTTCTCGGACTTGCCCTGCCGGGAAACGGAACCATTCTAGCGATAGACCCGAGGAGGGAAATGCTCGCAAGAGAGGCGGCAAGAAAGATAATGGAGCTTTTGGAGAAGGATATAAAGGCTAGAGACATCATCACAGAAGAGGCAATAGACGATGCCTTTACCATTGACATAGCAATGGGTGGTTCTTCAAACACGATCCTTCACCTGCTTGCTATCGCAAGAGAAGCAGGAATAGAGTATAACCTTGCAAAGATAAACGAGATCTCAAAGAGAACCCCAACTATCTGCAAGATAGCTCCTGCTTCCCACTACCATATTGAAGATCTGGACAAGGTGGGAGGCATTCCAACGATAATAAGAGAGCTTTCAAAGAAAGAAGGATTACTTCATCTTGATAGAAAAACAGTGAGCGGAAAAACTCTTGGGGATATAGCAAAAGAAGCTCCTGAAGCTGATGGAGAGGTGGTGAAAAAGATAGAAAATCCATACTCAGAAGATGGAGGTATAGCGATTCTTTTTGGGAACCTCGCTCCAGAAGGGGCGGTGGTAAAGACCGCAGGTGTCGTTGAGAGTATGCTGAAATTCAAAGGAAAAGCTATATGCTTTGACTCCGAGGAAGAGGCTATAGAAGGAATTCTCGGTGGAAAGGTAAAACCGGGACATGTTGTTGTAATAAGGTACGAAGGACCGAAAGGTGGTCCCGGCATGAGGGAGATGTTATCTCCGACTTCAGCCATTGTAGGAATGGGACTTGGAGATAAAGTGGCTCTGATAACGGACGGAAGGTTTTCCGGAGGAACAAGAGGAGCATGCATAGGGCACGTCTCACCAGAGGCAGCATCGGGAGGACCAATAGGCGTTGTTAGAGATGGAGACGAGATTTTAATAGACATACCTGGTAGGAAACTTGAGCTTTTAATCTCTGAAGAGGAGCTTCAGGATAGACTGAGAAACTTTAAACCCAAACAAAAAGACATACCGAGTTCATGGCTGAAAAGGTACGCAAAGCTCGTGACCGATGCATCAAAAGGTGCAATCTTGGAGGCTTAAAGATCTATCTCTACGATCTTTTCCCGAGAGGTCTCGCCCCTTATTATTTTCACAGCACTCTTTCTAACCCTGTAGTATTTCGCAAGAAGTTCAATCAATCTCTCGTTCGCCTTGCCCTTTTCTGGAGGAACCGACACTCTCACCTCAAGTTCGCTCTCGGAAATTTTTTTCACATCCTCCTTCTTTGAATTGGGTTTTACCTTCACTCTGAGTATCATTCTTCGGGCACTTCTCTCTCACTTCTGTACAAGATTGTGTAAACAACGGTAAAACCGTCTATACCATGCTCCCTTGCATGGGTGACCTTTACATCCATAACCTCTCCCCCTTCATCGTATATAGCATCAAGAACTTCATTCAGCTTATCCGTTATCTCGGAAGCGGTTCCTTCAATGTCTATCACAAGCGCGTTCACTCTCATAACCCTTATTATTATAAAGGGTGCACAATGCCGAGGCTCAGGGCTAAGATAAGAAGGAAGTTTAGAAGAAGGAAAAAGAGAAAAGAACCCAAACTTATAGAGATTTACGAAAGAAGGTTCATAGAAACTCTGAAGGAGTTGAGAATACCGCTTTTAATGCTTCATACAGCTCTTACGATAGGAACTCTCGGCTACATGATACTCTCTGGAGGCGATTTCATAAACTCCTTTTACATGACTATCATAACGATAGGAACGATAGGTTACGGTGAAGTTGTTACAGGTAGCGATACTCCATACGGTCGCATATTTACCTCTTTTTTGTCCCTGATGGGTATAGGGGTATTTACAACGTCCGTGACAGTTATAATCAGGGTCTTCTTTAAGGAAGATATAATTAACCTTTACAAGGCTATAAGGATGTTAAGGGAAATTGAAGAATTGAAAGATCACTATATAATCTGCGGATACGATAAGACCTCAGCATGGCTCGCAAACTCTCTGAGGAAAAGGAAAATTGAATTTGTTGTGATTGAGAGTAATCCAGAAGCCATGAAATACCTTCAAGAGCACAATATAAAGTATTTCATAATTGAAGAACCCTATAAGAGATCTATACTTTTGTCTGCAGGAATAAAAAAGGCAAGGGGGATGGTTGTAAACCTTAGAGACGATGCAAGGAACATAGCTGTTATAGTTACTGCAAGGCTCATAAGACCTTCAAAAGATGAGTTCTACATATACTCCTTCGCTTCAACGGACGGAGCCGCAGAAAAAATGGAAGAGCTGGGAGCAAATAAAGCTTTTGTTCCCAACAAGCTCCTTGCCACAAGACTGGCAGCTTACATATTTCATACAAGTTCAGCTTTCATATCCGATCTCTTTGACAGGATAGCCTTCGGTGAGGAGACGGATATAGACATTATGGAGTTAAAAGTTGAGCCGGGTTCTCTGCTGGTAGGTAAAAAGCTGAAAGAGATAGACCTCAGAAGGGCTTTAAAGATAACTATAATAGCGATAAGGAAGCCTGACGGCTATCTTGACGTCACCATATCGGATGAAACAGAAATAAAGGAAGGAGACACGTTGATTATCTTCGGACAGACCAAGAACCTCAGAAGGGCTCAGAGAATACTTCTTGAAGAGGTTTACAAGGTGCTGGAGGAGCAGAGATGAAATACAAAAAGATAATAACGGACTTCTTTATCCTGATGGCTCTCACCACGAACATAAGCTTTATAGTCAGTCCCAATCCCTACGAACTTGTGATTACGGTTGCAACGAATCTTGCCGCCACGATCTTGAAAATAGGTGAGGGAAGGGTTCTCTCTACGGAGATGCTTGCATCAAGTCTCGTTGCCGATCTTCACCTCATTCCAGCTCTCTTTATATTCTTTGTAGGTGATCAAATAGAAGCTCTTGGACTTGCTCAGGGTGCACTTGCGGCAAACATAATCTCAGTTATCATCTCAATCATTGAAACGGTCCTGAGCGCCTTTACAGAAGAAGAGGAGTAATCAGATATATTTGAGTATTGTCATATCTCTTGTATCTACGATCATCTTCATTAGAGCATCATAGGCGGTTCTGTATCTTGTATATTCCATTATGCTCTCGGAAATATTAACCTCCTCTATATCGGACTTCTGTTTTTTAAGAACATCCATTCTGTTTTCCTGCACATTCTGCTGAGATTTTACCTGAGACAGGATGCTACCTACTTTTGAACGCTCGGAAATGATCTTGTCGTAGCTTCTCTGAATTGCCAACAGATCCGATTCATCAGGAGCCAATCCATTCCTTAATTTGCTGGATATTCTACTCACTATCTCAAATACATTTTTCTGAATGAAGTTGCCTAACTTCTCGGAAGGATCTCCGACACCTCCGTAGCTCACAGTTATCGGCTGATTTACCTCTTCAGGGATTAACCTTAACGTATATGTGCCATCATCAAGCTGATGAATGAATGCTTTAACTTTTCCACCCGTTGTTATGTTTATTGCCTGCGACAATTCTTCCAAATTGCTCGGATTCGTTGCATCAAGAGAGTTGTTATCGTAGGTAATTGAATAGGTAACTCCTTTATATGTAATTTGAAGATCTGCCTGCCCATCTCCGCCTAAGGTGAATGGGTCAGTTGGACTTGCGAAGCTAATGTCAAGTTCAAGAATATTGGTGGTAAAAACCCTGTTTCCAGGTGTGAATACCTCTGTAAAGTTGGTCTCATCTATCTGAACGTTGAACGCTTCGTTTGAGCCAAGGTAGGTGAAGGTTTCGCTAAAGGGTTTTGTTGTCAGAGCTGAACCTGAAAATATATAGTTCTCCCCCACTTTATCATTAGCTCTGTCAAGAAGAAAAACTACCGCCTTTTCAAACTCCACACCTATAGCTTTAAGATCATCTACAGTCAGGGTTTCGTTCTTAGCCTGAACAGTTTTTGTATAAAGCTCCTTGAGCTTATCTGACATCTTTGAAAGGGTAAAGTCTATATAGGAGAGATTTACATCCGCAAAGAGCCTGTTTTTAGAAAATTGAGAAAGCTGAGCTATGTCTTTTTTCAAGCTAATTATGTTGAAAGCAGCAACCGGATCATCAGAGAGGTTGTGCAGTTTCTTACCTGTGGATATTTCTATAGTTTTTTTTACCAGCTGATTTCTAATCCTCTCATCCTGCTGCTTGAAAACTGAATAAATCAAATTATCAGGAACCTTCATCTTTCACACCTCACACCATATTCAGCGTTGTTTGCAGAAGCTCATCAATGGTAGACACGATCTTGGCTACCGCTTCGTAGGTTTTCTGAATCTTCATTATCTCCATAAATTCTTTATCTATAGAAACCCCCTGCATCTCCTTAAGCTTTCTATCAAGGGATTCTAACAGAGCGGTTTCTATACGGAGCTTATCTTTTGTATCCGCCTGAGTCGTTGAAATATCGTTTACAAGATCACTTACGTATCCCTTGGTAGAGCTCCACCAAGTGTTCGCCAAGCCACTAAAAGTATCCGTGAGAGAAAACTCAAGATCATTCAGGTCGGACATTAACGTTCCTACAGGACTTATGTCTAAGGTGCTTGTTCCTTCAAACACAGAAGAACTTTCGTAAAAGTTTCCTTCTGCATCCGAAACTGAGTAGTTTGGGTTGGAATTATCTATCCTAAGGGTGAAGGTTCCGTCAGGATTGCTTACCACAGTTGCAGAAAAGCCGGCACCTGTCAGCGTAGTATTTGAGTTTATTGCATTTGCAAGGTCGTTTAAACTGAGGGAACCGTAATTGCTTACAGTTGTTAGCAGGGTCGGTGGTGAAGTAGAGTTGTCGTAAAACTCAAGATTTCCACCGAGACCGTAAGTGCTGAGCGGTTGTGTTGGGTCGCTAACATTTGTTATCAGGTACCATGTTCCGCTGTTTGCTCTGGGTATCTTTACGTTAGAAATTAGATAGTTGGCTATATTTTCAAGCTCTGTCTTGAATCGGGCAAGATCCTGTCTTCCATCAAGCAGAGCTTTAACCTTTCCAGATTCTATAACAGTCGTTATATCCACGTTGTTCCCGTCTTTGGACTTCCAGTAAATTTTTCCTCCAGCATACTCAAACTGCCAGTAATTATCTTGAAAATCAACTATAGCAAATCCTTTGGAAGTGTTTATCTTTACCCTTCCTATTTCATCTTCCTGAATATCAATATTTATGAGTTCAGAAAGCTCTCTGAGGTATTTGTCTCTAATATCAAGGAGATTTTTGTAATCCTTTCCTCTCGCATAGGTTTGAGCATAAAAAATGGTTATTTCCCTATTTATGTTATGTATTTTTTTCACAAGCTCATTTATCTTTGAAGTTATCCTCCTCAGCTGGAAATCTATACTATTGTCAAGTTTGTCTACATCTTTCGTCTTATTCTTAAGAAAATCTGCAAGACTCTTTGCTGAATTGTAGAATTCCCTTTTAGCACCTTCATTGGTTGGATCTTTCATAAGATCCAGATATGCTTTAAAGAACCTGTTTGTGTAGTCATTTATTCCCGTACCTTCAAAAAGCTCTTGAAATATACCCTCAACGTTTGATAATACACCGCTTCTCTCTTCAAGATACCTTACGAGAGAAAGTTTTGAGTTTCTGAGATTAAGGTAGTATATGTTCTGATCTCTCCTGATCTTTACAAGATCTATACCTGCGGGGGCATAGCTCTGCACATCAGGATTTTCTTCCACATAATCTGGATTGTTCGCGTTGAGTATATTCCTGTTGTGTATATCAAGAGACTTCTTATATATCTCAAGAGCCTGAGAGATTATCCCGAAAGAAGCTCCGAACATCACACCCTCCTTGAGAAGAGTCCACCCTGACCCCTCTCAAGAATAGGCTTAAGGCTACCTGATATTATTGAGAGATTTCTTACAAGAAGCCTTCTAACCTCTTCAAAGTCATCCTTGATGGACTTTATTTCTTCAGGCTTTGCCTTTTTAAGTATATCCAGAAGCTCTGCAAAGTCCTCTTCAAGACCTTCAACCCTGAAAGGATCCATGAGCTTCTCCCTTATGCTGGAAAGCTTTCCTTTAAGATTCTGCAATCTCAACCTCCTGTTAATATTTCTTCGTCACCTTCCGATAATTTTTCAGAAGGAGGAGGTTGAATTATGACCATAAAAAGAAAACTACAGCTTGTAAACGCTCTCCTGATAGGGGTCGCCATAGTAATAGGCGGAATTCTGTATAACACAGAACACAGGGTCGCCCGTTCAATTGACGATGTTCAGAGGGAGCTTGAGTATCTTGAGATATACAAAGAAATGAAGGTTGCTCTCTTGAATGCCGCAATAGCGGTCAGAAACCTTATATTTGATCCAAAAAGTGAAGAGGCTCGCAAGGAGATAAAGGAGAATCTGAAAAGGTTTATGGACAACCTTGCGATTCTCAGAAAGAGAGAAAAGGAGCTCAGCGGAACCGAAGTTGAACTCACAAGAAACTTGGCTTTCTTTACCTATCAAGGAGATATAGAAAGTGTTATCCAGCTTCTTGAACTTGAGGCTTATGATGAGGCAAAGCAAACACTTATTGAAGTGGAGAAAGCAGGATTCAAAGATACAATTGACACACTGAATTCTCTTATAGATATAAGGCTGAAAAAGATAGCGAAGGAACAGAGTGAGCTAAAAAGAGACGTTAGCATGGCAAACATTATCGTTGTAGGTGTGACAGTTCCATCCATTCTTGTTGTGTCTGTCGCACTATGGTTGGCTTCAAGAGGAATTGTCAACCAAATAGACTCCATATCCCACGGAGTTGAGGAACTTGCAAACACCATGCGATTTAGAGATGTTGAATTTAAGAAGTTCAGAAGTGAACTTGACAGGCTCGTTGAAGCTATAAACCAGATGGTAAAAGATGTAGGGGGTGCGGTGGTAGCAATCAGAGACGTTATGATGAGGGTTGCAAAAGGTAATCTCAAGGTTAGAATTCAGGGAGGTTATAGAGGAGATATAGAAGAGCTTGTGAGTTATATAAATTCTTCTCTTGACGACCTTCAGAACGCTCTAAAGAATGTTAAGGAAGGGCTTTCAAATATAATAGGGAGCATAAAGGCTCTGAGTGAGAGTTCCAAAAGTATGGAGAGAGAAAACGATAACCTCAACGGCAGCATAGCAAGTATTATGACCTCTGTTGACGAGACCTCGGAAGCCATCAGACAGATATCAGAAGAAACCTTAAGGGCAAGAAATGTATCCATGGATATGGAAAAAGCAATAGAAGCTGGTAAATCCAAGGTGAACATTATGCATTCTGCAATGGGCAAGATAGTTGAAGTAAGCCAAGACATAACCTCAATAACGGAGACGATAATAAACATCGCCGAGCAGACAAACTTGCTGGCTTTGAACGCAGCAATAGAGGCGGCAAGAGCTGGGGAAGTAGGAAGAGGATTTGCAGTTGTAGCCGATGAAGTGAGGAGACTTGCGGAGATATCAGGGAATGCGGCGAAGGAAATAGCAGGGCTTGTAGAGAAGGCGGTGAACACTGTTGAGGAGGGGAGGCTTGCTTCGGAGGAGGTGGTAGAGAGTTACAAGAAGATAGAAGAAGTAACAAAGGAGATAGCGAGTGTGATAGACACGATTGCCACTGCCATGGAAGAGCAAAGCAGGGCTATAGACATAATAAGGGACAATATGACGGAGATAACGGATATATCCGAAAAGAACACCGCAAACATAAAAAGGATAGTAGAAGAGATAAAAAACATAAACGAAACTGCTAATCAGGTTGAGGAGAAAATGAAAGGCTTTGACGTTTAATTTCCCTTTTGAAGGCAAAGTAGAAAAAGGCAGCCCTGAAGAACATCTCTACGGTCATGAAAGTCCAAGGAACTAAGGGAGAATGCACAACCTTCAGAAGCAGATAGGAAGGCAATATCCTGAACAGCCAGAAGGAGCTGATATTAACTATCATGGGAATAGTAGTTCTTCCCATACCCTTAAGAGCACCTGAGAATATCACGGCGTAGGCCATCGGAATTTGAGATATACCGACGATAATCAGGTAGTAAACAGCCCAGCTTATGACTTCCTGATCCCTGCTGAAAGGGAGGGTCAGATATTTTGGAAATATTATTAGCATCAGACCCAGAAAGCCCATCAGACCGGCTGTGAGATTTGCTGTAAACTTTACTCCGTAGATTAGACCTTTGATATTTTTAGCACCGTAGTTTTGTCCAGCAATTACAGTGCTCGCTATCATGAAGCCAAAGCCGATCATAAATGAGATGCTTTCAACCCTCAGCCCTATCTGATGCGCTGCAAGAATCTTATCCCCGAATTTAGCAAGAAAGCCAACAAATACGTTAAAGGATAGGCTCGTAACCGCTCTTTCAATTGCGGTCGGAGTTCCAATTCTGAGCATCTTAGAAAGAGTTTTCCTATCTATACCAAACGTAAGCGAAAAGGGCTTCTTAAGAAACAAAGTCAGATAAAGGTAGATGAGGAAAGCCAAAAGCTCAGAGAGAACTATTCCCCAACCTGCACCCTGAATCCCAAGTTTAGGGAACCCAAACTTTCCGTAGATCAGGCAGTAAGCTGTGGATATATTCACCGCATTCATCAGGATTGCAATCTTCATGGGAGTTTTAGTATCTCCTGCTCCGTTGAAGGCTCCGTAAAAGGTGTTTGTCATAAAACCGATGATGATGAACCAGAATATCGGAGTCAGATAACTGTCGGACAGGGCTATCACCTTCTCCGATGCACCGAGTAGCTCCATAAGAAAGAGAACGAGAGGTTTTCCGTAAAAGGTGAGAGGAAAAGCTATGAGGAAGGAGATTAAAAGTCCCGAAAAGAGGACTGACGAAGGACTCTCTTCCGCACCAACTTTCTGGGCAACAATAACACTCGTTCCCGTATAGGAGATGCTCATCAGAGAGTAGATAAACCACAGCAGGCTGAGACTAAAGCCCACCGCCGCTACCGCCGAGGCAGAGATTCCCGAAACGAGGACAAGGGAAAACATGCTCTCAACCGTGTAAAGTAGGTTTACGACAATTATCGGAAAGGCAAGCTTAATTATCCTCTTAGCATTCTCCTTTCTCGGGGCGGTGGGATCTATGAGGATCTTTTGCATGAGGTTTCTATTATACTTGCACCGCGGAGCGGTATTTCCTATCATTAATGAATAAGTATTCACCGATGAGGATACTGTTTTACTGCTACCGCTTTAACTCGCTCTCCCAGAGGCTCTACTGCGAGCTGACGGAAAAGGGACACGAAGTTTCCATAGAGCTTGATGTTCATCCAGACCTGATGATTGAGGCGGCACAGCTTTACAAGCCAGATTTGATAATCGCACCGTTTTTGAAGAGGAAGATACCTTCTGAGGTATGGAAAAAGTATAAAACTCTGATAGTTCACCCGGGAGTTCGTGGAGATAGAGGACCTTCAGCTCTGGATTGGGCAATTCTTAGAGGCGAAAGAGTCTGGGGTGTTACCTTGATAGAGGCAACTGAGGAGTATGACGCTGGAGACATCTGGGCTTGGAGAGAGTTTCCTATGAGGTTTGCAAGGAAGTCAAGTATATACAGGAACGAAGTTACCGAAGAAGCGGTTGAGTGTGTTCTTGAAGCTATTGAGAAGTTTGAAAGAGAAGATTTTAAGCCTGAGCCTCAAAAAAATGGTATCTGGAATCCAAAAATGGAACAGACCTGCAGGAAGATAAACTGGGAGAAGGACACCACTCAGGACGTTCTCAGAAAAATATACGCCTCCGACAGCCAGCCGGGAGTTCTTGATAAGGTTGAGGGAGAGGAAGTGTATCTCTACAACGCATTTCCTGAAGAGGAGTTGAAGGGAAAGCCGGGTGAGATTATAGCTGTCAGAGATGAAGCGATATGTAAAGCTACAGTAGACGGAGCTGTGTGGATAACCCATCTAAGGAAAAGAGATAAGAAGTCCATAAAATTACCTGCTCTGCGAGTTATTCCGAGGTTAAGAGATAAAGTGCCTGAGGTTCAAATAAAGCCCTGGGAGAGTGTGGATTTTAAAACATACAGGGAAATAGTTTACGAGGAAAAAAACTCTATTAGCTATATCTACTTCAACTTTTACAACGGCGCAATGTCAACAGAGCAGTGTGAGAGGCTCCTTGAAACCATCAGATATGCAAAAAAGAGACCTATTAAGGCACTCGTCCTCATGGGTCAGGAAGACTTCTTCTCAAACGGAATGAATCTGAACACCATTGAGAATGCCGAAAGCCCTCCTGATGAGTCCTGGAGAAACATAAACGCGATAGACGATGTCTGTGAGGAGATACTTAGGACAACTGATAAGCTCACCATTGCAGGAATGCAGGGGAATGCAGGAGCGGGAGGAGTGTTTCTGGCTTTGACCTGTGACCTTGTATTTGCGAGGGAAGGTGTGGTTCTGAATCCCCACTACAAGAACATAGGAAATCTCTACGGTTCAGAGTTCTGGACATACACTTTACCGAAAAGAGTAGGCTGGAAGAAGGGGAAAGAGATCATGGACAGGAGGATGCCGATAAGCTCAAAGCAGGCTAAGGAACTCGGTTTGATAGATGACTGTTTCGGAAAGACTCCTTCAGAGTTCAGGAAGAAGCTGAGAAGAAAGATTGAAGAGTTTATAAATTCAAAAGAGTTTGAGCTGTTTATAAAGAAAAAAAGGGAGGAAAGAGAGAGAGACGAAAAGGTAAAGCCCTTGGCAAAATACAGAGAAGAAGAGTTAGAGAGGATGAAGCTGAACTTTTATGGATTTGATACGAGCTACCATATAGCTCGTTACTACTTCGTTTACAGGGTGCCTCACTTCAGAACACCTCCCTATTTAGCTGTGCACAGAAGGTTGTAAATCACACTACCTTAATCTCTACCTCGTTCTCTCCATAAAGATGTACCGCACAGGCAAGGCAGGGGTCAAAAGAGTGGATTGTTCTCAAAATCTCAAGAGGTTCCTTTGGATCGTGAAGCTTATGCCCTACAAGGGAAGCCTCGTAAGCTGAAGGCTGACCTTTTGTGTCTCTGGGGGAGGCGTTCCAGGTCGTCGGAACAACAGCCTGATAGTTAAGGATTTTTCCTTCTTTGATATGAACCCAGTGAGAGAGAGAACCTCTGGGTGCTTCCATCAAACCGAGTCCTTTAGCCTCCCTTGCCCACCGTGACACGCCCCAACCCGAAC
>CAZPVY010000012.1:0-29586 GCA_964590265.1 uncultured Aquifex sp. | reverse complement strand
CCTGAGGGAGAAACGAGAAATACCATGTTTGTCGGAGCGGACAACAAACCTTTTAAGCTTCCCTTTGCTGTTCACCTCAAGGAGTTCAGGATAATAACCTACGGTGAGGAAGCCCAGCAGAAGGGAATTAAAGTGGCAGAGGAGTTTAAAGATGCGGTTGCTTCATACAGAAGTTATATAGAGATAATTAACGGAGGAAAGAAAGTGGCAGAGGGAAAGGTTGAAGTAAACGAACCCTTTGTTTTTAAGAGCTATAGGATCTTTCAGGCATCCTATGGACTCACAGGCGGTGTTAAGGAAATGGGGATAGTCGTTGTGGATAAGAAGCTTGCCCAGAAGAAAGCCCATGAGGCTATACTGGGAAAGTTCACAGTAGGTAGCGGAAAAGTTGCAGAGTTTAAAGATATGCTGATTTCCGTTGAGAAGGTTGTCCTGAACATAGAAAACCCACAGGCGGGTATGAACGGGAACCTCGCTCCTGCTGTAGTCTTGAAAGTTCTGAAAAATAGAAAGGCTTACAATGTTCCCGTAGTTTACGATCCTCAGATAACGGTTCTTCTCTATTCGGAAATAAAGGAACTTGAGGACTTCCCTTACGTGTTCTTTATGGATGGCTTCGTTCCCCAGTTCTATTCAGGTTTTCAGATCTCATACCATCCGGGAACGAACATTATCTGGCTGGGCTCGGCACTGCTCATTCTCGGAATGATGGTGGCTTTTTATACGGTGCACAGGAAAGTCTGGGTGAGGATAGAGGGAGACACCGCAAAGATAGCCTTCTACTCTCATAAATTCAAGGAGGAGTTCAAGAGAACCTTCTTGAGGGAACTTGAAAGCATACATACTGTAAAACAAGGAGAAACATAAACCGATATACTTTTAGGAGGGGTTTCTGATATGTTTAGAGGGATGAGGGGAAAGCTGATACTTAAGATAGGGGTTCTCCTGTTTACCCTCTTTGCTCTTACCGTAAATGTAGTCGCTCTCCTTTTCCGTGAGAACGTTATTAAGGACTCAAAGGAGAACGCCTTAACTATAGCGGAGTTGGTTAGAGATACGTTGACTTCCTACATGGTGCTCGGTGTTATTGACAGGAGGGATATGTTTTTAAGGCAGATAAAGAAAACCCGCGGATTAGAGTATGTGAAGGTTATAAGAGGAGAGGCTGTAATAAGGCAGTTCGGTAAGGGGATAAATTTGGAAAAACCTTCAGATGAGCTTGAAATAGAAGTTTTAGAAACAGGTAGGATGAAAAGCAAGCTTATTGAGAACAAAGACAAGGTCATTTATAAGCTCGTCATACCATATAAAGCAACTTCACGAGGGAATATCAACTGTATGCAGTGTCACAAGGTCAAGGAAGGTGAAGTTTTAGGAGCGATAAGCCTTGCTGTTGACTTAACTGGAAAGAGAAAGCAAGCGCTTCTTCTGCTTGGATTTTATAGCCTTACTGCTGGAATAGTATTTACACTTATTTTCTGGATGACGGTAAAACACTTTGAACCTTATAGAAAGCTCTTCAACGATATGAAAAGAGTCCTGAACAGGTTCAAGGAAGGAGACTTCAAGGAGAGGGTGAAGTTTGTGCTTGAAGATGAAGCGGGAGAACTTGCCAGCGTGGTAAATAACGTTGGAGAGAGACTTGATAAGACCCTTTCAAATGTAAGAGAAAAGGTTTCAATGCTGATAGGTTACAACGTAATGGAGACTGAGAATGCTCTAAAAGATACCGAAAAGATAGTTGATGAACTCGTGAAAATATCAAACTTTAAGAGAACCATAGAACAGGATCTTAGAAAAGCTGACATTTACGGGAGAATAGAAACGGTTCTGGCTGACTATATGAGCCTTGATAAGTTTTCCATATACGAGGTTGACGAGCAAAAGAACACGATGAGGATAATTTCGGTTCGCGGTGATGATATGTGGTGCTCTCAGATAATCCTTGAGGATGCAAATGAATGCAGGGCAAAGAGAACGGGAGAAGATGTTGACTCTCAAGAATTTCCGTGTATATGTCCCCGTTTTGCCTTCAACAATCAATGTTCTTCCGAGGGAATTCAGTACTACTGCATACCTGTAAACATAGGAGGAAAAGTGGGCAGTGTTGTCCAGATAGTATATGAAAAAGAGATAGATATATTCATAAGGATGATAATTCCATACATAAAAGGTTACTTACAGGAAGCTTCACCGGTTCTTGAATCTAAAAGCCTTATGGAGCTACTTCAAAAGCAGTCTTACATAGATCAGCTTACCGGACTCTACAACAGAAGATTCTTGGAGGAAATAGCGGATAAGCTGGCTGCTCAGATAAAGAGGAGAGGATCAAATCTCGGGATACTTATGATAGACATTGATTACTTTAAGCAGGTAAATGATAAGTACGGACACGATGTTGGAGATAGGGTTCTTAAGGAAATAGCGCAGGTAGTGAAGAACAGCGTAAGGGAAGCGGACTACGTAATAAGGTTCGGAGGAGAGGAAATACTCGTTCTCCTTGTTGATGTCAAGGAGGGTTACGCTGAGAAGGTTGCCGAGAAGATAAGAAAGGCTGTTGAGAACAAGGTAATAGAGTTCTCGGGAGGAGCTATAAAGAAAACTGTGAGCATAGGCGTTTCAGAATTCCCCAAAGACTGCGGAGGTAAATTCTGGCAGTGTATAAAGTTCGCTGACGTGGCTCTTTACAGGGCTAAGGAGGAGGGAAGGAACAGGGTTATCAGGTTCACCCCGGAAATGTGGTCAGAAGAGGAATATTAAAACTTGACAATACTATACTCAAGAAATATTATATAACCAAAGTTAATTGGAGGTAGGGTAATGATAAGTGAGAATCTGTTCTCCGCAAAATCCCTTGAATTCATAGAAAAAGCTAAAGAGCTTGCACGTCA
Organism: uncultured Aquifex sp.; assembly: GCA_964590265.1. Taxonomy (GTDB): domain Bacteria; phylum Aquificota; class Aquificia; order Aquificales; family Aquificaceae; genus Hydrogenivirga. The sequence goes on along the minus strand of CAZPVY010000012.1, from coordinate 26,695 downwards.
GCAGGGAGATACTAAGGTTGATACGGATCATCTGCTGATAGCTCTCCTTTCAGATGAGGACTCACCTCTTGCCAAGTTTTTAGAGAAAAGAGGAATTGAAAGAAAGGAATTTCTAAGGAGAATTAACGAGTACCTGAAGAATCTTAAAGAGCAGATTGAAAAAGCCGTAGAGCAGGAAGCTCAGCATCTTATAAATCTGAGAAGCCAGATAATGCAGGTGAAGTCCGACATAGGAGGTGTTCAGGCTGAGCTTCAGAAGATAAAACAGGCAAAGGACAGACTTCAAAGGGAGATTGAAAGGGCAAGAAGATACGGAGATTTCTTTAGTCTGGAAAGCCTTCAACTTGAACTGCGTCAGCTTGACGCTCTTGAACAGAATTACAGGAGACAGCTTGAGAGTGTTGAAAGAAGCTTAACATCCGTTTTCAAGCCCGAGGATGTTAATGCTTTCCTTAATAACAGACTCTCCATTGACGGACTCATCAGAAAGGCGATAGAGAGTTCATCTATGCTTCAGCAGATAAAGGAGATAGGAATATCACCTGACAGAGTTACCGATAAGATAGCTGAAAAAGTTTTTGGGAAGAAACCCGCTTTTGACTATAGTGAGTATCTGATAAGGGTTCTTGAAGATGCCCAGAACAGGGCGGTAAGTGAGGGAGAGACTCAAGTTCAGCTCTCTCACATAGGAGCGGCGCTTATATCTGCAAAGGATACCCTTGGAGGTAGACTAATAAATCAGGCAATAGGAGGTGAAAAGGAGATGAAGGATGTTGGTCAGGAACTTAAAGAGGAGGAGAAATCTCCTCTTGAAAGATTCGGTGTGAATCTCACAGAGCTTGCGAAAGAAGGCAAGCTTGATCCCGTAATCGGAAGGGAAAGAGAGATAAATCAGGTGATAGAGGTACTCTTAAGAAGAACTAAGAACAATCCTGTTCTCGTCGGAGATCCCGGAGTAGGTAAGACTGCGATAGTTGAAGGACTCGCTCAGAGGATAGTGAACAAGGAAGTTCCACCGGAACTTCAGGATAAGGAGATATGGTCTATAGACATGGCAACACTTCTTGCGGGTTCCAAATACAGAGGTGAGTTTGAGGAAAGACTTAAAGCCCTCCTTGATGAAGTAAAAGAAAAGGGAAACGTAATCCTTTTTATAGATGAGATACACACTATAGTGGGTGCTGGGAAAGCTGAAGGTGCAGTTGATGCAGGAAACATCATGAAGCCAGCTCTTGCGAGAGGTGAGATAAGGGTCATAGGTGCCACAACGGTAGATGAATACAGAAAGTATATAGAGAAAGACCCAGCCCTTGAGAGAAGGTTTCAGCCAATCTACGTTGATGAACCCTCGGTTGAAGAGACAATTGAGATCCTTAAAGGTCTGAGACCGAAACTTGAACAGCACCATAAGGTAAAGATTTCCGATGAAGCAATAGAGGCTGCGGTAAAACTTACTAAAAGATATGTAACCTTCAGAAAGCTTCCCGATAAAGCTATTGATGCCCTTGATCAAGCTGCAGCAAGAAAGAAACTGTCCGTCATATCTGTCCCACCAGAGGTTCAGGAAATTGAGAGGAGGATAAGGTCTCTTGACGAGGAAATAATGAAGGCGAACCTTGAAGGAAACTACGAAAAGGAAGCTCAGCTGAAAGTTCAGAAAGCTCAGCTTGAGAAGGGGAAACAAGAGCTTATGCAGAAACTCGGAAGAGTTGATCTAAAAATACAGGAACTGAAGAAAAAGATAGAGGAGCTTGATAGAGAAATTATAAAGACCGCTGAAAGCGGTGATTATGAAAAGGAGGCTCAGCTGAAAATAGAAAAGATAAATCTTGAAAAGGAGCTGAAAACCCTTGAGTCCAAGAAAGCTGAAGAGCTCGTTGTTACCTGGGATGATGTTGCTCAGGTAGTATCCGAGTGGACAGGAATACCCGTTACAAAGCTCAAAGAGGAAGAGATGGAAAAGCTCCTGAAGCTTGAGGAGGAGCTACATAAGAGAGTCGTTGACCAAGATCATGCTGTAAAGGCGGTTGCAGAAGCTATAAGGAGAGCAAGAGCCGGTTTAAAAGATCCAAAGAGACCGATAGCAAGCTTCCTATTTCTTGGACCCACGGGAGTAGGTAAGACCGAACTCTCCAAAGCACTTGCGGAACTGCTCTTTGGTGAAGAAGATGCTCTCATCAGGCTTGATATGTCCGAGTTCAAGGAAGAGCACTCCGTTGCAAAGCTGATAGGAGCTCCTCCGGGATACGTGGGTTACGAGGAAGGCGGAAAACTCACCGAGGCGGTCAGGAGAAAGCCCTACTCTGTAATTCTTCTTGATGAGATAGAGAAGGCTCATCCGAGGGTCTTTGACCTTTTCTTGCAGGTTCTTGACGATGGAAGACTAACCGACTCTCATGGAAGGACGGTAGATTTCAGGAACACGGTAATAATCATGACTTCAAACATTGGCTCCCAGTATCTTTTGAACATTCCCGTTGATGCGAGTGAGGATGTTGTTGATAGGGAATTTGAGAAGGCAAAGGAAAAGGTTCTTGATGAGCTTAAGATGTTCTTCAGACCTGAGTTCCTTAACAGGGTTGATGAGGTGATAGTGTTTAAACCCCTGACGATGAAAGAGCTTTCCCAGATAATAGACTTGCTATTGGGCAACGTAAACAGGAGACTTGCAGAAAGGAATATCAGAATAGAGCTGACAGAGTCAGCCAAGAAAGAGCTCGTTGCAAGAGGCTATGATCCGGCATTCGGAGCAAGACCACTGAAGAGAACAGTGCAAAAATACGTTGAAACTCCATTAGCGGACAAGATAATCAGAGGAGAGATAAAGGAAGGTATGACCGTGGTGATGGACTATAAGGACGGAGAATTCGTATTTATCCCTAAGGAAGAGTACGAGAAACAAAAGGAGGAGAGAGCCTAAGTGAGTAAGTGATAGATAAAGAACTAATCCTCTCCTTCTCTGTTTTCCTCTCTACTCTTCTTATAGGAGAAGCATATAGATTTTTTGTGTATAAATTCTTCTGTTTAAAAAAATACCTCCGTAAAAAAACTATCTGCGTTCACTTAGAAGGTTGGAAGACGGAATTTGCAAGAGCTTTTGAGCATGGAGGAATAATATTCCTAAGCGGAAGAAAGGAAAAATTGCAAAAAATTAAAGAGGATATCCTTTCAAGGAAATTGTTTGAAAAGGAACTTAAGCAAATCAAACTATTAACAACTCTTTCATACATTATTATTCCGGTTTTCACTTTCTTTCTTATTTTCATAGGTAAGGTTAAAATGAAAATGGTTCTCTTTATTTTGGGATTTCTTCTTATAGGGGAATTCGTAGTAGGAGCTTTCCTTTACGCTTTGAAAAAAGATTTCCAGCTTGCGGATAGAAAGCTTAAACAGATGACGATAAAAATTTATGAAGAACAATTGAAAGGAAAACTCATACTGAAAGTAGAAGTTTCCTAAATTATAATTTGTATACCTAACGGGGCGTAGCTCAGGTGGTAGAGCGCTGGCTTCGGGAGCCAGAGGTCGGCGGTTCAAGTCCGCTCGCCCCGATGAACCTCCATATCTCTCTACTCCTTGACAATCAAGTAAATTCTGAAATCCTTTCTATTATTACATGCTTTGTATAACCTGCAAAAGTAAACTGATTTGAACTGTTTTTAACGCTGTTCTTCGTCAATTTTTCGTCAAAGAAGCGCTTTGTTTTACATCTTTTGCAAAGGAAGATATAATATAGCTAATAAATCCCGTAAGGAGGTGAAGAGGATGCTAAACCTGAACTTGGAAAATCAGTGTGAAAAGCTTTACCATGAACCTAAGAACATAACTGCCAGAGAGCTCGGGTTTGTGTGGATTGTTGGGAGCATGTTGGAAATGATCCTTTTCCCTGTAGGAGTGGTCTTACTCCTGTGGGGATCCATAAGCAAGCTTGGAACTGGACTCACACTACTTATATGGGGAGAACCAGCGAGGGATTTAATAGAAGTCACCGTAAGGAAGAAGATACGAAAGCACAGGTCGCTTGCTGATATGTGGGAGCGGTACTTAAGAAACAGGGTACTAACTGGACCTACGGAAGATAAAAAGGTAGTGTTTTGAGTCAGGGGGGACACTCCCCCTTTTTTCTATTATTTAGCTGTCAAGTAGACCATTATATACAGGTCATCCTTTTCAAGTTTCCGTAATTTATTCATAATCTCTACAGCTCTCTTATTTCATCCATCGGAATGACAGTTTTCATCTTTCTACCTGCTTAAGGATTAATTTAGCAAAAGTTACTGCTAAGTTGAAGTCTCCTCCGAAAGGGTAATTAAGGAAAGTAGATTTTGAACCAACTCTTCCTCTTTTCCAAACCACCACATTATCTGGAAGCACAGAGATAATATCTGCTATCTCTTTCTCCTCGTCTCTGAGCTTTCCGTTTCCTATACCTGGAAAGTTCAGGAATATGGTCATCTCGGGTTTTCTTTCTGCATAAGTCTTGAGCTTTTCTGTAGAGAACCTGATTAGCTCAAGACTTGCAGGATATTTGAAATGATACTTGACCTGAAAAGCTCCGAAGAGCTTTCCCCTTGTTCCTACCACTACAAACCCATACCTGCTTCCTATCTCTTGCACCTTGCGTCCGAACAGCTTGGGGAGTTCGGGATACCTTCTTTTTGCTTCATAAGCGAAACCTCTACCCATTACCAGTTCCCCGTTATGCTTTACATAGGAGTTTGTGGTAATGACAATTAGATCCGCTTCCTTCTCATACTTCCATATATCTCCAACTCTTAGCTCCATCTTCCTTCTCCTTTTCAAAAGGAGGGAGACCGAAGTCTCCCTATACCCTAACCACAGCTCTAAGTACTGGTATAAGCAGGTCTATCGGGTTAGTCTCCTCTGTCACCACATACCTGTCAAAGAACTGAGGAGCGTTCTTCTTCGCTTCATTATAGTATTTACCCCTGTATATCCCTATTACTTCTATTCCCTTTCTCCTGAGCTGATGTATTTTCTCCTGAGTCCTTGTCCAGTAGTCCGTAATCTCCATATCGGAGATTACGAACAGGAACTTTGTCCTGAGTATGTAGCGCTCGAACTTTTTCAATCCTCCGAGGATGTTTTCGCTCCAACCGTCATAGGGTATCCTCTCTATGTCCTCCCTTTTCATAGGGAGTTTGAACAGTTGAGCTTCGTGGTTTCTCGTGAATATCACAAAAGCTTGTGTTCCCGTTTTCCCCGCAAGCTCCGAGCATATTGCGGTGAGGATGTGTTGTTCAGGAGTCATCGCACACATAGAACCTGAACAATCAACCAGTATAGTAAACGGTAGCATTTTAAAGCTAAGCTCCTCTTCTTTCCTGTATATGTCGTCCCTATCTAAAGCAAGCTTCTTGGGATTTAGTCTTTTGGAAGGGCTCGTGGTATCCGCTTTCTTTGTATAGCTCCTGAACACTCTGAGGAGCTTCTGCACTTCCCTCTCTACCCTACTCCAGTCTACAGAAGTGTAGCGTCCTGAAGGAACTATCCTATCCCCTTCAGGTTCTTTGTATTCTGTATCACCCTTCTCTCCGAGTCCGTAAGCTTCTTCCTCTGTGTCTTCTCTGTCTTCTCTGTCTTCTTTGTTTCCCGAAAACTCTTTCGCTTCTTCCCAGAGCTGGGAAAAGGTATCTTCATCTGTATCGTCGGGGTCAGGTAGAGACACCTCCATCTCGCTGTAATCCCCTTCACCGTTTCCTTCAGAGTTGCTTGTAGGAAGTAGCTGGGGATAACCCTGTGGGCTGAGCTTCCCGAATTCTTCTATCCAGTCTTTCATCACCTCTACCATTTCCTCAAAGGAGGTAGCAGATATAGCTCTCCGGTAGTATTCGTATATGCGATTAAGGAGTGCACCCACAAGCTCCTCGTAATCTTCATACTCCCTAAACCCCGTTCCCGTTTCTATATCAAACCCCTTAATCCTGTCTCCTATTTCAAGGTCAACGTGCGAATCACAGTAAGCTTTAGGAATTATGCGAAGTAGCTTGATCGGATCTCCTTCATACTGGATTATCCACAGGAACACTTCCTCGGGAACGGGATGCACTTCCGCATATCCCGTTTCTTTCCACTGTCTCACGAGGTGAAGGTTGAAAGCTATGTCCCTGAACCATACCCGCATCTTCTGGTCTATATCCCTTTCCTCGTATCTTACCCAGTCAAAGCGTCTTCCGAACTTTTTTCTCCAAAGATGCTCTATACGAGCATCCTCAAACAGGTTGTAGAGCTGAAAGGGTATTCCCTCTTTGTCCAGAACCTCTTTTATCTTCTCCATATTCCTCTCAGTATGGAGAGAATGGGAAAGTTCATGATACCCAAAACTCTTCATATACTCCGGATGTTTTTTGAACCTTTCCTCAAGCTTACCCCCGAGTCCTATCAGTATCTTGTGCTTCCTTTCTCTCTTATCCCACCTCCAACATGCGGTTGGAAATGTGGGGTGGAGTCTTATCTCATAGAGCTCGTCCAGCTCAAATAGAGAGAAAAATTCCAAGTCCCTTAAAGTCTTCTTTATCCTGCTATCCACTTCTGCAACAGTCTTCATGCTTCTCACCTCCTTACGGGGTTTTCCAAGGTGGTTTAAAAGCAGAGAGGGGAGCTGAAGCTCCCCTTTACTCTGCGACATTCTCCCTCTACCATATGCTTATCCACGTCATTTCTTTCTTTCCTTCTTTTCTACATAGCATTTCTCGCAGAGGTATCTTCCTTTAAATCTGTCTATCGGAAGAAAAAAGTCAGGTATGGTTCCTGTCTTTCCGCATCTTTCGCAAACATAACCCATCTGTAACTTGTTGGAAATCTGCTTTAAATGTTTTATTTCAAGCTTGAACGGGTAAACATTTCCGTCTGTCCCGTATATAAGCACATAAGGTTGTTCAGCAGTCATATCAAACTCTATATCCTTCACATCAAATTCCATATCACTTACCTCCTTTGTTCTTGTTCCGGACAGGGCTTCAGGAAAAGCACTCGTCCAGAATCTCCCTTAAAGTCTCTTCCTGCTCAGGGATGGGGAAACCGTTTGAGTCCCTTCCTATCCAGAGATACCTCTGCATCCAGAGAGCTTCTCTTACTCCTTCTTTGTCCTTTGTGGGAGCAAGCTCTATTGCTCTTACAAGCGTTCTTGTCGTAGCGTAACCGCTCAGTCCTCCCACTAACTTCTTCTTCTTCGTTACCTTCCAGAACTTGACAAGCATACCTATGACTGTGTGAGGTATCTCGTATTCATCGCACTTGCTCATAAGAATCTTCCTGAGTTCGTCTTCTTCTGTGTCCTTCCTCAAAATGACAAACCTCTCCTGCAGTGCGGGATCAGCTTCATCCACCATAAATTGCGATCCTATGTTGGTGGTAGCTATGACCCACAGGTTCTCTTTGGGAATTTCAATTACTTCTTCTTGAGCTACCCCGTCTTCTATGTTCATCACCCTCCCTGTCCTGAGTCTAAGTTTTCCATCTCCCCATACAGTCAATGCTCTCACAAAGATGTCTTTCTCTCTGTCTCTCAAACGATAGAACTCATCAAAGAGCAGTATAGTTTTCCCTGTCTGAGCTTTTCTGAATGCTTCTGTGAGAACCCCGTCTTTCCATACAAGAGAACCATCAGGTGCTTTGATGTAGTACCCGAGGAGGTCAGCTGTCTCTACTCCGTTGTCTCCTTGACCAATGACAAGGTGCTGAACCTCTCCTGCTTTCAGCAAGTCTTGCGCAAGCTGGTATGCTGTGTAGGTCTTACCGCTTCCCTGTTCTCCTTCTATGAGAACGGGGGATTTGAACGCTAAACTACGGAGTGTGTGTGCGAAGTCCCCTTTTTCACTTTCTTCTGCTTGTTCGGAGAAGTATTCCTGTCTGAGTTCGTCTAACTTCTGAAATACCCTATCTCCGTTGAGTGCTATGAAATTCTGCACATGCTTTGTGTGTTTACAAGTCTGCTTTCTCCAGAATGAACACTGATCATCTGTCGCTAAAACCTCTTCTGAAAGGACGTGGTGTTCTCCTATCCCACACTTTTTACACTCTTCAACATACTGGTCGTATATCTCGCAGTATTTGGAAGAAGAGCTTACGAATAATCCGTCAGCACACCAAAGTTTAAACGTTCCATCAGGTGTCCACGCTAAAACTACCGTGTGCTGGTGATCGTTCGTTGTATTCCTTACCCTGAACAGTATAGACGGAACCAAAGCTTCGACTTTGTTTCCCCCTTTTCTCCTATAGGGGAAGACTATCTCGTCCGCAGAGGTAATTTCCAATCCTGTTCCGACTTCTCCCTCCGCTTCGCACAAGCGGAGGAATTTGTCAAACTCTTCTCTAAACTTCTTAGCAGGTATTTTTTCCAGCATCCTACACCTCCTTGCGGGATTTTTATTATATTTTACATCTTTTGCAAATAAAGTAAAATAGATAGGAAATAATCCCGTAAGGAGGTGGGCTATGGTTGTGGACAAAGAGCGTATAAGGAAGGAGCTGGAGAAGACAAGATACGGAAGGAAGTTTGTACGAACAAGAGCTTTCCTCCATATGCTTGAAGAGTTCCCCGAACTCTTCAGGGGAAAGAAGTATGTAAAGGAAATAAGCGAAGCATGGAGCGTGAGAAACTTTGTAAAGAGAACCCTCAACGACAGTACAGATGAGTGGGTGGTTGTTGATACAGGAAGTGGTCTCGGATACTTCACCATACTAACTGCACTTTTTCATCCCGACACGAAGGTCTATGCTGTAGATACCTGCACAGACTTTTCCATAAAAGACTTCAGAGGACTGAAGAACGCAGAAAGGAGAGAATTAAACATATTCTCCGAAGAATTTAAAGAGTTTCTCTGCTCCTTCAAAAGGGTAATTATGGTAGGAATACACCTCTGTAGCAACCTCGCAACGAGGTTCATAGAACTTGCCAACGAGGTAGAGAGTGTGAAGTGTGCAGTCCTTGTTCCCTGTTGCATAGGAAAAAGAGAAAAGCTGTCTGCTTTTTCCTTTCTCGAGAACACCTATGAGATGTGGTGCTCCTACCTCATATCCAAGGTAGACAGGGGAAAGTTCAAGGTAATAAGCACAAGGGACGAGAATATTCTGTCTCCGAAGAACGTAGTTATAAAGATGAGAGAAAGGAATTAAAAAGGGGCGGAGAACCCGCCCCTTGTTGCTTTATTTCAGTTCTTTCAAGATTTCCTTTGCATAGCGGGCAACCACATCCTTGTCCTCCTCTACGGGCTTTGGTTCCACTTTTGTTTCCCACCCGCATTCACACTCAAGACCCACAATGAAAGTAGTCCCTTCTGAATAGTCTTCCTCAAATATCTCCTCCTGGCAGTCAAGAAAGAAATGCTCATGGATCACCCTCGTTAGATTTATCCTGAGGGGCGATCCACACTTCGGACACTTTAGACATTCCACCATCCTTCTCACCTCCTATTGAGATTCAGTTGCTCATCACGATCCTTGCACATGCTTGCACAAGGTCATCGTTTATTCTCGCTATGTCGAACATATCCAGATTTCCACCTTCGTATTCGTCGTTAAGCATCGCTTCCATAACCTCTACATCTCCTCCAGATTCGTAGTAAAGCTTTACGATCTCTTCTACAAGAAGGGGGCTTGCGAGCAAAACATTGTCCACATTTCTAAAGGGGTTAATGAATGCAAGCACGCTCATACCCATAAGAGAGGAGATGGCGAATATCTTTGCAAGGAACGCTGTCTTAAATTTCTGTGGGATACTTTCCCATATCTGGGAAGCACCCCTTGGATCTCCGTATTCGCTTGCTATTCTTTCAATAATCTCACGGATACTGCTCTCCATCTGCTTCATAACAGCACCTCCTTGCGGGATTTTCTTGTTAAGATTATATTCCATTTACAACATTTGCAAATAATGTAAATTATTGTCTGTATAAAAGCCCTGTTAAGAAGAGGTTTGAGGTTTACATTCTTCTCCCCAGCATTAAACACTATCTCTGCACAGACCTCAACTTCTCCCTCAGAGAAGAATGCCACATCGTAGCTGGTCGTAAAGAGATTCCTCAGCACACCCTCTTTGAGCTTGCTCTTGAAAGCAGATGAAAGAAGAAGACCTGTCTCTACAAACCTTCCCTTGTAGTTTTCAAGGAAGTCTATCCAGTACTCGGGGATCTCATCCTTTCTCATCCTACTACTATTCCGCCAACTATGAACTCTCCGTCTCCGTATGTTCCGTAGGACTTGGGAATAAAATATTTCTTGTGTCCGTTTACCTGTATCTCTATCTTCGTTCCGAACTCTAAGGGAATGGGCTTGGGAAAGAGAACCGAAAGACCTCTCTTTGATCTGTCGAAAAGGTATCCCTTATATCCCTCTATCTGAACCTCTATCTTCTCCTTCGGGTATATGATTTCCCTGACATCTACATCTATGGTCTTCTCTTCCTCTACAATGTCGGGAGAAACAACAGAGAGGACCTCCTCAAGGGAGGTTTCACCTCTTTCTACCTTCTTGAGGGCATTTTTCCACAGAGTTTGAAATCCCTTTTCCATTATCAGAATCCTTCTCAGCTCTATCTCGGGTATGTCTTTCGCTATCAGTTCTTTAACCTGGTCGTCAAGGACAAGAACCTCTATTACCGCAGACCTGCCCTTGTACCCAGACCAATCGCAAGCATCGCACCCTACGGGCTCATAAATATAATCCACCTTAAACCCATACTTTTCTCTTTCTTCTGGGGTGACCTCCCTCTTTCTCTTACACCTGCACAACTTCCTTACGAGTCTCTGAGAGAGGATACAGTTAAGGGTTGAGGATATTAGGACAGGAGAAACGTTGAGGTCTTTGAGTCTCGATATTGCGTTTATGGAGTCTACAGCGTGAAGGGTGGCAAGGACTAAGTGCCCGGTCAGAGACGCCCTTACTCCTATCTGCGCCGTTTCTTCATCCCTTATCTCACCTATCAGTATCACATCAGGGTCTTGTCTGAGGGCTGACCTGAGAACAGAAGCGAATGTTCTTCCGACTTTTTCCTCAACCTCTATCTGATCTATTCCCTCAAACTTTATTTCCACAGGGTCTTCAACGGTTATTATGCTCTTTGCTTCCCCCACTTTCTCATAAAGCTCTATTATAGAAACATAGAAAGTTGTGGTCTTACCTTGACCCGTTGCACCGACATTTAGTATCATTCCGTAGGGCTTGTAAAACTGCTCTCTGTATTTCTTCAGGTCTTCCGGTTCAAACCCTATGTCCTCGAGCTTGAGATTGAACACTCCCGTCTGCTTCTGAACCCTCAAAACAGCTTTTTCTCCGAAAATAGTTGGGCAGGTCGCAACCCTTATTTCAAGAGGAACATCGAAAGCCCTCCTCGAAAACTTCCCGTCCTGCGGAATCAGAGTATTTGCTATGTCCATCTCTGCAAGGGTCTTTATCTTGTTGATGAGCATTCTGCCGTGAGACTTTTTGAGTTCTCTTATGACCTTCAACCTTCCTTCACTTCTCAGCTTAACTACTGTCTTTTTCTCCTTCGGGATTATGTGCACGTCGGAAGCATCCCGCTTTACCGCTTCTTCAAGGATGGACTGCAAGAGCTGGGACGCACCTGTATCATCTATTTCTTCTTCTTCGTCGTCTTCAATGACTACCCCTTCTTCCATCTCAAGGGAGAGGATACTGTTCCTGAGCTGATCAAACTCCTCAGAAGATATGACAACTATATCGTTCAGCTTTTCTGAGTTGACTACTTCGTATGCCGCAAGGTCTTTCCTTAAGGAAAGGAGATACCTGTCTTTTGTGATTATGTAGTTCTCCCCTTTAGAGAGATACTTCTTCGTTCTCTCGAGGTCTATATCCTCTATCTCATATCTCATCTTCCGCATACCTTCAGCTCTAATGAGCAGATTCCGGAACAGCTGAGCGTAAAGGTCACCTGAGCGTTGCTCAGGAGTGCACCTTTGAGTGTTTTCTTGAGCTTGTTCAACCTCCCCCTCTGAAGCACAATTGTGCAACCTTTGTCTATGGTGTAATAGATTGTTTTTCCCAAGGGAGGGAGCTCCGCTTGTTTGGGCTTCGATCTCACCTTCGCAGGAGAAACGAGAATTGTCTTTACATAAACCCTACCCACCTTCTTGACAGGGTAAGAGCTGTCTGCAAAAGGAGACACCATATAAAGCGCTTTCCCATCGTAAGATAGATAGAAGTCTCCCCAGCTAAAATCCTTGACCTTCTTCCACACAGCAAGGTTCTTGTAGTAGTTTGTGTAGTCTGGACCCTTCTTCTTTACCATCTTTTCGGGTTTCTTTTTTGAACTCAGAAACTTGTACCCAACACCTCCAGCAACAGCAATACCAGCAACCAGAGCAAGGAGTGCAACCCTTTTGTCCACAGAGGGGAGAGACACCCTGTCCCCCTCTGAAATTGAGGGGAACAACCTCTCCCTTATCTTTTTCACCCTCTCTTTTAGCTCGTCGCCGATATTCCTCTCTCTTATTACCCTCTGATGATCCTCTTCTTCGACCTTTGCGTCAGCTACAGTCACATTCATTGTCATAAAAAACTCGTTAGCCCACCTCTGAATATCCTCGTCCCCAGAAACATATATAACCTCGGGTTCCACCTTCTTTGCATCCTCCGATAGTATCGCAAAAGCGTCCTCTTTCTTTGGAATGGTGTAAGTGTTGATGGTTTCCCCCTTCTTTATCACTACATAGAGGGTGTCTGACACCTGTGCAATAATGACAAGTCTCTCCAGACTCTTCTCAAGAGCTTTCCTTATCAACCTGCCGACCTTGAGGTAGCTCTCCTCTCTACCCTTCTCCTCTTGCGAATAAACTATTGCGAGTGAATCCGTTATCGGATAGATGTAAACCCTTTCCTCTGTCTCCATCTTCCCCTTCGCTATCCTTATCCTGTCCTTATCCTTTATCCCTTCTGGAAAGCTTACAAACACTTTACTCCTCCTCTATAAACCTCACTATCTTGGGAACAATTATTATGAGGAGCTCCCTGCCCTCCATCCTCTTGTAATACCTGCTATCAGCAGGAACAAGCGAGTTCTCTCCCCCTCTCTTTTCAAGCAATGCAGACTTAACCCCTGCTATCAGTATCCCTTGACCAGCTTTTACCCTAAGAGTTGTAAGAACATCTCTGGGAGCTTTTATCGGAAGCTCCACCGTTCCGAGTTGCCCTGCTTGCGTGGTCTTGTCCCCGAGGTACTTGTCTGCACTAAGCCCGAAGGTAAGAATCACGCTATCTCCTATCGCATAGGGAGTTATGCTCATCTCTATTCCGTCCGTAACACTCTTTATCTCGTAAGTAAGCTGTGCTGTACCCGTTTGCAGAGAGGTCGTCTGGGGTTCAAGATACGGATAATCTATAGCACTCTTTATCTTCGCCGGCATACCTGAAAGGGTCATAACCTGCGGAGAGGAAAGTATCCGACCTTTTCCGTTTATTATCGCAAACCCTAAAAGCGCATTTATGGTTTCAGTAGAACCTACGAGACCAAAGGTAAGACCGGCAACTTCCTGATTTATGTTGAGACCAAAGGTAAGGTCTTTGGTGTCTATCCTTGAGGTTTTTTGTGCTTCTATTCCGAGTCTGAACTCCCTGAGAACCTCCTCTGAAGTTTCTACAACCACTGCTTTAATGACAACCATAGTAGAGAGTCTGTTTTCTATCAAGGACTTCATAAGGTTTCTAACAAGGGGCTCCTCTTTCCTCGTAACCCTCACAGCTATTATTCCCGCATCTCTTATAACAACCACCTTGCTCTTGGGTTTTTCTATTTCCTGAACGAGGGTGTACGTTCTTTCGTTCCCCCTCACAACCTTGTCCCTGGTGGTAAGACTCTCTGTCTCCTTTTTCGTGAGGGCATCTTTGTTCTTTATACTGACTTCTTTGCTGGCGAGCTTGCTGTCTTTCTCCTCTCTGGTCTTGACCTTTTCATTGTTTTTAACCCACCCATCGTTTGAGAAAGAAGAGTTCTTTCTGTTCCTTTCTTCCTTCTTCTCCTCTGAGACCACATCTTTGAATACCTGAATGGGGGTGTTAATGTTTGGAGCCCTTCTTTTTGTTGTAGGAAGCTCGTTCCCGTTCTCCTTGTTTACTTTCTTCTTATCCTCAATATTTTCCTTTCTCTCAGAGGTGTTTGTCTCGCTCTTCTCCTTTTTAAACCCAAAGGTGCTACTTGCAACCTTCGTTCCTTCGGACGACCTGGCTTCCTTGTTTTTCTCCTCTCTGCTCACACCTTTTTCCGAAGAAAAGACGTTTTCTCTCCCCTTGTCTCCCTCACTTTTGAACTTTGACTCTTTGCTGTATATGTATTTCCCCGTAAGCTTAACATTAAGCAGGTCTGTCAGCTTCTTCTCTATTTCGTCAAAAAGATCTTCCCTTATGTTCCTTCCCATATTGTCTCCGTAGGAGAAGAAAAGCTTGTCCCTCGCTATCAAAGGTATCGTGTATATAAGGGTCTTCTCATAGACAAACCTTACTGTTCCATTGTCGTATGTCCAGTAGACACCGTAGAGAGCAGACAGCTCTTCAAGCACCTCTTCTATCTTTCCTTCAAGTTTCACAAAGGAAGGAGATGTAAGATCCCCTGTAAACCCTTCAGCAACAACAGGGAAACCTCCGATCCTTTCCGTAACGGAAGAAAGCGGTTCTCCCTTCCTGACCTCTATACTGATTTTTCCTTTAAAGGGTATGTTATGGTTGAGATCATCCCTCACAATCAACCCCTTTACCTTGTATTCCTCTATCGGATTCTCTATCGTTATGTAGTCTACCTTCTTTGGGGGCTGTGCAACCTTGTCCTCGGTCAGCGTAGTTTGAACCATAGTAGAACACCCGTAGAGACCCACCGCCATAAGGGGAAGAATTCTTTTCATCCCATCTCCTCCATTTTCTTGACCATATACATCACGAATTGAGAGCGAGACAGGTGGCTAACGCCAAGTTCTTTCTGAACCTTCTTGCGAAGGTCCTCAAATCTCTTTATATCCTCTTCCTTGTGCAAGAGCATCCCTATCCTTTTTTTCCTCTTGTGACTCTTCTCCTTTCTCATAATGAGGAATTTTACATAAATTTTATAAATTTTGCAAGATAGATTTAATTTTTAAAAAAGTATGATGTGTAGGTATGGTCACCGTAGGAGACTTCTATTCTTACGAGATTAGAAGATATGTCTGTGCAGGTATAGTTTACCGATATGGTTCCACTAAAGTAGGGAACGCTGACTGTTCCTGAGTAGTTTCCATTCTTGCACTCCTGCGTTGCAATAGAGATCGCCCCCTCTATAGAACCTATCTCCTGAGAAGTGTTTATGGCAACTCTTTTCATATATTGGGATATACCTATACCGAAAACTAATGACCCTATCACCCCGGCAAGAAGAATTATAGCTATCACTTCAATAAGCGAGATACCCCTTTCCCTTTTCCTCATACCCGTTCTCCTACCTTGATTTAAGAATATCCATCATATTGAATATAGGTGAGTAGACAGCAACGAGAACGAGACCTACCACACCTGCAACAAGTAACAAAGCCACAGGTCCAGTAATCTTCGTGACAAATTCTGAGTACGCCATAAAGGTTTCCCTTGCATACCTCACGAGATCGTCAAGTGTTTGAGAAAGAGAACCGCTCCTTGCTCCTATCTTCATAAGCGTCTTGTAAGACTCTGGAAAGAGCTTGCTGTAGCTAATAGCAGTAGGAAAGTCTACTCCTTCTTCTATCTTTCTCTTCATTAGACTTATGTCGTTTTTGAATACCTCTATGCTCTGGAGCTTTTCTATCATCCTGAAAGCTCTGGACATCTCAACCCCAGCGTTGTAAAGAAGGGCAACCGAAAGAAGCGTTTTGTAAACAAAAAGTCGGCTCAGCAATCCCCCTACAAGAGGAAGACGGATTAGAACATTATCTATCCTGACCTTAAAAGACCTATTTCTTTTATAGAGAAAAAGGAAAACTGTTATGAATGCAATCGTACCGAGCAATATATAAAGACCATAAGAAGAAACAAAGTGAACTACCGCAATAGTGCCCTTCGTTATTGCGGGCAAATCCATTTCTCCTCCCTTCAGCTTTGAGAAGTTTTTAAGGAGCTTTTCTATGGGGAGAACCGTCTTCGGAACTATATACAGCAGAGCACCTGTTGCACCCGTCAGAAGGAGAGCCGGGTATGCAAGGGATTTGAACATACTGCTCTTAATCCTGTCCCTCTCCTCATAAAGCTGTGCAAGGTTGTCAAAGACATCGGCAATCCTACCGCTCTCCTCTCCTACCCTTATCATAGCAACTACATCCTCGCTAAATATCTCTGCTTTGGCAAACGCACTTGAAATGGTAAGACCCTCTGCAAGAGAGTCCCTGATCTGATAGAGAACGAGAGCGATCTTGGGATTGAACTGTTCTCTTGCAAGTATATCTACAGCGGTTGATATATCCACACCTGATCTTATTAACCTCGCAAGACCCGAAAAGAATATCGCTATGTTTTTCCCAGATATGGGGAGGGCTTGGGTGAGCCATGCGGGAATGGAACGCATAGATGCAACATAGACTCCCCTCTTTTCAAGAATGGCGTGGGCTTCTGTCTTTGAATCAGCAACTACAACACCCTTGATCTTCTGTCCCGCAGAGTTATACCCTGCATACCTGAATACTGTTGCCATTTAGAATACCTCTACGCCAGAACCATCACCTGCTTTATTCTGCTCGGATGCAGAAGAAAGAGATTCTCCCTGTGGCATACCTTTTGATACAGAGTCAAGATCGAGGTTGTTCGGATCTGGAGAAAGGGATCTTGCGGTTCCTTCATCTACAAGACCCTGAGCGTAAAGTTCTCTTATGGTCTTGTTAAAGGACTGAGACATGGGTATGTTGTCAAGCATACTCCTTATCTGTTCTATCTCATTCTTTCTTATTTGTGCTTTCACACCTTTGTCAGGTATGAGAATCTCCCAGCAGACCCTCCTTTTCCTTTCAGGAGTCAGAAAGAGTTTCTGGGCGATGACTCCGACAAGAACCTGAGCAAGTCTATCTCTTGTGAGATTTGGATTGTAAGAACCGAGAGCAACGAGTCTGTTCACAGTAGCAAGTGTGTCCTGAGTGTGAAGGGTTGCAAATACAAGATGTCCTGTCTCTGACGCTTTGAGACAGAGTTCAAAGGACTTGGGATCTCTTATCTCACCCACAAGAATTACATCGGGGTCTTCCCTCAGAGCTGAGTGGAGACCTTCCTGAAAATTCGGGAAGTCTCTACCCAGCTCCTTCTGAACCACCAGAGACTTCCTTGAGGGATGGAGATACTCTATCGGATCTTCAAGGGTTATTATGTGCTTAGGGAACCTCTCGTTTATCTCCTTTATCATAGAAGCGAGGGTTGTGGACTTACCTGAACCCGTAGGACCTACCACAAGGAAGAGACCTTCCCTTCTGTTGAGAACAAAGTTGAGAGCATCGTAAGTCTTCTGGTTGAAACCGAGCTTGTTAAGGTCAGGGGGTTCAGTAGAAAGCAGTCTCATAACTATGTGGTATCCCATACCGAGACGGGACACATTCACCCTGAACCTCTTTCCCTTTATTGTTACAGAAAAGCCGGTATGTCCGTACTCATCGTCAAAGAGCTTGCTCTTAAAAACCTCCCTTTCCCTCTCCGAGAGGTAAGAGAAGAGGTAGTCAGATATTTCTTTCGTATCCTCCTCAGATAGCTTGCCCTTGAGGTCTTCAAACTGAACTATCTCTCCCTTAACCCTCGCAGAGGGGTAGTTGTTGGGGGAGAAGTGGAGGTCGCTCCACCCCCCTTCTCCCAACCTTTCTATTATCTGATCTACGAGCATTACTGCACCCTTATGGCAGCATCTGTACAGGAGTTGTAGAGAACCTGCTCGGGCTGTGTAGCACTCGTAACGGTTACACTATAGCCCTGCACACCAGCTGTTCCACCCACAGTAGAACAGTCAGCTATTGCTTGGACATCTATAGTATTCCCCTCAGACGCACAGAGGTCAAACTGAGACTGTGCTCCGTTGGGATCTGGGACATTCTGACAAGCAGCTCCAGCAGAACCATCTACTGTAACAGTAGGATATGTCCTGTAAGCAAGGTAGTAGGAGTTTGCCAATCCCATTGCGTTTCTGGCGTCTTCCTTCATAGCTGTGATAATCGCTTCCTTATCTGACCCTGATAAACGAGGAACAGCTATGCTGAGTATAATCCCCACTATCAACATAACAACAAGAAGCTCAATAAGGGTGAAACCCTTGTCCTTCCTGCGGAAGAGAGCGTCTCCTTCCATTACTCTACCTCCTTTGCAAAATTTGTATTACTTTGATATTTTATACAAGAGGTTGTAAAGATGCAAGTAACAAGGAAAAGAAAAGAGGGAAAAAGAGAAAGAGGATTTACGCTTCTTGAGGTGACAATAGTCCTCTTTTTGCTCCCCATAATTCTTGCGGTTCTTATAGGTCTTGCAAAGACAACCATCCAGTCTGTGGTGGTTGCAGAGAGATCAGATGCTTCTCAAGTGTTTGCACTTTACGAAGACGTCAAATACAACTATCTCCTTTCCAAAAGCACAAGCGTGGGCGTGTCAGATATAACGATAACGAGACTTGACGATTGCGTTATTACCTACAGGTACGACATCGCAAACAGGGAGATAAACAAGAGTGTAAGCTGTCCTTCAACACCTGCGGTAAACGACAGAAACATAAAAGTATCCGATGTCTCTTCTTTTTCTGTCTCCCCTGCTACAGGGTATTTTTGCTTCTCGGTTCAGAGGGCTTACGATTACGAGCCATTTCAATTCTGTATAGGAGGTATGTAAGATGTTATTGACAGTAATACTATTTCTGGTGGTAGTCTCTTCAGGGGCTTTCTATATAGCCAACAGGGTATCTTCCGATGTGAAGGAAATGGGAGTAAATGTTATATTCTCGTCCCTCGCAGAGGTGGCAAGAGCAGGTCTTAACATAACCAAGGAAGCCCTCTATACGGATACCGACTGGGCGGACTGTTCTGGTGCAAACCAGAACTGCGGGAGTGCAGATAGCTATGGATACTACCCTCTCTATTCTGTGAGTCTTGCACAGACTATAGAGAACTACAACCTGAACAACACAGACCTCTCTGTCTACATAAAGCCCGTGGATGCGAACAACGTGAATGTGATAGTGGTAGCAAAGAACCCCAACAACTATGAAAAGGTTGTTCTCGGGGCAAAGTTTAATCGTCTTATAAGTACAAACAAACTTCCCATTATGTACGGAGGAGCTTCCACAAATGTTCTGGGAGGAAAGGTCTGTTCCTACTACTGGGACGGAAGCTCAGTTCAGGGGAAGACGAATCCTAACCTCTCGGTCTATATGGACAGCAATTTCTATTTCTCTGCTCAGATAGAAGTGCCCTCTCGGGGGCAAGGAGGAAAAGTTCCCAAAGACGTGAGGTTTTTCACGAACTTCGACACAAGGGTCTCGGGATACAAAATAATAGACAAGCTCTATTCGACAGGAAATGTTAGTCTTGAAAACGGAGCACAGGTAGAATATGTGGAAGCCAGAGGGCAAATATATGCAGACAAAAAATCATCTTGTGGCACCTGTGTAGAGAACTCAAATTGGCAGTACCCGAGCTTCAACACATCTTTGACAGATAATACTATTCCCAGCTACACAGGTTCAGATCTCACGATAGACTGCGGAGACGGAAATGCCACCATTCCAGCGGGAACTTACAGGAACATAATTATTACAGGAAGAAACGACAGGTGTACCATAACAATTGCAGGACAGGTAAACGCAAGGAACTTCATAGTCGGTCAGAGGAGGAGAGATTCAGGAAATACAATAGACATACTCGTGGATCCATCAGCAGGGCAACTGAACATTAGAAACTTCACTATTCAGAGGGACAATACTGTAAACATAGACCCTCAAGGTGCCCCGCTGAAAATAGTCGGAGACAATCTGACGGTTGCCAACAGGGGCGACCTGATATGCACAGACCCAAGGTACTGTCTGTATGACTTTAACGATGTGTCGGTTTACTGCGGAACGTGGTGGTGGCCGTGTTCTAACGATACACAAACATTCGTTCAGGGAACAGTGCTTGCAAGAAACCAGTTCTACCTTTTTGCTTCCTCCTTTGTCGGCAACATATTTGCGGAAAATCTCGATACCTGGGGAGGAAGAGTTTGCAATATAGTAGATGATAATGGAAATCAGATACTCCCTACGGACAGTCTGGGATTTTTCACAGTTGTATCTTCAGATGCTACCTTCTTTGACCCTATAGTCAGTACGATATATCAGACAATATGCCCCGATTATCAGAGCTGTGCAGGGAGTCTTTGAGGTAGAGGTAAAAATAAAAGAGGGGGCAGTTGCCCCCTCACGAAAAAGCTTTAAAATGCTTCTTCTATTTCTTCCAGATCCTCATAATCTTCTTCAACCTCTTCCTCTATCTCTTCTTCTTCGTCTACCTTCTCTACCTTCTTGCTTGTTTCCCAGCTTTGCTCCATGGCAAGGTGGGAAAACAGGTCTGCAAGATATAGGGCTGTGTCTGCATCTGTAGGGACATTTACCTTTTCCTCATCTCTGGAAACTATAATCCCTACTCCTTCAGTTCCCTTCTTCGTCTTGAAATAGTCGAGGGAAACCTTAGAAGTGCTCTCCTTCCCGTCCTTTTTAAACTTGTGGATTATGATCGTAGTACTTTTCTCTGGTTTGTTCCTTAGCACATTCTTAATAGCTCTGCTGACCTTATGGCACTCTTGAGGGTTTAGAATTACTTTGATATCCTCCTTTCCCTTCTCCAGCAGGAAAGCTCTAATCCTAACCTTCCCCGTCTTAACCACATAACCACCCTTCTCCTTATGGGTGGTTACAGCTTTTACCTCCAGTCCGCTCTTGCTTGAGTAGATAGTAGTTCCTTTCATCTCACACCTCCTTACGGGATTTATTGTAGATGATTATAGAGTATCTTTGTATATTTTGCAAGATTACAAGATTACTTAAACGAGCCGAGGACTCCATCAACACACGTTCCAAGAAGCATATAACATTTCTCTGCGCATCTCTTTTTGTTTACTGTCAGATTCATCTGTTTACATTCGGGTAAGCACTTTTGAACTATCTCAGCATGACATTTTCTTATCTTATTGAGTAATTTGAAAGCTTTTCCTTTCGGTTTCTCGTCCAGATACCCATCAGGACAACCGCTGAAGAACTTTACCTCTTTTCCATCGGGAGTATAGCAGATATAGTACTGACGGAATATGGTTTCATTCCCCCTATGCTCTACTTTGTATCTAACCTCAGCGAACACACTAACAATCACTAAAAGAAACACCATCGTAACATATCTGACCATTCTGATTACCTCCGAGGTCTATCTGGCAAGCGTTGTCAAAGGTTATGCTTGCTTCAAAAAACCACGGACACCACCCGTTAGGAAATATGTAAAGGGTGTCTCCAGAAGAAAGTGTAGCTGTCTGGTTGTTGTTGAAGTTCGTGCAGGTTGGATCAGAGGGGTCTATGTACTTGTCCTTTGCCCCGGCGCCGTTATTTACAACAGCTATAGTGGTGCATGTGTTCCCTCCACTACTGCTCCCTCCGGAGCTGGGGGGAGGGCATACCCTCGCTTTTACCTCTTCAAGTGTCCTGAAATCGTATATGTCATCGTATTCCTCTGCTCTGCTTACATCATTTGTATCGGAAAAGCTGTCTATATTCTGAGTCCCGTAGTCATAAACGACTACATTAAAATTATCTCCAGAAACATAGTATCCTCCATTTGGGTCGTATGTTCCACCAGTAGGAATAGAGCTTTGAAGGTTATAGTTTCCTCCTTTTGCAAGAACAACATAGAGAATATTGTCTGTACAGTTTGCTGTCCCGTTCCTGCACAATCTCAGGGTCGTGCTTGTAGCAGAACACACATCAGAAATGTTTGCATAGACATAGTAGAGATCGTTTCCGAATGCATCTCTGGAAGGAGAAAAGGTAAAGGGATTTTGAGGGACAGACTTTGAGGAGTATACCCTTCCGAGAACGCTGTCAGAAAGTCTGTAAAGTATCTCCCTGCTTTCCCTGTATTTGGCTCCTTTGATGAGTGTTCCGAGTATACCTGCACCTACTCCTACGAGTATGCCGATGGCGATCAACACCAGTGCAAGCTCAACGAGTGTGAATCCTTTGTTTTCCCTTTTCCTTCTCATAGAACCCCATCCAGAGAGAATCTTCAGGTAGCTTCTTAAAGTCTTCCTGAGTTTCTACATGGGTGAAGACAAGAGAGGTCTGGGCAACCTCCTGCACCATATCCCTGACAACTGTTATACCTTCTTTAGAGAGACAACCCACTTCACCTATGGACATCTTGATATAGGTAGGAGAAAAAGTCTTGACGATTTCAAGGTGTTCGGGCGTGAGTCTTACATGGTCAAAGCTCAGAAGAAGCACATAGTCTTTTACTCTTTTGAAGTCTTCTCTGTAATGAATGACCTCTTCTATGTCCACCTCCACCACTATCAGGTAATCTGTTTCTCCTTCCTTTAGTAATCTCCCCACCTCGTATCCTTTCTTTATTAGCGTGAGGATGTTGAGGTTGAGAAATAGAAGAAGACCCTCTTTTTCTCTATGTGCTTTGAGTATGTTTGTGTGAAGAAGAAGAAGGTCTTTGAAAGGAGACAGGTGTTTTGCTTCTTTCCCCATAAGAACTTCACACCCTATCTTCTCGTCTCCCCTGTATATGCCCATAATCCTGTTCATCATCTCCTCCTCTGAATTTTACAATTCTTGCAAAATTAATATAAGATTATAGACGAATGGCAGATGTAGCTTATGATGGTATGAATGATGCTTACACCTCAATCGACTTTTCTTGTTCTTGACGGAGAAACTCCATATCACATATCACGCTCATTCTGTTCTTCCTTGTAAATAAACCACTCGTTCTTTTTCAGCTTCTCAAGACACTCCCTGCATACCTCTGCTCTACCCACCACCCCACCTGTTTTCTCAGAGACTATTTCCACCCTCACCTCTGCTTCTCTTTTGTCCTTGCAGAAGGGACACATCTCCCTTCTATCCCTTTTCACAACCACCTCCGTATTCAAAGACATAGACCCTTAATCCCTTCTTCTCAGCTTTCTTGACCGTATCCCATGTTCCTTTAGAGTCAGGAGAGGGAATCGCTATCACTATGTCTGAGTTCTCCACTATCTTCCTGTTTCTTATGGGTCCTGCTCTCTTTCCGTATTTCTCCCATTTCGCTCTGAACTCTTGAAAGGGTATTCCGTAGTAGATAGCTATCCTCTTTGCTATGCTGTCTACTCCTCTTGCTCCACCTGAAACGATGGAGACCTGATGCTTACAGAGACCCTCCTTAAAGAGAACTTCCTCAAACTTTTCGAGAACGAAGCTAAAATCCTCTATGTTCCTTCCACCTACAACCGCTATCCTTACCCTTTGCATACTTTTTTCTCCTCTACGACAAAAGCTTCTGTAGGGTAAATGGTCATCTTGCAACGGGAACAGGTGTAGGGAAATGTCAGAAGAACGTTTACAGCTTTCTCGTCGTAAGCAGGAAAATAGGTCTTTGTTACTTCGCTGAAACACCTCTCGCAGTAAATCTCCTGATGGTCAGCAAGAGCAACAATCCCAAGCTCGTGATCCTCGTAAGCAAAAGCAAACCCGAGAGCGTACTTCTCCACCTTAACTTTTTTGTTCTTCAGGTCTACAATCTCCACACCCTCTCCTCCTTTATTTCCTCCACCACTTCCTCTCCAAACTCTTTTATCAACTCTTCCTTCCTATTCCACTTGACCGTAAAGAACTCAGGTATCCTCTCAGGGGGAAGGAGAAATGCTACCCTGTCTTCCTTGAGCTTTATAGTCTTCTTCGGAACCCAACCTATTTCTCTTCCACCGAACTTCACAGATCCCTTGAGCTTCTTCCTCAGAAGGGTCTCAAGGGTCTTGAGCTGAGACTGAAGCTCCCTATACTCTCTCAGAAGCTCCTTCGTTTCCTGGTCAAGACCAGAGCTATCCTTGTCTTCATAGGAAAACTCTTTACCCTCACACACACCAGCTCTGTAAAATTCACAGTAAGAGGTACACTCGTTCGGATACCTGGGAGATTTATCTTCCTTGAACTTTCTTGCAAGCTCCTTGTATTCCTCCTCAGTAATGTCTTCCTTTACGGGGGCAAGGATATAGAGCTTTTTCTCAAACCTCCCTCTCCTTACAGGGGCTTTATAGAAAAGGAACTGCTCGACCTCTTTGTCTGGATACATCTTCTTGAGTATGTGCTTCTGTATCTTTGCTTGGGTATAGTAAAGAGGATTGTGCACTATATACTCTCCTTCTTCGTCTATAAGGAAAACCCCATCTATCAGACTTTCATCTTCAGGAAACTTCTTCAGGAGAACAGCTTTCGGAGACTTGAGTTCTATACCTATAACCTTGTCTTCAAGCTCAATAAAGCAGTCGAGGTGTCCCCTTATCTTCAGTCCTTCCACTTCATCCACAAGATCCTTTTCGTCTTCAAACTTTCCCCCGAATACCTCGCTGAGTGCAGATTTAACCTGCTGTTCCCATAGGTATCCATCATCTATTTCTACCGCAGAAGCTGATATATCTGGGTGCTCTTTCCTCAGCTTTGCTTTCAGCGGACAGCTCAGAAGCGATGTTATCCCTATCTCCCCCTCTCCGTAGCTCAGCTCCCTTCCCTCTTTCACACCCTCTCTTATTTGCTTTACTACTTTTTCCCACATCTCTCTCATTCTATACCTCCTGCAAAATACACAAATTTTGTATAATATTATAACAAAATTCTATACAGCTTGTGGAAGAATATGGGGGCGAAGCTGGTAGCAATACTTATGCTTCCCTTCCTCGTGTGGGGTTATGGTGACCTTTACACCTATCAAACAGAAGAGGAGTGTACCGAAAGAGCTATGTCCCTCTACAGGGAAATGAAGGAAAAGGACGAAGAGCTTGCCGAGTCTCTCTTTCTCGTGCTCAAGGATAGTGCGAGCAGGGAAGGAAATGTGTGTTCTGCACTCAGACACGCTGAGAATTTCCTCAAGCAGATAGAAGAGGAAAGAAAAAGAAGACAGCAAGTGGTAGTCGCTTCTGCTATGGCGTTCGTAGGTGTTGTATTTCTGGCAGGAGCATACAGGAGATTTGAGGTAGACATTTGAGCTATCTGCTTGTCTCCTCAATCTCTATAGGATAGGGATAGTCAGGAACAAAGTTAAGAATTCCGTAGTGTTTGACGATAAAGCACCTTGAGCTACCTCTCTGCTTCCATTCCTTCCCATCTTTCTCAAACTTATATGTGAACTTTGCAAGCATAAGTTTCTTATGTTTGAGTATTTCATTTCTCGTGAGACCAAAGAACCTTGCAAGGTGAGTGCTTATGTAAAGATTATCCCCCTGCTTGAGTATCCTTATGCCCCCGCCACGGACTACCTTGTTTATCTCTGTATCCTTTAGGGTCTCATACTCCTGCACTATCTTCTCCACCACCCTCTTGTCCACAGGGTTAGGTATCATAGCGGTATCTACTTCCTTCCTTTCGGGAACTTCCTCTACGACCTCTTCTGTAACTTTTCTATCTTCTGTCTGCGAGACAGATTCTCCCGTTGCTACTTCCCTGTCGTTTACCCCCTGCATAGAGCTTACTCCGAAATCTTCTGGAACTCCTATTGCTTCCCTATCCTCTTTCCCCTCTGTATGCTTTTGCAAAGAAGAGGAAGCGATCTGTTCTTCGTGTCTGGCAGTATTTGAAAGCGACTCCTTCTTGTCCTCTTTCAAAACATACTTCTTATAGTAGGGGTATTCAGTCAGATCCACCACGAGATCCACATACTTGCTTATGCTCTCCTCCCCTCCTCGTCTGAGGTAAATGGCATCTTCCCTGCTCATCTTTCCCTTCTTCACGAGCTCTTTCACAGGATATGGGAGAGGTTTGATCCATATACTCCTTCTGTCAAGGAGGAGGTCAGAATACCCTCTATACCAGCTCCCGTCAAGAAACGCATGGAAACAACCTTTTCTCAGTCTCATAAACTCTGAACTTTCTATAAGCGGTCTGTCTTTGGGAACAAGAGACAGCTTCGGGAACTTCCCGTCCCCTTCATCCCATATGGGTTCGTAAATCCTCTTCGCCCCGGAAGCTCTCGAGAACTTCTCCGCTGTGTCCGGGTCAAGAACAGAAAAAAGGAGCCAGTTGGTGTTGTCCATAATAACCTTTGCAAGATCCTTGCCCAGCTTCTCCTCAAGGTCTCCCTTCGACTGTGTAAAAGCACAGATGGAAACATTAAGACCACCTGCTATGTTGAACTTCTGTTCTATCCCCCTATGAAGTACCTGTTTCGCTTCGTCTATATACTCTACGAACATTCTGTCAAAGTAGTCGTTGTGAGCATACATATAACCGTATATCCCTATCATCGTGGTAGAGAGGAGTCTCGCTACCGCAGAAGCTATTTCTTCACCTATAACCAACCTTCCCAAGAATGCATAGAAGATTATGGGCTTCCTCTCCCCGAGAATCCTGTCCCTTATAGGGTTTAACTTCACCCTACCGAAAAGCTCACCTATCGTCCCGGTTGAAAGCTGGTCAAGGAGAACCTCAGCAGTAGTTGAGATCCACTGGGATATTTATTCCCGGCGGGTAGACCGAACCGGAGATATAGATTCGGTT
>CAZPVY010000011.1:0-30430 GCA_964590265.1 uncultured Aquifex sp. | reverse complement strand
AAAGTAATTGTGTATCTTTGCCATGCAGTTCCTATGTTTACGCTTTGAGAGACAGAGCCGTATTCAGTTCCACTGAAAACAAACGCAAGCTTAGCTGTAATTGAAGTTCCAGCATCAGCTTTAGCGTAAAAAGAAAGAGTATATGTTTTACCAAAATAGAGTTTCGGAAACTCAAGTCTTGTAGAGAATTTGTTATATGTCCCTGTAGTTCCTGCTGTTAAAGCTATGCGGGCAAAATACTGAGCTGTAAATGGCTCGCTTCCCGTGGTAGCTTGTTGCGAAACTGTCACAGCATCATCTGTGTCTGTGTCGTATCTCCATCTATCCGCCGTATATCCCACAGTTGTAAAAGATGTCCCCCTTTGCCAGACTGCGAAATCGCCGTTGATTACCCTGTTTTTAAATCCCTTAAAGAAAGGAGCAAAGCCTTTATGGAGAATCCCATCAGCTGTGGTAACGGGGATGGTGTTCCTGTCTGGATCTACACTTATTGGTATAGCTGTGGCTATCTGCAAAGGCTCCGCCTCCCCCACCACAAGCACAGCCTCTCCTACATCAAAAGACACTACCGTTGTATTTGCAGTCCCAGGGACATATATCTGAACCGATATGTCGCTCTCCGTTCCAGTATAGCTCTTCCTGACGACCACCTCCTCCCAAGCTCCTGTCCCCTGCGTTTGTTCCGCAACGTCGTTCAGAGCTACATAGAGAGGAATGGAGGACCTGACCTTCACTTTTAGCGTCATAGGAAGCTGTTGGGCCGTCACCCTCAGCAGGAGTGCAGAAAGGAGAGAATTCTCGGCTGTAGTTTGTTTAATCCCAGAGTTTGCTCCGCCTCCATCTGTTGTCACCCGTGCAAAATCGTGCCCGAGACTGTTGTCTGTAGATGTTGTTACCTGTGCCACCGAAGACGCAAAGTGCGTCCAGTACTTAGGGGTCCCTTGGCTCCAGTTCGTGAAGTCAGAGTTGAGTAGAAGGTTGAAAAACCCCTGATCAGCAAACTTATTCAAGACATTCACTAAAGACTCCGTAGAGCCGTCCCCAAGCTCCTTCCTTAACTTTAAAAGATCTCCTATGGCAGCTATAATTTCGTTGTTCATGTATGCCGCATCCGCATTCGTTTGACCATCCACCACAAGCGCAGGTCTTGTATCCGCCATCAGAACATACCTCCCATTTGAGGCTTCTTGATTTCAAGCTCGTATGCTTTAGCTTCTATCTGCTTGAGGAGTTCCTGAACTACATATCTCTCTCCATCACTCATTTTTGAGAGCTTCCACTCAATAGCGTTCCAACCCAGAAGCTCTTTCTCCTGCCAAAACTCAAAGGCTACCCGTCCGTATCCGTCCAGTTTTTCTGTCGGTGGTTCCTCTTTCCTCTTCGTATAGGCACATATCCCAGTTTCATCACAGGGAGGGACTCTTCCGTCTTCCTCATATCCTCCCCTACAGGTCGTGCAGCTCACGTTCGGAAAAGCCGCATAGAATTCCAACGCTCTCATCACTTTTTTTCCTCTTCCTCCACGACCGTGACAAGAGCCAGAGCTTTGTCCATCAGCTTCTCAAAAACTTCTCTGTCTCGGGAGAGGAGAGCTGAAAGGACGGGTCTGATGTACTTCCTGTCATAGGGAATCTCTCTCCCTTCGCTGTCCTGAAGTCCTTTCCACCCGACTATACACCTTTCCAGAACTTCAAAGCTCATTTGAATGTTGTCCTCTTCGCTCATCTTCCCTCTCTTTCTGTATTTGGGAGAAACAGTAGCGAGTTCGTCGTGAGTGATAGGTCTCACTTCTATATAACTCTCTTCGTCAATTTGGACCTTCGCTTTTTCAAGATCTTCAAGTGACACTTTTATCTTCATACCTCATACCTCCCAAAAGCTCCTGGCTTCTTGAGTTCTCACAACCGCGTACACCTCTCTTCTTTCCCCGGAAGGAGGCACAGGGAAAGAAGAAGGATATACGTCCGGCTTGATAGCTGAGAAAGAGTACTCGTAGTTGAACCTGCCTGAGGATATAGAGGGGTTCACGGGCTGGGGAACAAGTCTCGGCAGGTAGAAACTGTATCTGTACCCTTCCCCGCTATCTATTTCAATCACTCCGTATGTCTCTTCTTCCGGAAGCTTCTCTCTTGAAGAGAACATCAGAAATATGTTCCAGTCCGCTGCTCTGGGTTCATCCAACTCAAGCTTTGAAGTCTTTCTCCTTGAGAAGGACCTCTCAATAGAGAGGTTGAACGAACTGATAGAAATCTCTCTATCTCCTATCTTCAGCGATATATCCGGGAACCGTGCCCTGTTTAAATACTTGGGAACAGAAGATATGTCAGCTGACAGCTCTTCCCTCCTCCACCCTTCTACAGAAAGATTCACTTTTAAAGTTTCTCCCGCTTTTCCGGATATAGAAAATGATCTGATGAGGTTTGATAGATATACAAACCTGTAGCCCTCACAATCCACGTATATAAAGAATCTCCTTGTTTTCTGCTCTCCGAATTTGATGTCTCCGAACTTGAACTCTCCGAACTTCCACGGTCTTGTTCTTATGTCGGGTTCAAACTCAAGAAAGTGGTTGTAGAAGCCTCTGTATATGCTGTCCTCTTGGAGGGAGTGCCTATCCTCGTGCCCGAACACACACAGAAGGAGCAGTTCCATACCCTGATAGGTAAACTCCGCTGTGAGAGTTCCCCCTGTGGACATACTCTCGACTACCGGGTCGTCGTACCCTGCTACGGACTTCCTGGTCTGTATGTTCTTTCTCTCCTCCATCCCCACATCTACAACGGGGAGGACAGCGTAGAAGTTCGTGGGGCTTTTGAACTGCCCGAATTTTATTCCGGAACCAAACTTAAACTCACCGAACTTATACTTTCCGTAGCTCCTCCAGGCTCCTTCTTCCCTACCGTAAGCAACTACCGCAGCGTATCCCCTCATTTAATACGTCCTCACAATCTGCATTTCCTCCGTGGTCGGGGTAGCTCCTGCTCCACCCCTCAAACATACGCACTCTATAGACTGCCTGATTAGCTCAGCTCCCCCTACAGGCTGGGAAGCGTTCACCACCACGACCTTGGGAAGGGATATGGTCAGGGAGTCTGTTCCTTTCGTAGCCACTATCTCAACCGCTATCTCCGTGTCCTGTTCAAGGTACTGGGCGTAGGTATCTGTTGTGTACCTTGCCAGTTCAAAAGAGAGAGTAACTTCCCTTTTCCCCGCCCTCTCTATGTTTGTGGGCAGCTCTGAGTTCTCTTCTATGTGCTGAAGGTTGTTGCTGAGGGTCAGGTTAAAGCTTGCTATATTGACCGCTATCCCGTTTATCTTGAAGGTTATATCCGCATGTCTCACTCTTACACCGTATCCGAAAGCGTTTGCGAATTCGGTTGCCGTGTTTACTCCGTTCCTTGTTCTTGATTTCCCAAGGACTTCAAAGGATACGGTCAGAAGCGAACCGTCCGAGGATATGGTGAGCCTGTTTATCTTACATCCGGTATACTCGTGTATGGACACCTGCTTGTCCACAGCTATGGTCAGGGATGGAAGTATGTCAGTGACATCGTCCGCAAGATCAAAGGTTTCAGTTTTTGCTGTGGTGTCGGATGTTTTTATCCCCAAGGCTGCCTCAAATATAGGGTCAAAGGCTCCTCCGAAAGTCAGGTGAGCTTCTACGGAGCCGGACACCCTGCTCCTGACTGTCTCCGCAAGGTCTCTACCCGCTACTCCGTGGAGTATAGGATCGTCTGCTTTGTCTTTTTCAAGGGACAGGTCTTCGGACGTGAACGGGAGAAGCTGGGTGATAGGAACTGCTGTCCCCCAGGATGTTTCCAGTCCTACTCCGAGCCTTGAAGCAAATCCTTTTCCTACAGGCATATCTCACCTCCTACGCTACGTGCTTAGCCTTGTAGTAATCCCAGACAACCCCCTGAGGTTTGCCCGGGTCAATGTCAAAGTGAATAAACTCCTTACCTATGCCTACCCTTGTAATAAGCTCTCTAAAAAGGAACCTCAAAACTCTGTATCTGTGTCTTGAACCAAGACATCTGATGTCTACAGCATAGCCCTTGACATGAGCGCTATCAGGAACTCCTCCGACCTCCCTGTTATGTTCCGGACATCTGTATGCCGATGTGATAATGACAGGTTCCCCGAGGAAATCTCTCAGTTTTTGAAGTGTAATTACAAGAACAGAATCTATCTTGACATCACCACAATGAGGGCACGCAAACTCCTGAGGACGGAAGTTCTTGATACCTTTTTCTTGAATAAACCTGTCAAGCTGTTCTATGCCCTCTATAATCACGTCTGCCCTCCAAAAATGGACTTTGCCTTGTGAGCTATCACGCTAAACGCCACACCTAAACCTCCTGTGGCAAGAACCCACAAGAAAAACACCTTCTTCTCTGTGCTACGGGCTCTCTGATCCATATCCTTCAACGATTCCTTCAGCTCAGCCACCTCCTGCCTTAGCGCCTTCACGTTCTCCTCGAGTCTTGCTAAGCTCTCAATTACCTCTTCCATGCTCGCCATATCTATCCCTCAGCAGTGTTAGTATTTCTTTGAGTTTCCGCGTGTAAGCATCCTGGAGTTGTTTATTCATCAAAAGTTTCTTAGCGTTGTCTTTATCAAGACAGTAATGAGGTCCGTTATCAAACTCATACTTCTTCCACTCCACAGGGTAGTAGGCAGGCTCAGGCGGAGGTTCCGGAATAACAGGTTTGATGTACCTGTATTCCGTTTTAGTCGTACATCCTGTTAAGCCTATCAAGAATATCACTATCAGAAGCGTTCTCAATTTTCTTAACCTCCTCTGAGGTTTGCTCATCTATCTCCATCTCCTTTTGACGAAGCGTGTTCACAAGGTTGACGTCATCACTGATGTTCTCTATTACCTCCTTCTGCTCTTTGTTCTCTTCCTCAAGATCCTCCTTCTCCTCCTCAAGGTTTCTGTATCTGAGGGTTTGCACAAGGAAAAGAAAACCGAAAAGGGTAGAGAGGAGGGCAAGCACGCCCATTACGAAGCTTTTCACTTTTCCGACCGCAAACCCTATCACTTCTGACCTCCGAGCTGAATCTTGATGTTCGGTCCTATCTTGTTGATGCCATACGCAGCTCCTATCAGATACACGAGCTCCATCGGCATGGGAGGGATCTTTCCTTTTGACAAGACTATGTAGGATGCCCACACTATGTAAGCAAGTATCAGAAGAAAGGAGCTGACCCTCGTAAAGCTCGTCTTTCCATCACGCTCTTTGAACATGCTTACATCCCCCACCTCGGCACGTCATAGACTACGTAAAACTTCATAAAGGCACTTGCTATAACGTCTTCAGCCGACACGCTGTCTATTTCATCGCCCACCATAGCCGTGTACAGAGCCAGCCCTCCCCAAGTTTCATCTACAGCTACCGCTTTTCTGATATCCTGGAGGATGGCTCTTATGGTGGGTATGGGATCACTGTTTGATACAACAATATCCACCCTGACCGTCAGACGCACTCTTTCCGTGCTATTTGTTAGGTCCTCTATATCACTTGACTCATCCCTAATGTTAAGGGCTGGCAGCTCATCTACAGAAAAGGGAGAGTCATTCCACACATACACAGAATTTCCCACATCTGTGTTGTAGCCGTTTGCAACCGTTATCTGTCTGAACCTGTTTGCTATAGCGTTTACAATCTGCTCTCTGACCGTTGCCATGTTCACACCCTCGCTACAAGCATTACTGCCATTACGTCTCCGACTTCTTTCTCAATGACCTTGTAGTTCTGTCCGTTTATTGTGAGAATGTCTCCATGTTTGACCGAGCCAAAGTCTTTTACGGAGCCATACACGTATGCACTTGTTGTTTCCACACCACCGGAATAGACATCTGTGTTCTTCTCAGGGTCTCTCAGGAAAAAGACCTTGTAGGTGTTGCCATTGTATGTACAGTCCACTCCGTCGTTTGCAATGATGGCTGCAAAGTCGTCCTTTGCCTGAGAGACCACTTTCATCTCAGAACCTCACCTCTTCCCACCAGTTCTTAGACCACTTTTCTTGCTTGAGCGCTTTTTCTACAAGCCAGTTAAGCTCTTTCTCTATACGCTCTTTGTTCTTTTCAAAGAACGGTTCTGCAGGTCTGGGGGGTGCCTTGATGGTAGCTCCTTTCCTGACGAACACTCCGAGTTTCTGCATCTGTCTTTTCAGTGCTTTTTTTCTTCTTTTGGAGAGGCTTTCCCAGTTGTCTATCCCCTTTGCCGCAAGAAAAGCCTTTATTCTTCCTCTTCTGTATTCCTCGTCTGCTGTAAACTCAAATCCTCTTGCGAACCTTTCGGCATTCGCAATTATTCCCTTTGACAGGGGTTTCACCTTCCTGCCTTTCATGTCAAAACCGGGATTAAACACCCCGACCTTGAGCACCAGTCCCCTGTCCGTATGCCCGACTGCATACCTGACAAATTGAGCGAAAAATCTACCAGGGGCTTTGTCTCTGCGAAAACGTTTTCGCAGAGCGAGAGTAAGAGGTTTGACAGGTGCCCAGACCATCTGGTTGTTCTTAATAGCTTTCTCCATTTCTTTCTTGAGCCTGTATCCCTCAGACCTAAAAGCCTTTTCAACAGCCGTAAGGATCTGGGAGTGGAGGGCACGACCGAGATGTGCCCCCAGATCCCCACGAACAGTTTTGCCGTTGACCTTAATCCTGACGTTCATTTTGCAGCCAGCTTGACCTTGATGGTTGCCGTTGCTCCGGATGCCACATCCTCAAGAGCGTAACCGAACAACTCTCCTGCATTGTTCTTATTAAGGGTTCCGTCAGACTGTATGAATATCTCATCCCCTACTTTGATAGCTACGTTTGCCGTTCCATCGTTGGCTACAACAGTAAGCCTGTAAACTCCTTCGGTTGCGACTACCGCCATGCCATTAGCGTCTGCATCCGTTACGCAAACACCGACTATTTTTCCTACAGCCACAGGATCGCCGGACTTCTTATTGGTTCCCACATTCAGCTCCAGATTCTCTCCGTGCTGGACAAAATTCTTCATCTCACATCACCTCCTCATGAATTAAGCTCCGGCATTCTTAAACATCCCCCTCCAGTCCACAGGGGCTGCTCCGAAATCAAGCCTTACCTTGAACTTGATACCGTCTATTTCAAACCCTTTATCGGTCTCTATAGTTGGCTCTTCCTGACCATCAAGGAACGCAACCTCTACCGTGTCTATCAGCGTCGGATCCGCTATGACGTACCAAGCCGTGTCGGAACCTCCTGCGTCAGCGGAGATATAGGGAGTTTCTATCACTTCAGCCCATTTCTGCCAGATATTAGGCTGGTTGTTGGACTTTCCGGGGAAGTAAGTGGAGTTCATCCACTCCATAGCATCTGTAGCTATTGCAGGCGGAACGATAAGATAGCCGGGTCTGAGGTATATGAGATTACCGTCAGGGTCTTTTTGCTGACCCATGAGTTTCCTGATTTCCTTTAGAGTGGTGTTGGATATAGCTCCCGGTGTTCCAACGTTTTTGTGAGCTGCAGAGAACAGTGTATTTCCGTCGGACATCTTAGGGTTCGTGTTGAGTATGTTGTAGACAGTCTTTTCTATCGTCCTCCTTGCGGCTCTCCCAAGGTGCATAGGTATTCTGGAGAAGGCGTCAAGGTCGTCATTGATTATGGTCTGTCTTGTGATAGAGAAGATGGCTCCGTAAGTCGCTATGCTGTACTCTTCTTTCTCCTCGGATATGGTCTTCTCCTTGAACTCTGCACCTGCAGGGACTATATCCAGCTCGGAGAAGGAACCCAGCTTGACCACATACCTCTTCTTGAAGTCGGAGGCTGATACCACCTTCGTCCATTTCCTGAAGGTAGTAGGAACCTCCCTGTAAGCATCAAGCAGGGCTTTGTTGACAGCATCCATCAGGATGTTGGGGAAGTCAGAAGTAGAATGTGAAAAGGCTCTCTGTATGAGTTGGATTCTGGTAAGACCGTCCGTCTGAACCCCGGCCTTCCTGAGACAGTACTCAGCAAGCCTTTCAAGGGTCATGCCTCTGAACTTTTCAGCTCCTTCTGCAGGCTTTTCTATCTTCCATCCTGCCCTGAGTCTGATTCCATCTACCGCAGCAGCTCTTATTTTGTCTCTCTCGTCTTCCACTATCGTGGCATGTATTGACGGACCTACAGGCTTGCTCCTCTGGGCAAGTTCCTCAAGAACCTTTGCCCTTGCCTCCTCTATAGACGCTCCGCTATCAATGAGCTCGTCCGCAAGGGCATCCAGATTGAACTGTCTGCAGAGCTCTCTGATGGCTTTAATCCTCTCTCTTTCCTGCTTGAGGATTTTCTCACGGTCTTGGGGCTGGGTTGCCCCTCTCTCCTCAAAAGTCTCTTTGGTTTCCTTTCCCTCAGGTTTCTCAGGCATCGTCATACCTCCTTGAGTTTTTTGAATTGACCTACCAACACCGACCGTGTGGTCGGCAGGAACTGACACAAGCGATATTTCAAGGACGTCCCACTTCGTGGCAACTATTCCGGGACCTTCAAACCTCTCCCATACTTCGTTCTCATCAAGCCACCTGTACTCTCTAACCCTGTAGCCTACCGACACTCCTCTCAGAAGTCCCTCCTTAACCTCTTGGAAAGTCTTCTCTGCAAGCTCTGTAGTCCCGAACTGGATTACAGCCTTCCCTTTTCTCGCCTTTGTGTCTATCCACACCTTCACAGGTTTTGCCACTATCTGGTCTGGATCGTGGTTCCTGAGAACAGAACCCGCATCCACAAGAGGAGACACATCTACAGCATCTTCATCGTGGGAGAGATACTCCCTTCCATACCACCGCTCCACAGGGTATTCAGAGGAGAAAGAAAGCTCTACTGTTCTCTTCTCCTCGTTCACAGCTCTTGTCTCTACCGAAAAGGTTCGGTGCTGAACTTCGCTTGTAAGGGCTTCCCTCAGCTTGATATCTTTCTCTCCTTTCTCGTCCTTTCCATACTTCTCATCTATCATCTGAAGAAGTTTGTCCGCTGCATTCTCTATCTCCGTGTATCCCTGCTGAGCTGCCCTTTGCTTGGCAGCTATAACTCCTCTTCTGTAAACCTTTCCGTTCTTCCCGTATGGGAATTTGTAGTGGGCTTTCGTATCCGAGTCGTATTCGTCATCTACAGCGAGAAACCACTTTGCATATTCATCCCAGTTGTCATC
Source organism: uncultured Aquifex sp. (assembly GCA_964590265.1). Taxonomy (GTDB): domain Bacteria; phylum Aquificota; class Aquificia; order Aquificales; family Aquificaceae; genus Hydrogenivirga. The sequence goes on along the minus strand of CAZPVY010000011.1, from coordinate 21,263 downwards.
TCCAAGAATCTTGTTCTCATCCTCCGTGGAAAAGCTCCAAGAGGAATTGAGATCTACCTTCCCCTGCTGGATCAAATCCCTTGCGTGGTTATAGCCTTTTCTGTTGAGTTTAACCGCCATTGTTAGCCTCCTCTAAGAGCTGGCTGAGTAAATCTGCAGCTTCAACGTTCTCAGGCTTGACAATCTGGGTTATGTCAAGGATGCCTTTGGATTTGAGATACTTCACCTCTTTTGCCCTCTGGTCTATCAACTCTCTCCAGTCCTTACCTCTTGCTGCTGCCTCGTCTGCAAGGGTGGTGAGTCCGAGCTTCAGCTCAAGCTCTTTTGCCTTTGCTTCCTTCTGAGGATCTACCCACTCGTACCCTTTGTGTATCCATCTGTGAGCCGTCCAGTTCTTCCAGTCCTTTATCCCGCCCTGGACGTTCAGGTGCCCAAGGGATACAGCCCACTTGACGAACTCCTGATATACGGGCTTGAGGAAATACCTTTCAAGAGCTTTCCTCAAGGGCTGAAGGTAGTCTCTGAGCTCAAGCTCTGAGTGTCTTGCAGAGGAGTAGTTGACCTCGGACTTGTCTCCAGAGATCTGCTCGTAGGACAGCCCTATAGACTTTCCTATTCCCCTGAGGATGATCTTCACGAAGTCGTCAAATGTGTTCCCTGGTCTCTTGGGGTCTATAACCTCTATGTCCTCGCCCGGCTCAAGGAACTCCACCATACCGGGGGCTATCTCTATCTCCCTCTGCCCCTGCTCGTTCGTGGGAAGAGCCGAAACCTCAGCGTAGGGGTTATTTTTCTTTATCACTACCCCGAAGGATGCAGATACCTTAGCATTGATAAGTTCTGCCTCAAGTATTTCTGCAAGGTGATAAGCATAAGGGATAGCAGGAGCGAGCAGAGGAATTCCGAGAAGCTGATGGGGTCTCCTGAAGGGAGAGAAGTGTATTATGTCCTCAACGAGAACTCTCTCAACTTCCATACTCGTTGTGGACACATCCACGGGGTTTTTGTAGAAGTGATAAGCAACGACTCTTCCGTCCTTAGTAACCTCTATTCCGTGGTAGATCGTGTTTCCCTTCTCAGGAGTTCCTGTCGGGGCAAGCCTTGAGTATTCAAGGATTTCAAGAGCAAACGGAACTGTATCGTTTTCAAGATCCACCACCTTGTGGAAAAAGACACCTCCATCGAGAAAGAGTTTCAGGAGAGCAAGCCTTTGAATGTCTCCAAAGTGAAACTGCCTGTAGTAATCAGCGCTGTATCCCCAAGAGGCAAAAAGCCTTTCAGCTCTATCGTTGAACTGTTCGTCTTTCGTCGTTGCCTGAACTACCGATCCAGCCCCTATAGCCCTGTTAAGAAGCGTATCTATAGCTCCCCTGACAAAAGGATCGTTCTGATAGAGGTAGTTTGCTCTGTACCTTACCGTGGGGAGGTCTCCTATATCCGCATTCGGTCTATCAGAATTCCCTACAAACTTTCCGTAAATTCTATCCTTGGCAGCAGCCTTGAGTTTCCTCACTTCTTTAAGCATGGCTTTGCGTTGTTTTATGAGTTCCCTCTTCCATCTCCATTCGGGAGCTACCCACCACAAAGCCTTATCTATCCAGCCAAGCAAGCCCATCTATGTGAACCTCACATACACCCTCGTGTTGTAGCCACCGGTAGCATTCGTAAGAGCCTTGTCTATTTCTCTGAGTTCCTGATAAAGCACTTTCAGGTCTGCTTTCTTTACCTTGGTACCGTCGGGCATTTCATATTCTTGAGCACCGCTCTCTATTGCCTGAATAGCCGACAGGATAGACTGTTTCCTTAATTCAAGCTCTTCCTTGGTCATCAGTTATAGGGTGGTGCAGGATGCTTGCCTTGTCTGTGTCAAAATGAGAATTTGTGTCAGATTTGAAAAAAATTCCCAAAATGAGAAACTCGGAGCTAAATTATGTATAAGAACAAAGGAGGGAGTAAGATGGAGCTCAAGATAGGTGACGTGGTGCAGTCGCAATCCCTTATTTTGCAGGGATAATTTCAACACTGGTTCACCACAAACGATCAAAGTAAACCGCACTTTTATACATTTCCAAAAGAGGTTCTAAAAAAGCACACGTCATCTTAACCATCCTTTCTTCTTCCTGAGCCATCCAGCCCCAGTTCTCAAACTTCCAAGGATGTTTTCTGTTTTCTTCTCTTTCTTTTGCTGGGACTGAGAAGCTCTCTGAACCAGCGGTACCAGATACCTCACCCCCAAATGGTCGGCACAGGCAAGGGCGTACACAGTACAGTCAAGATAGTGGTTCGCCCTGTGAACCCTCACCCACTCTTCAACGTACTTATTCCCTTTCTTAACTTTTCTTTTCTCCTCAGCTATCATCTGCATTGCGAAATCGTTTGCGGTTTCAGAATGGAAATAGAGCCCTCCGAACTCAAGTCTCCTCGCTATTTCGTCCTTGTAGTAATTTGTATCTATAAGAACGAGCCTTAGAGGGGATGCCCATTTTCTCCCTTTAGCTCCCGGTCTTTTTTCTATCTCGGTCTCCCTGAAAGGAGCTCCCGTTCTTGTAGAAGCTCCCTTGATGGGGAAAACTACGGGAACCTTAGACCTGCACCAGTCATAAACCTCAGCTGTCCTCGCTCCAGCATCTATAAACACTCTAAAAACTCTGAAACCCTTATCGTAGTCCTTGATTCTGTATTCGGAAGCAAAAAGAACTGTCTCAAGCTCTTCCCAGCTTCCCACGAAACCGTACCTGACAAGATAGGCATCTACTTTCTCAAAAGCATAAATAGTGTAGTAAAAGCCGTTCTCCTGCACGTCTACCCCTGCCACGAAAGCGCACGTATCCGATGGTCCGACTCCGGGAGGAAGTTCCGTCTTCCACTTGAGTATGTCTTCTTCCTTCCGCTCGGTGACTACTTCCTTAAACGGCTCCGCAAGTCTTGAGTTAATGAAATCCATCAGCTTTGCCGGATCATCCTTTGACTCTACAAACTCACTTGCTATCTTCCCCCAGGGCACAAACGGAGAATACAGTCCGCTCAGGTGAAAACCTACCTTCCTTCTGTTTTTTCCTCCCTTGACAGGTTCCCACCTTCCCCTCCTGAGGATATCTTGTTTATGGAGCTCCGTTATCACACCCCCGCAATGAGGACACTCATACCAAGTGTTCTTCAAAACCTCTTCCGGATCTTTTCCCTCCCATTTGAGATTTTCAAATTCAAGGAACTGGTAAGTCCCGCAGTGAGGACAGGGAACAGAATACCTGTATATCGTAGTGCACGCATTCAACCTCTTCCATATATTCCCGTCCTCTGTAGTAGGAGTAGAAGCCAGAACTATCTTGTGGAACCCATAGTAAGAAGAGATTCTTTTCTCAGCCAGAGATATAGGATCTGCTTCCTTTCCGGAAAACGGAGGGTATTTGTCCACCTCATCCATAAAAAGGTACCTGATGGGTTTGGAAGCGAGCTGAGAAGGAGAGTTAGCCCACCCGAGGTAAAGGGTCATCGTCTCAAACTTCATCTCGTACATCTGGAAGTCAGCGGCTACAGGAGTCTTCTTCTCCTCAAGTTTAGGACTTGAACTTATCATGGGCTGGAGTCTGTTCCTTGACACATACGCTGCTACGTCCTCGGTGGGAAACACAAGGAATGCAGGTCCCGGATTCACATCTATCGCATACCCGATCATATTGAAAAGAGCTTCCGTCTTTCCGAGCTGTGCACCAAAACAGAGAACTATCTCCTGAACTTCAAAATCCGAAAAACAGTCCATGACATACTTGAGGTAGGGTGTCCTTTCGTTGCTCCACTTTCCCGGTTCCTTTGAAGCTCTCTTGTCCAAAACTCTGTATTTCTCAGCCCACTCCGAGACAGTGATGTCCTCAGGTGGACTTAGTGCTCTTCTTTCTCTTTCTGTTAGATTTAGCTTTCTTGCCATTCAGCTCACCCCTCTCAAGCTTTTTAAGAAACTCAAAGTAGTGTTTTTCAAACTCCTCATTAGAGATACCCTTCAGGGGTGGTGTGTACTCTCCTTCGGTTGTATATGCTTCAAGTAGAGCTAAGACTTCTTTCCTGATGATTTCCCTGACCTTTGATATTGACAGCCTCCTGTTAGCAAGCTGGGAAGATAATCTGTACTCAAGAGCTATCAGTCCCTGTCTGAGTTCGCTTGCTCTCTGTGCCCATTCTATCTCTACCTGTTCACGTTTGACGTATTCTCCCTTGAGGACAGCGAGGTTTATCTTTTCTTTCTCAAGCTTAACTTTCTCAAGTTCTGCTTTGACTTTATCAAGGTCTTCGGTCTGAGATCTGATGTAAGGAGCTATCTCGTTCTCGTAGTACTCAAAAATATCAGGAAGGTAGTACTTTACTCGGTTCCCGTCTTTAATTTTTCTTGCTTTACTCCTGACAGCCCAGTCTCTGATGGTAGACTCGGCTCTCCTAAACAAGAGTGCAATATCGGAAGGATACAAAAATAAGCTTTCCGTTACATCCGTAGTGTTCTGAACGTTCCCCGCTGTCTTAGCCATGGCTTACCTGCCGCTGTCGTTGGCTTTCAGCGAGTTCAAAACCTGTTGCGCGCCGCGGGGCAGCGACCCGTACGCCCTGTCTTCGGAAAGGACCCGCAAGGTTACCTTCCATTTGAGCCCATCCTCACCATTACCACAGCCGAAAAAGCCCCATACCAGCCTACGAAGGCTACAAAACCCCTTAATTTTTCGTCCCAATTGCCTGGGTTGAAATCCCAAGCCAAGAATGATCCAGTAAGGTACACGATAAAGAAAACTCCTGCAGCTACAAGAACATCTCTTGTCATCCCACGCATACCTCTTTCCTCCTTGACCCGCACACCGGAACTTTATCTAAAGGGGGTTTTGGTGTCTGAGGGGGCCTGTTAATGCCTCCTCTTTGCAACCAGCCTTCCTGTAACTTGTGTACCTTTGCAGGAGGTTTTGGTGGGGACGGAAGACGCCAAGGAGACGAAATCTTAGCCACGATAAACACCCAAATCAGAAGAAATACACTACTAACCAAGACAATACCGATTACCGACACTTCACATCCTGTCATCTCTTACCCTCCATGCACAAGCACTTGGCTCTTAACACCAGAACTCTTCCGTTCCCATCTCTTTTTTCCTCTACGTATCCAAACTTCATGAGGTTCCTCAAGGCTCTGTATAAGGTAGAAACAGAAACACCTAAAGCTTCACATAGCTGTGATATGGAAGAGAACTCCACATCCCTGTGATCATACAGGAGCACAAACAGCCTTACGTGCTCCCCTGATAGACGCCAGTCCTTAGCTATCTTTATTGGGTTCTCAATCTCTGCTTCTATTCTTATCATCCGAAACCTCCTTCGTATGCCACACCCAAACAGCTAAATCCAGTGTCATTTGAGCCTTGAGCAGGTTCTTCCTTGCCCTGTCCATCTTTTCATACTCAGCCCTATCCAGCTTGACAACAAAGTCTCTATCAAGCTTTCTTGTGAGTTCTAACACCTTTTGTGAAGCTGCGTTTAGCTCATTGAGGATGCCCACTTATACCACCTCCACCTCTGCCCAGATGTTAGGGATGTTCAGATCCCACCGCGAGGGTTGAAGCTTCTTGTCAAGCCACAGAGTGTATTCAAAGGTTTTGGGGTATTCCTTATTTACACCGAAGAGTATTTGACTTGGTCCCATAGCTGCTCCTCGTTGAAGGGAATACTCATCGGGACCTTTGAGCGAACCATTGACTATGATGGGTCCATTTACACGCTCTATGTTTGCCGGCTGGTGGAAATGTCCCATACAGAGTCCGTCAAGTATGAGCCTTCGTTTGTTTAATATTTCCCGCATGTTGTTTGCGTACCGGGATATTCCGTAGAAGGGAATACCTGCCCACCCTTTAATAGTGTCTCCGTGAGTAAAGAGGAAGAGATGCCCTTCTATTTCAACGAATGCGTGAGGAGATTTGCTTATGAGCCATTCTATCCTCGGGTTATCTCTCAGGAGAAGTGAGGTAATCTGATAGACAATGTAGTCCCAGTTTACATACTTTTCTTTGGCTTCTTTTTTCTGTTTAAGCCTTCCGTGGTTCCCGACAACGCCGACGAATTTCACGTTGTAGTAGGCGGTAAGTTCAGAAAGGAGCATAGCAATGAGCCATGCTGTCATAATTACCTGTTCAGCAGCGTTAAGGTCCTGCGTTCTCTCCAGCTCTTCATGGATCTGTCCCGAAACCATATCACCGAGAGCACCGACGACTATCGTGTCTATTCTTGAGCGGGTGTATCCGGATATAAGGTCTATGGTTTTTTCGGAGATAAGCTCTACCCGTGCAGTCGCTATTTCGGAATTAAAGGCGCCCAGCCCAAGCGTTTCTTCTTCGCTCACTACTTCTCCTATATGCCAGTCCGATATGAGCAAAACTGCTGTCTCTTTGCCCTTAGTATAGGCAGGCTTAGGAGGGTTGACGTATTCCGGTACCGGAAACTGAGGGATTACTTCCTTGAGAGCTTGTATGATGTTTTCATCCCTGGCTAAGAGTCTCTTCAGTTGAAGGTATTTTTTCTCAGCTATCTCTCTTCTGATCCTCTCCCTTTCTATCTGTACCTCATGGGTAGGGTTTTCCTCTTTGGGCTTTTCAACTTTCTTTTGCTTCTTTTTAAGCCTATAGACTACCGTACTGACATAGTCAGGTGTAGAGTTTACCTTTTCAGCTATTTCTCTGTATGTTAGCCCTTTCCCAAGGAGTTCCTTAATCTTCTCCGCTTTTGTCATTACAGTTCCTCCTCAGCCCGTAACAAAGAGAGTTTCAGCAACAAAGAGAGCTGTTCCGACAATAACAGCCAACACAACCAGAAACCAGATCACAGCCTCTACGACATCTCTAAAGGAGATGTCTTTCACTCCTCCACCTCCTCAAGGTTGTATCTCGGAATACTCATCTCAGACTCACCGTGCTGGTCTTTCACCTTTACCAGCACTTTTACGCCTCCTTCATCCCTGATAACTTCCAGTATCTTTCCCGAGGGTTTGTGACGAACTTTTTGACCTTTACGGAAGAGTTTTAAGCTCTGCATAACTCACATACCTCCTCTTTGCAAAACATATCCAGCTGAGCGTCATTCAGCTCAAGCCTCTTGACAAGCTCTCTCGCTGTAACGTGGTCTTTAAGCCGAGTAGCGTATCCCTTCCTGTTTAACTCTTCCTCCACCTCAAGAAGTTTGATGATGTTCCTCCTTCCCTCCTCTGTTCCCCAGCAGGCTTTATAATCCTTCCAGCTTCCCAAGATACAGGGGTAACATCCTACTCTCGTATGTCCCATTTTGTAAAGAGGATTAGGCTCTATCCCCTTTTCTTTCAGGTGTTCAAATACCCGTTCTTCCGTCCAGTCCACTATGGGAAACCTGCATCGGATATGCGTAAGTTTTTCAAGGTGCCTTTTTCTCAAATAGCCGTTGTTGTTGAGCCATTCCGAATATTTCCATGTGTCATTAGGGCTGAGATGCCCATATTTTTCCTTTCTACGTCTGCTTTCTTCTGTCCGTATTCCCATCCAGAGTTCCCGAACGTCCTTCCTTTCCATCAGATAGAGAGCAACAGGAACCTGTTTCAGCAGAGCAGTGCAGAACCTCATACGAGAATTAGGAAAATGCTTTTTCTTGAGAATGAGGGATATAAGATCGTCTCCGTCGGGATTTTTGAGTCTAATTATCTCTATACTAAGTGTCCTTTCAAGGTAGTTAAGATATTCGTAAGTCTCGGACGACTCAAAACCTGTATCTGTGAATATTGGAACCACGTTTTCCCTTCCGTGCTTTTCTATTGCCAAAAGCAAGGTTGCTGTTGAGTCTTTTCCTCCAGATACCAAAACCGCTATCAACCTCTTACCTCCTTTTCAATCTCTTCAGATGTTCTATTACTTCGCTCGCCTTCTTTTTGTCCAGTTCTTCAGGCTTCCTGCCTCCCGTAAACATAAAAAGTTCCCGTTTCCTGAAGTTAAGTTCCGCCGCAAGCAGATAGATGTACTCAACCTGCTTCTGTGTTGCTTTCACTTCTTGCCTCCTGTCAGTAAGCTTTTCAAGCTTATTACCCTCGGCAGTAACATCATCACTGCATCGCGGGAATGCTCGGAACCTTTCTGTAGTCCATCTCTCCACTTCCTCGGAAGTTTCGGCTCTACTACCCAATAAATACGCTCAAAGTCGGCTTTCCATTTCCTGTGGTTGATGAGCTTTACATCCAAGCCGAGTTCATAAGCACAAGCAACTATAACTCCTATAGCGAAAGCGGTTTTGTGTTTGTCCTTGATTTCATCTCTGTATATGCGGAAGTCTTCTATGTAAACGGTTTCAATAGGTAGGTATTCCCGAAGAAGGTCAGTAACTTTTTTGTGGATTTCTTTGAGCCTGTCTTTTTCTTTGAAATAGAGAGTCCCGTATTCAAGCCAGCCGCTACCTTTTTCACCCACAGCCCAACCAAGCGCTGAATAACCGGGGTCAATGGTTATAATGTTCTTCATACTTCCGCCTCCCTACAACATCTCAAGGTGCTCATAGCTGTATGCACCTCCGGGATTGACAAGGTAGAGTTCTTCTTTTGTCCGCGTGATTCCAACATACAATACTCTCCTTTCGCTTTCCGGGTCGTTTAAAGCGGTCTCAAGAACTCTTTTTGTTACTCTCGTGTCAAGGAAAACCGTATCTGCCTCTAAACCCTTGGCAGAGTGAATTGTTCCTATACTGATGTTCGGAGAAACCCATTTTTCCAGTTCCTGAGCCCTACGCTTCCACTTTTCAACCGTGCTTTCGTCGTGCTCTGTAAAAAGTTCTTCCGGACTTCTGGTAAGTATGAGATACGCAATTTTTCCTTCTACACCGGAAAAGTTCCTTTTCTTGATCTTGTCTCTTACGGTTGCTATCACAGTTTCTCTTACCTGTTTTTTCCCTGTCACTGTTCTTATCAAAGGTTTTAGTTCATTTAAAAGTGCGGTTAGCTCTTCGTCGTGTACAGGTTTGCCTCCCAGAAGTTTCAGGTGTGTGCGTATGTGCTTGGCTATCTTCGGTATATTTTGTTTTCTGCCTATCACTTTGTATGGGATATCCTCCGCTTCAAGGATTTCTTTCCACTCCTGCAGAAAGTAGCGGTTCCTGCAGAGTATGTACGTTTTCTTTCCGTTGAGTGCACTCAGAACATCGTCCTTTGAGTAGAGCCACTCAACTTTTCCTCCCTCCTTTGCAGGCATGAATTTCTTTGGTACTCTGTATCTATTCTGCTTTATAACCTCTACAGCAAGGCTGTGCACTTTATCCGGCAGTCTGTAGCTTGTAGGAAGCACTACAGTTTCATCAGCTTGAAGTTCTATGAGATGTTTCGGTGATGCTCCTGCAAAGGTAAATATTGCCTGATCATCATCTCCGCACACAAGAACGTGCTTGAAGTTGGTAAGCCACTGTCTAACTATAAGATTGTGAAGATTTCCTTTGTCCTGAAATTCGTCAAGAATCAGGAGGTCCCCTGAAGCGGAAACTCCTTTTTTGTATGCTTCTGTAAGCAGTCTTGTAAAGTCATAAAGACCTTGTTTTTTCAACCACTCCACATAATCTTTAAAAAGATTTAAGAAAGTTCTTTCGGATACAGAAAGTTCTTCGTGTTCACTCCGAAAAAATCTACAAACGTGTTCCCGGGGATTTACTCCATCCCATGTTAATCTTAGCTTTGTAAAAGCCTGATATAATTTGTTACCTTCTGTTTCATGCCAGTCAGCGGTAAACTCTTCTTCTTCCGAAGCCTCAACTTCGTCAGTTTTGAACTCAAAACCTTTACTTTCAAAAAACTCTTTTAATTCCGAAGTCTTTACTATATACGGATTTGCTCCGCTTTCTTTCAAGGCTCTGTAGCACCACGAGTGCAGGGTTCTGATCTGATCCGTATTTACGGCGACCCCTATACGGTCAAGTTTTGAAAGTAATGCATACTTTGTGGCTTTAGTGAGTGAGACCGCGCATATTTTATAGGGGTCTACTTCATTAAGGCGGACTAAGGCTGCGGTTTGATTGACTATCCAAGTAGTTTTACCCGTTCCGGGTGGTCCGAACGCTTTTCTTATCACATTCAACACCTCCTTCAGAACGGAATCTCATCCACATCCCAGTCATCATCCGACAGTTCAGACACTTCCCGACGGAAATTAGTGTCGGTAGTGTCGGTGTTTTCTAATACTTGACTCTCAACAGTTTCCTCATTCTTGAAATCAGTTTCAAAATTGTTAGTGTCGGTGCTCTGTCCGTTGTCTCCGTAGACTTCCGACATATCTGCCGACACTTCGGACTGATTTTTTTCTGTTTTTTCTATACCCGTTTTTTCTGTAAAAATAGTGTCGGTAGTGTCGGTGATCCCGTCCGAGCTTACTCTATCAATGTTTTTAACACCGACACTATAACTGTCGGTGGTAGTGTCGGAAGTGTCGGTCGTGTCGGTAATTCTCCAGTCACCTTCAGGCAGTCTCCATACTCTGACTTCATATCCATCTTTATAAAGCTTATCGGGACGGGCTCCTATAAGCCTGAGCAGCTCCGACACTTTTCTGATATTCATTCTTTCCAGTGAGGGGTAAACTTTTGCTCTTCTGAGGAGAGCCGTCAAACTTACAAAAACAGTTCCTGTATCCGCATCGTAGAACTTCACGTACCTGCTTTTAGAAGGAAGGAAGTCGGGCATGTAATCGGTTGCAGGTGCTTCTCTGATAATCCTTTTGAGCTCTTCTGCTTCCCACGGCAGCTCCGACCTGTCGAAATCATCCTCGTCTTTGTCGGATATTTCAAAAAGCGTATCAAGAACTCTTTCCCATGCTTCCTCCTTAGCCTTTTCAGGCAGAGGAGCGGGCTTGAAACCTGTATGCGAACCGAAAAGTCTCAGAGCGTATTTTGGTTCAAGGATCTTAAAAAGAGAGGTGCTGAGACGAACCGTTTCCCCTTCTCTGTTTTCAACAAAGATGTCAAACCAGTATTCACCGTTTATGCGATACCGCACTGCGGATACTATCCTGAGTTCTTCGCTCAGGTATTCGTACGGATCAAAGTTTGCAAGAGCCTGTTCTTTTTCTATTTTCTTTTTCTCTTCCTTAGAAAACACAAGCTTTATACCCGCTTTCTGGGCAAGTTCCCTGACCGCAGTAATAAAATCTTTTTCGTATATCTTCTGGTAAAACTTAATTATGTCGTAGTATTCTTCATCGTGGTAATCAATTCCTAAATCCCCTTCCTCGTTATGGTAAACAATGAAACTCGGATTATTTTCTTCATGGAACGGGCATAAAAGTTTTGTATAATCTCCGCAATTTTCACCGTCAAAACCCAGATCTTTAAAGCGGATCTTTCTCTTTATCTCATTAATTGCCTCGCGAAGATTCTTTATCCTGCCCCTGTTTTCATCTATCTGGTTAGAGACATAGTTTTCAAGCTCCTGACGGGCTGTCCATGTGGCAAGAATTCTATCAACGTCAAGAGGTTCTACTCTTTCGTTTACTTTATAGATAAACGTTTTTACCCCGTACTTTACATTAACCGTCCCGATCAGCCTTTGAGGTTGCCCGTAGTTAAAGCTTTTACTGTCTATATATCTGATACCTTTCAACTGCTCTCTGAGCCACTCGTAAACTATGTCTATTTCCCCGCCTTCTATCCACCGGGAGAGCAAAATACATATCTGCCCGCCGCCTCCTGTATAAGCGGAATAGTATCCTGCCTTTCTGAGACTTTCCGGAAAGGCATTTACTACCTTCCTGATAAGTTCTCTAACTTTTTGCGGGCTTGTAAGTTCGTGTTTGTCGGGGTCCTCTATGTCAAGGAGGATAGCTTTTTGTCTTCTGACTGCTTCTTTCCCTGTCCTTCTTTCTATCTTCTTGGGTTCTCTTGTATTCGGACATATAGCTATGTTAATTCTTCCGTTATATTCCTCTACAAAACTTTCAAGCTCTTCAAGGGACTGAACATGATATGCGTATTTGAATACTTTATCTCCCTCATCAAATACAATTTCCGCATACTCGTTTTCAGAAAACTTGACCGGGAAGAGTGCCTGCCATACAATATTAATAGCTTCTTTTCCTTCTTTCATCTTCTGCCCTCCTTTTGTTTTCCTATCATCAAGTACTCTTTAAGGGCTTCCAGTTCCCTTAGGGCTTCCTCAACCTCCGTGAGTAACTTTCTCCTCTCGTATTCGCTGACCTTTCCATCTTCAAGGGCTTTGGTGAGTTCGTTGATGACATCCGTTATCTCTTTGGTAGTTTTGAAATAACCGTTGAAGTAGTTTTCCGTGCGGGTCTGAGCGTAGAACCAGTCAATTAAGAGGGTGGTGTTTAAAGCTCTGGAAAGAGCTACAACCTTATAAGGATTAGGATGGTAATCATCGTCGGGGTTGATGTAGCGAACTATCTGACCGAAGGGAATTCCGGATTTCTGGGCAAGCTCCTCAAGAGTCAGTCCCGACTGCTTCCATGCAACCCTCAGGACTGTTTTAAAATCCAGAGCTTCAAGGTTCATTTGTGCCCTCCTTGAAAAAGTGTTGTTTTCTTTGAATGCTGTATAGTGGCAAGTGGCTGGATTTTGTTACATTAGCCACCCTCTATCCCTCCTTATCCTTTAGACTTTTCAACTGCTCCTCAGGAGTAGATGTTTTAGACGTGGAACAGCGGAGGAGGAGGTATTCCCTTAGAGCCTGTGCTACCTCAGGTCTTACAATCTGCTCTACTTTTATTTCTCCGTTAGTGGCTTTTTCTATTTTCACAGCTAAGGGGAGAGAAACATGTTTTTTCCCGTTTTTTGTGTTACTTATGATGGTTGCTGACACTCCTACTTTTTTGGCTAATGCTCTCACAGACATTATTAATGAATGTAAACTAAAAGTTGGCAATCGTCAACCTATTTATGAACTAAAACTTGGAGATTGAAGGTGTTAACCTCTGGTTATATCCTTAAGTTGATGGGAAGCAGCGAGAAGAGCAAAGGCAAAGGTAAAGGTCTTTTTATAGGTGAAAAATTACAACATTTGCTTATGCATGCTGGAATAAGCGATAGACGTCTCGCGAGAGAAATAGGTGTATCTCCAACAGCTGTATATAAGTGGAAATACAACATATCGGGTGTAACATGGGAGTATTTAGAAAAACTATCGTCGTTCTTTGGAGTCCCCATCTCGTATTTTCTTGACGAAGAAACTGATACGGAGGAGCTTTATTCTATGTTCGGAGACATAGCTCAGCTCATTAGAAAACTTCCTCCGGAGAAAAGAAAGAAGGTCATTAAAACCTTTAAAGAGCAGTTAGAATTGATGTCAGCGTGAAAGCTATAAAGAAAATACCTCCTGTTGAGCCTGAGGATGTGGAGTAAAGAAGTGATTTGACTCAGGGTAAATAATGAGCCATAATTTAACTTATAAGTTAAATGAAGACTGCAAGGAGCCGAAGGAATTTGAGAGAGTTGCAAGCGATATATACAATGTGTGGGTGTGGAAAGGCTTTGAAGAGCAGGCTGATAGACTCTTCAAAGGAGACCCAAGAGGAGAGGAAAAAGTTTACAGTTGGATTGGACGCTTGGCAGAACGAATTCCTCGGGGAACCGATAAGGCTCGCAGGCTTGAAGGTGCGCCGTGCGAAGAATGGAATGTGTGGGAGCTCAAACCCAAACCATACAGAGTCGCATTTGTGTGCATCTGTGGAAAACATATCCTCGTGGGCTACATATGGAGGAAGAAAGGCAATAGCAGAGACAGTGCGGAAATTAGAAAAGCTTGTGAAAGGATGATAGAACTTGCAGAGAGGTTTCTAAAGGAGGTGAAGCCATGTCGGTAAAAGACAAGATAAGAAAACTCCGCAAGCAGCCTGGATATATATACGAAGGGCTCAAGTATGACATATCGGAACAGCTTTACGAGCTTATGAAAGAGAAAGGGCTTACAAAGAAAGAGCTTGCAGAGAAGATGGGAGTTACTCCAGCATACGTAACCAAAATTTTTGGGGCTGAGAACGTATCACTAAGGACCATCGCGAAGGTTCTCGCTGCTTTAGATGCTGAGGACATGACCTTAAAAATTCTCCCTAAGTCGTCCGTGAGCACTGTCGATAAGCTTGAGGTGCTTTTCCGCTCTGTAAACTTTACATTTGCGCCTGTAGATTTAAGCATTGAGGGTTTGGAGAATGAAAGCGAAGAAATCAGTCATGCAGCTTGAAACTATCAGGGTAGATAACTTTCGTTTGGAGTGGTTCTTGTCTGCTCTTGAAAATGAACTAACTCCTGCGGATTATTCAGTAAATGTAGATTTTGACCTTGTTCCATTGGACGATACGGGGCAAAGATACGGTGTTCGGCTTCTGTTGAAGGTAAACGAGCGGAAGGCATCTGTCCCATTTAAAGCAAAAGCTGAGGTTCTTGGAACTTTCAGATTTCTATCTGAAGAAATTCCCGAGGAGCGGAAAGCCCGTTATCTTTTATTAAATGGGCTCACCATGTTATACAGTTTTGCGAGGGGTTACTTGTTCGCTAAACTTGATTCGCTACCTCCAGATGCACGCTTGCTTCCTACCGTAGATATCTTGAGTGTAGTGGAACGCAAAGCAAAGCGCAAAGTTGTAAAGACATAACTCCTCACAACCCCGACTCGTCTATTTGTTTGTTAAGGATTCCAGAAACCGATTAACCTTAGCAGTGGTAATTTGGCTGATTAGTTCCTGAGCTTGAGAACGCTCCAGCCCAGATGCTAAGGCTTCTAATACCTCGTTTTCTGTTATAGATTCCTTCTCGCTTTTAAAGTAAATGGTTACGAAAACCACGGTAAGCCTGCCCTCTTCCTTGAGAGTACCAAATACAAGACGAGCTCCTCCGGAGCGTCCTCCGACTGAGCAAGGATGTCTCAGTCTTTTCTTGTAAAATCGCATCCCCTCATAGGAGAAAAAGTGAGTTAGTGATACGGTACCAACCTTTTCTACCAGCTCTTCCAGTATCTTTACTAAAACATTTGTTTTCTTACATGACTTGTCTTTTTGTAATTCTTTCACTGTGTGGGAGAACGCTTTAGTTTCAAGAAATACTATCTGTTGCATTCTTTACCTGTGACAAAAACGAATCAAGAAGTTCTTTGTTTGACTCCAGTGTTTTCTTTAGCTCGTATGTCTGGAGTGCTTCTTCTGCCACATCTTCAAGAACTTCTTTTAGTTCTTTGGACCAAGGTGGAGCCATAGAACGCACAAGAGCAATAAATTCCTCTTTGTTGTTTTTGTAGCCCTTGTCCAATACTTTAAGGAGTTCTGCTTCTATTACATCCTCCAACTCCATTTCGTGTCCGCTTTTTTTAGTCGCTTTGTAAGCACCATACAATAGCAGCCAAACTGCAAACTGAGATAAAGCACTACTGACTGTTAAGAGGAATTTCTTTGTTTTGAGCTTGTTGATTTCCGCTACCAAGAAAATCAATTGCACCGCCTTACTTACGCTCTTAAGGTTCTCGTTCTTTACCACACCGCTCGGTGTCATCCGCTCTCTCCTGTGAGTTTTAATTATAGGCTACAACCCCGACTCGTCTATTTCTTTGGATTTGAGGCGGATTTTTTCTTTTTCAGCTTGTTCCATTAATGAGTTATGGTAGTATTGCACGTACAACGTATAATCTGTAAACTCATCAGAACATCTAACATGCACTTCCACGTTTCCTTTCTTCACCCCATAGTTTTCGTCAAATATTGAGAGCATTTTCTCTCTTTTAATTTTGTACTTTCGCTCAAGAGCCGAGAGAATAGCCTTAAGACGCGTCAAACATTCGCTTTTTTGCAGCTTTTCGTCCAAGCCCCATATACTAAACACTTTCTTGGAGATTGGTGTTGCCATCACGTAATATTCTGACAACGCCTTTATCTTTATAGGAGGATCAACCATGTAAAGAGTGTCTCCGTCTGTTGTTTTTGAAGTTCCTATAACCTTAAGCTCGCTTAATGATGATCCAAACTTAATTCCGAAAGCTCCAGTTATTTCTTGAGCAAAGCTGAAAGCTGCTAACATTGAAATAAAAAACAGCAATCTCAATTTCATGGTACAACTCCTTCATAAAGCAATTTTGAGTTGGGTTAGGTACGTGCGGCACGCCTTTGGTTCATAATTAATTCTTTAACTTTGTGGGGGTGCTTGATGCCGTATGCTCTTTCTTCGTAACCTGAAGTTCCGGATGAAGCTATGTACAAATCACCTATACCGAGTATACGTTGGGTTAGGCTTTGCTTTACATTAACAGCTCTAATATCACTTATAAATAGCTCTACTATGTCTTTGGAGAGAAACCCTTTCTCTAGGACTATTTTGTCAGGATAGACTGCTATCTTTAGGGAATATCTGTTTATGATAGCTGCTATGACTGGTAAGAAAAAGAACCAGAAGAAAACAAAGTTCCAGAAGTAATTCCACCATGAGGGACGAGCTACCAGAATAGGTTGTTCATAATCAACAGATTGTTCCATCCTTCCCCTCCTTTTTCGTCAATACCCCTACCATACTGCAGAGAGGATGTCAAGATGGAACTTATAGTTTAAATTTAGGTTGACATTTGTAAACTTTTAGTTTATATTTATCCCTAACATGGAAAGGAGGGCACGGAAAGACGACATTCTTATATGGGCAACTCTCTTTGGCCGGGAAAGGGGAGTATTCCTCAAGCTCTACTCCGTATTCTCTGAGATTTTAGATTTGCGCTTAGTTGAGCCAGAAGAGCTGGAGAATCTGGCTAAGGTAGCTATAACTCTTGCTTCTCTTTATCCACATCCCGAGGAGCTGGTGAAAAACCTAACCGATGTCGCTGAGGGTCAAACTGAGAGAGGTGATAGGCAATGATTTTACGTAGAGCTTCCTTAGCTTCTTCTGTGCATTCTCTCGCTCTATCCACGAAGTCCAAAGGGCTATCGTTTAATGAAAAGCCGTACACTTTACCAACCTCTGTGTCTCCTATATACAGATACACATATACATCTGTGTCTTCAACAGTCAAAACCTTCTTAGTGTTCTTTACGATAAACCTTTCAAGACGCGTGTCCTTGCTTCCAATGATCTCCTCAATACATTCGGACATCCAAACATCAAAGTGCATGAGGAACTTGTCTCCTAAATCTAACAGTTTCCTGAGCTTTAAAAGCTCTTCCTTCAACTCTTCCCGTTCTGCCATCTTTGTCCCTCCTTGTCTTTCTTTTCATTTTCGCAAAAACCAAAGGGAGGTGCATGTCATGAGCTACCTCAAAGAATGTATACTCTCGGTTTGGGAGGATACGAAAAAACCTCGGACAGAGCTGGAAGCTTTCCTGACCTTGAGGGAGTATTTCAAATCTCCCTCAGCTGACACGCTTATCCAGTATGACCCTCAGATATACGACATTTACAAAGTTACTAACTCTTACCTTCGCGCATGGCAACTATACAGAGAAGGTGTAGCAGTATCCAGCGAAGCACAGCAGCTTGAAGACAAAAGCCCGAATGCAGAGGGAGAAGTCATCCGTCTCTACGAGGAAGCGGAGGAAAAGCTAACCGAAGCCATGCAGATTGTATCCGGGATAGGACTTGTCAAAGGTGCTCTTTACTTTGCAATCGTTTCAGCCCTTAGCAATCTGCCCACAAAAAAAGGAGTTGCGGTATGAAAAGGGAGGTCAGGAACGGGCAAAGTCGAGGGGTTGCCCGCCCCACCGTCATGCAGTCTTCTTTCTCTTCTCCTGCCAGACTACAAGGAGGGCAATGCTCCAAAGCCCCAAAGTTCCCACCAGTGCCAGTAGAACAACATCGCTACTCAGGAGCTTTCCGATCAATTCCACCTTATTCCTCCTCTATTAAATATAAAGCAAACAGAACATTGAGCATACCTAAAACTACCACAGCGTTCATTTCATACTGTTCAATCCTTTCAGAAATCTTAAGCAGGAAAGCCCCCACCATAAGCCCAACCCCAAAGTTTCTAACCGTTTCTGCCAAGAACTTTCTTTTCATGGATTCCATTCTATCAAGGAGGTAAGTCATGCGTTTCTTAGTTTTCCCTTACGACAGCTCTACTCTCATGGGGAGCTTGAAATACTCCCTCCGCATCAACATTGACCTTGTCCAGAACGTGGTTGTCAGAGAAGCACAACGCAAAGCCCGTCTCTACACGGACGGAGGGTTTGAGGAATACGAAATTGCCCGCATAGTAGAGATCGGTAAAGACACCTATTACATCGTCGGCAAGCTTCTTGAGCAAGCTAAGCCCGATTACAAAGAGCCTTTAAAAAACCAACTTGAGGAGGTGTTAACATGAGCAATCTTGTAAAGGAAAACAACGGGACTGCTATCCAGAGGCAGGAGGATGTTAAAACAACCCTCCAGATGCTCAGAACTGCCCTGCCGACGCTTGCAAAGGTAGACGACCAGACCCTAATCACCGCTGTTGCCTATGCAAAACACTTAGGTCTCGACCCCCTCAAAAAAGAAGTACACTTCGTCCCGTATTACGACAAAGAACAGAAGAAAACCGTTATACAGCCCATCGTCAGCTATACCGAATACATCAAGAGAGCCGAAAGAAGCGGGAAGCTTAAAGGGTGGATGTGTAAAGTCCAAAAACAAGGAGATGACTACGTAGCAATCGTAGAAATAAAAAGAGCAGACTGGGAAATACCCTTTGTTTGGGAGGTTCCTATGGCAGAAGTCAGAAGAGACACCCCCGTATGGAAGCAGTCCCCCCTGTTTATGCTTAGGAAGTCCGCAATCGCTCAAGCTTTTAGAATGTGCTTCCCAGAAGAAACCGCACACCTGCCCTATGAAGAGTCAGAGAATTGGATAGCTCCGCAAGAAGAGCAGCCCCCGGAGGTAGATCCTGACAACGCTCCCGCCGCAAGCTCTGAATACATCACCGAAGCTCAAAGAAAGAGGTTCTTTGCGATAGTCAAGAAGGAGCTGGGCTACCGTGAAGACTTCATAAAGGAGATACTCAAAGAGCGTTTTGGAATAGAAAGCACGGCAGAAATACCTAAGGACAAATACGACGAAATCATAAACTACTTCAGGATGCTGTCTACTCCTATAGAGACAACGACCGAAGAGGTTTCTGACAGATGAAAGCTTCCCTTCCTCCCTCCCCCTATTCAGTTTGCGGGGCTCAGCCCCGCTTTTGTAAAGGAGGTAAGCTATGAGAGAGTACAAAATCGCTAACGTCAAAGGCAGATTTGACCTTTTGCACCCAGATGAGTATCAGTTCAGAAGCACGATCAGGATATATGAAAACGGTGAGGAGCTATATAGACTCTTCCTTGACGACGACAAAAAGTTTTTGTGTGATGGGCACGAAACACCCTGGGAGTTAGCGGACATCATCAGACGGTATTTAGAGCAATTTTTCATCTTTACCTCGAGGGAGAAGTATCTCAAAGCAGCTGAATACTTAGAAAAACACGCAGACGAGCTATGGAGAAACCGATTAAAAAGCAGAAGAGAAGAACTCCTCAAAGAGTTAGCTGAAGTTGAGAAAGAACTTGATGCATTAGGAGAGGAGGAAGAGAAATGAAAAAAGAACAAGTCCTTTATATCGCTGAAAGGCAACCTGTTTTGGTCACGAACGGTAACGGTAGTGCAACCCTTGCATGTAGCGCTCTCTACACGGACACCGGTAACAGAAACGACTGGGGAATCGCTATAAGGATAATGATTTTAGGAGACAAGGTACCGAAAGCCGTCAAGGTGTCAGTAGAACTTAAGGAGGGGGTTCATGAGAGAAATTAAGTTTAGAGCGTGGGACAAGAAAAATAAGAAGATGCATTATGATGTTCAGCTTGAAGATGATTTTTGGGCAATTTTATACCCACAGGGAGAGTATGTAGATTGGGAAATAGCAGGACAATACACGGGTGTTAGGGATTCTGAAAACAAAGAAGTTTACGAAGGAGACATACTTGACGTAGACTGGGGAGACGGTCGCAGATTAGGAGTAGTAATTTTCTGCTACGGCAAGTTTGCTCTTAAGACGGTTGACGGTGAACTGATTGACTTCCAGGATCTGCTTGAGAACCAAGCCCACATTTTGATTCTTGGAAATGTTTATGAAGAACCTCAGCTGTTGGAGGACAAGTGATGCCGTGGTATTTATGCTCTAACAATTACGCATGGAGCAACATAGTCAAAGCCAAAAACCACAGGGAGGCGAAGCTGCTCTATTACAAATACGGCGACGAACCAGGAGAATGGATCAATATCAGATGCAGACAACTGAAGAAAGGAGAATACAACAGACGGTGGCTAAGGAAGTATCTTGAATCTAACGGTGTAATTTCAAGACCACCATCGTGCGATAGGTGCGGAAGCTGGTTCCTTAAACCTGAAGAACTAAAAGAATGCCCTGTGTGCAAAACGCATGAGGATAGCCATCCAGAAGGAATATCTTTGGAGGTCTCCTCATGAGTTACAAAGAACAGTTCCAGAAACTCTGTGAAGACATAGAACTTGAACTTACCTACAGGCTCGGAGCTGACCCAGAAGAGCTAAAAGCCATAGAGGAGTATTTCAGGGTTAAGCACGACTGTGAATATGCAGGAGGTATTGCTTACAAACACGGGATAAAGAAGCTGGAAGAGTTAAAGGGAAAACTGATGGAGGTAGTAAGGTGATTCTCTTTCATGTTCTTATGGGGGGAGCAGAACACAGGGCTTTGAGACTGTTTGATGACAATTCCTTAAATCTCCTGATCGCAGCTTCTATGCTTGAATTTGAAACAAGGTGGAAGAAACACTTAGAACTTATCCACGTAAAAAAGAAGCTTCTCTTCGCTGATTCAGGGTTGTTAGGTTGGATAAAAAAGCTTGGTTCCGGAGCATGGGAGTACGCTTTAAATCCTGAAAAAGTTTTGGAACTCCAACTTCAGATTGATCCTGACATAGTAGCTCACGTAGACATCCCTTGTGAGGGAGAAATACTGAAGAGGCTTGAAACCAATAGACCTACGGCAATTGCTCAAACCATTCATAATGCACGTTGGATTGTTGAACGGAAGGAAGCCGGGGATGAGAGGCTTAAGGACAGGATAGTTACCATAGTCGTCCAGGGTTATCGCAAGCAGGACTATGAATACTGCATCAAACAATACGAAGAACTCGGCTTCTTTGATCTGGATCCTTCAGGATACTGGTTTGCTGTCGGATCCGTATGTATGAGAAAACCTCCAGAACTGTATGACATCGTGAAGTTTGTCAGAGAAAGAATACCGGAAAAATATCACGTTCACTGCTTTGGAATAGCAAATCC
>CAZPVY010000010.1:0-30635 GCA_964590265.1 uncultured Aquifex sp. | reverse complement strand
GAACCCTCAAAACTATCTCGGGGTTTCGGAGCTTCCTCAGGATATAAAGTCAAGAGCGGATGTAATGTACATTGATTACCCACCTTTTCAGGATGAGAGAGGCTTTTACTATCCTGATGAAGCTATAATCCTAAAAGACTACATGGAACACATAGCACCGCTAAGCAAAGAGGACTTTACCTATCTGTGGTATCTGATAGTGAACGACATAAGAACCGCCAAGGGCGAAGAGCTGAGAACTCCTGAAAGGGAAAGGGAGGTAGACCTTCTTTTTGAGCTCCTGAAGATAGCCAACGAGATAAGGAAGGCTTACAGGATGTATCAGACCCAACAGTCAGAAGAGCCGGTAGAGTTTGTGTTTTCAATCAGAGACACGATAAGGTGTGCAAGGAGGCTCAAAAAATACGGCGATGCGAAAATAGCGGTGATTGAAACAATCATTCCGAAGATCAGCTCCCCCTTAGAGAAAGAAATAGTAAGGAGTATAATTGAGAGAGTGTGAGCGGATTAATTATCTGGGGAAGGAACCCTATAATAGAAGCCCTTCGGGCTGGTAAGAACATTGAGAAAATTTACGTTGCTCATGACTCTCATCCTCCGAGGGAACTTATAAAGCTTGCCAAAGAGAAGGGGGTAAAAGTTCAGAAGATATCCCGTGCCAAGGTTGAGGAACTTGCAGGAACAAAAAAAACTCAAGGTGTGGTTGCGCTCCTAAGTCCTGTCAGCTATGTAACTCCAGAAGAGCTCTTTCAAGACGCTATAGACAGAAACTCCTTTTTCATAGTTATAGACCACATAACCGATCCTCAGAATGTGGGAAATTTGCTCAGAACTTGTGAGGTTCTCGGTGGCGTGGGAGCTTTAATTTCAAAAGAAAAGACATCTCCGATAAATCAGACTGTTGTAAAAGCATCTTCTGGAGCCGTATTTCACCTCAAGATCTCAAAGGTATCAAGCCTTTCAAGGACTCTTCGTGAGTTTAAAAGTGCAGGAGGCTGGGTTTTCTCCATAGAGAAGGGAGGAAGAGACATAAGGGAGTTTGAGATTATTATGCCCTGCGCACTGGTTCTAGGTTCTGAAGATAAGGGTGTCTCAAAGAGTGTTCTTGATATATCCGATGAAGTTCTGACAATACCGATGAGGGGAAAGACCACATCTCTGAACGTGGGCTCTGCCGGAGCGATAGCAATGTGGGAGGCTGTTAAAAATCTGATTTGAGATTATCATATTTCTATGAAAGAACACCTTCTTGACAGCACCTTTGTTGTTATAGATGTTGAGGCTACAGGATTTGATGTAAATTATGCGGAGATAATAGATGTTGGAGCGGTAAGGGTAGAGGGAGGAATTATCACGGAAACCTTCTCAAGCCTTGTTGATCCGGGGTTCTTCATTCCTGACAGAGTAAAGGAGCTCACGGGTATTACCAACGCCATGCTCGTAGGCAGTCCCAAGATAACGACTGTCCTTCCTCAACTCATGGACTTCATAGGAGACAGCATAGTGGTCGGACACAATATCATACAGGACATCCGATTCATAGATAAGTACACGAGAATCTACATGAAAAAGAAGTTCAAGAGACCCTATATATGCACGCTTCAGCTTTCAAGAAAGCTCCTTCCATCTCTGCCGAAGCACTCCCTGAAAGACTTAGCAGACTACTTCGGGATACACTACGAGAGGCTTCATAGAGCACTTGACGATGCCCTTATAACGGCTCACGTGTTCCTTGAACTTCTGAACCTTCTGTGGAGCAACTACGGGATAGGAGACTACTTCTCCATAAAGAGACTGGCAAAAACTGGAAGAATCTGATTATGAGTTTGTTAGGTATAGAAACAGGAGGGTGATATGAGGGTATTTGTTACAGGAGGAACAGGATTCGTCGGTGGATATGTGGTAAGGGAACTTCTTAGAAGAGGTCATGAGGTTCATCTCGGTGTCAGAAATCCTGCAAAAGCCAGAAAGCTTTTCGGGGACAGCGTTAAAGTACATGAGGTTCAGTTCATTGACAGAGAATCCATAAAGTCTGCACTTTCGGAAGCAGAACCTGATGCCATAGTTCACCTGATAGGGATACTCTACGAAATTAAGAGAAAAGGGATAACCTTTGAAAATATTCACTACATGTATTCTTTAAATCTCTACGATGTTGCGAAGGATCTTGGGATAAAGAGGGTTTTGCACATGAGTGCTCTCGGAACACACGATGATGCACCTTCAAGATACCATCAGACCAAGAGATGGGCAGAAAAACACCTCATGGATAGCGGTCTTGACTACACGATTTTCAGACCGAGCATGATACTGGGTCCGGGACAGAGGCTCTTTGCGGACATGGATAAGATAACGAGGATTATTCCTGTTGTTGCTCTGCCCGGCGGAGGTTCTTACAGGTTTCAGCCTGTTGATGTGAGGGATGTAGCGGAGTGCTTCGCAACCGCCCTTGATAAAGACGAAGCAAAGGGGAAGATATACGAGCTTTGCGGTTCAAAGACTGTGAGCTTCAAAGGACTTCTGAAGAGCATCTTCTCTTTTCTCAGCAGAAGAGTTTTGATGATACCGCTTCCCATTAAACTCATGTACTATATGGGAAGGATAGTTGAAACCTTCATTGAACCTCCTCCCTTTTCTTCCGATCAGATGCTTATGATGTGGAGGGATAATGTATGCGGGATTATTGAGGGTGCTATATCCGACGGTGTGAAAGTTATCTCAGGAAGAGACCCGATACCTTATGAGGAGTCTTTGAGGTGGTCTCTGGAGGGTTACAGAGCTATTTCCTCTTCAAAATAACGTTTTTTATCAGATAGTTCTGACCTATGTTGAGAATGTTATTCACAGTCCAGTATAGAACAAGACCTGAGGGAAAGTTTGCGAAAAGGAATGTAAAGGCTACGGCAGATATATACATGATTATGTTCTGTTTTTGATCAGGGTTCGGAGTCAGTTTCTGCTGAAGGATCATTGTTAGTCCCATGACTACCGGTAGTATGTAAAAGGGATCTCTATCAGCGAGACTCGGTATCCAGAGCATTCCAGATAGCTTCAGATCAACAGTAATTATCAGAACTTTATAGAGAGCAAAGAATACGGGTATCTGAACTATAATGGGGAGACACCCGCTCATCGGATTAAAGCCTATCTCAGAGTAAAGTTTCATCATCTCTTCCTGCATCTTGGCGGGATCGTCTTTGTACTTCTTCCTTATCTTTTCAAGTCTCGGAGCGGCTTCCTGAAGCTTCATCATGGATGTGGTGCTCTTATAGTTGAGAGGGAAAAACATTATCCTAAGTAGGAATGTGAGGATCACTATTGAGATAACCCAGCTCCCTGTATGTTCGTATACCCAATACATGAATATGAACAGAGGTTTAACGAATATCTTAAGTTTTCCGTAATCCAGGAGGTCACCAAGTTCAATTTGCCTGATCCGTGAGTAATACTTGGCTCCCATGTAGAAGATCAGCGGTTTTTTATACTTCACGTAAGTGAAGGTGATGAACTTCTTACCTTCCTTTCCTTCAAGCTGGTAGCTTATCCTGTCAACAATCACACGGTCTATATCTCCTTTGAATCCCTTAAAGAAGTATCTGCTCTCTTCACCAGCAAACTCTATCCTGCCCTCGTAAACCTGCTTACCCTTCACATCGTCTATGTCAATCCTGATAACCTCTCCGTTTATTTTGAAGACAGGTCCCTCATGAGTGTAGAAAGCTTTCTCAAAGGGATGGGTTCCAGTAAGCACGTAAAAGTTCTTCTTCAAATTACTTTTTACAGTAAGTGTAAAGTAGAAGTCTTTAAACTCAAGCTCTTTAATGAGCTGAACATTCTCCTTTTTGTAGGTAAGAATTAGCCTATTTCCTTCTTTCTTTACATCATAGTCTCCGAAGTTTAGGTCGTAATCTATGTTAGGATCTCCTGTATATATCTCAAGAGGATAAACGTTCAGTTTTCTTTCCGCTTCAGTTATCAGATCAAAGCCGAACTCCTTATCTATAAACCTGACTATCTTTCCTCCCTTTGGGGAGATTTCCAAGGCAAAGTTTCCAAATTCATACTTAAGGGTTTTCTTCGGAGCCTGTTTTTCTCTTGTAGTTCCAAGCATAAGCTGAGGTGTAACCTCAGGTTCCCCTTTTTTAACCTCCTTCTGAACCACTTCTTTTTTGGTAGCTACACTTTCTGGCTCTGAAGGCGGAGTTTTGAAGAAGTATGAGGATATGAGCTCAAAACCAAGCAGAAAGAAAGCTATGAGGGTCATAGCTATGAAGATTCTTTTAGGATCCGGTCCTTGCTCTTGGGGCATCAAGGTAGGTCTACACCTCCTTTACTCCACGGGTTACACCTGAGAACTCTCCAAAGAGCTTTCAAGGATCCTTTTAACGT
This sequence comes from uncultured Aquifex sp., assembly GCA_964590265.1. Lineage (GTDB taxonomy): Bacteria > Aquificota > Aquificia > Aquificales > Aquificaceae > Hydrogenivirga. Next base: position 26,246 of record CAZPVY010000010.1, on the reverse strand, counting down.
TCCGTATCTTTCAACAGCCATTATCGCATATTCAGAACAGGTCGGATGATATTTACAGCTCGGTGGATACAGGGGAGATATAAATATCTGCCAGAGACGAAGAAGTTTTATCACAATCCATCTCATTTAAGGCGCCAGCCTTTTCCTACCTTTTCTTCTCCTTCTCTTTATTACTCTCCTCCCAGCCTTAGTACTCATCCTCGCCAGAAAACCACTCCTTCTCTTTTTCTTTTTTACAGATATATGCGGCTTTAACACTTCAGTAGCCATCTGTTAACCTCCTGTACTAAAAGGCGAGGCGGGAAGATTAGAAGCCCGCCTTACCTGTAAATATTCCTGTAAATACGAACACGATTGAGAATAGGAGTGCGTAAAGAGCAAGAGTTTCAATAAATGCAAGACCTATAAACATTATGGTTTGAAGTCTTCCACCTACATTCGGATTCCTCGCTATTCCTTCCTGCGTACCTCTGACTGCGTGACCCATTCCTATACCAGTCCCGAGAGCTGCAAGCCCTATTGCAAGCCCTGCTGCAATAGCAAGGAGTCCGTAAAAGAGTGCTCTGTCAGAAGAGCCTTCTGCCGTACCTTCTGCGGCGAAACTGAGTGCGGGAACGAGTGCAGCGATAATAGCAAGTGCCTTTCCTTTCATTGCTTACCTCCTTTTACTTTATTATCAATGAAGGAACATTTATCTCATCAATAATCCTGCAAAGAACAGGCGTTGGCTGACAGCCCCAGAGGATCATATCAGGTTTTTCTTCACTGACAAACTTGCCAACTTCTTCTCTGAGCTCTCCCGCCACAGTCCTTATTTTTATTTCAGCCTCCTCATTTCCCTTTGCGTGCCTCCACAGATGTTTTATCCTGTCTTTAGTCCTTTTCTTTGCGGAACTCACAGTATCGGGTGGCAAGGGAACACCAAGAGATACGCTTGCAGATTCAAGTCTGTACAGATCTTCAAGCACTGCCAGCACTTCCACATCAGCCGAGAACAGCTCTTCGTATCTTGCCAGCATATCAAGTGCCTTCCTGCACTCGGTGGAAGAATCCGTAAGGATCAGAGCTATCTTCATATCAATGCTCCTCGTGGACTACCGCCCCCGCAAGGTAAACTACGGAAAGGATCATAAAGACATAAGTTTGTATGAAGACGGCAAGGAACTTTATCGCTATTATGAAAACAAGAGCTACAGGAGAGAGAGCCATCGTAAATGGATTTTTTATCGCAACTCCAACAAGAGCAAGTAGCAGGATAGCCCCTCCTTTCATATTTGCAAACAACCTGAGGGAAAGAGTTATAGGTCTTGCTATATGGGATATTATCTCAACGACCACGAAGAACGGCGCAAGCCACTTTATGGGTCCCATAAAATGCTTGAAGTATTTGATACCATGCTCTCTTATGCCTTCAAAGTTATAGTAAAGGAAGACGATAAGAGCCATTGCAAGGTTTGTATTCATGTTCCCAGTGGGAGCATCAAGACCCGGAACCATACCGAGCAAGTTTGAGAAAAAGATGAAGAATCCCAGAGCGGCTATCAGAGGTGTGTACTTGAGACCGGGCTTACCTATGTTATCAAGGAGCATACTCCTTACGAATCTTAGATATCCTTCAAGTAGAGCTTGATACTTTGTAGGCTTTACGGAGGGCTTTCCTCCAATCAAAACAAGGAGAATGGATATAGCCATCGCAACTACACCCAGAATTATGTGGTTCAGGCTTATCCCTTCCATCTTTTCAATCTCCTTTTCGGCTGAAAGATTATATCACAAATTCCCTGCTTTTCCTTAATAAGAGCTTAACCCAAACTGAAAGAAGAAAATCTCCCCTTACATCTGAATTTCTGCTCTTAGTATGTCGTGAAGATGAATTATACCGGTAGGTTTATCTTCCTCATCAACCACTATAAGAACGGTTATCTTGTATTCCTCCATTCTTCTTAAAGCCTCAAGAGCCATCTCGTCAGCTTTTGCTGTCTTAGGATTTTTCGTCATCACATCCCTTGCAGTACTACTGTCAAAGTTCCCTCCCTTTCTCACAAATCTCCTCAAATCTCCGTCCGTTATTATGCCTACCAGTCTGCCTTCTTTATCCACAACCGCCGTAGCTCCGAAACCCTTTGATGTCATCTCAAGGATAACTTCCCTCATGGGTTCATCTTCCGAAACCACAGGGAGCTCATCCCCTGTGTGGTAGAGATCCTTAACAAGCTTCAGCTTTCTTCCGAGGGCTCCTCCAGGATGTCTTATTGCAAAGTCCTTCTCTGTAAAGCCTCTGAGTTCAAGAAGAGTCATGGCTATAGCATCTCCAAGAATGAGGGTTGCTGTTGAGGAGGTTGTGGGAGCGAGCTGTAGGGGACATGCTTCTTTCTCAACGTTCAGATACAGGTGAACATCGCTGTATTTTGCAAGGGTGGAGTCCCTTCTGTTGGTTATTGCTATCAGGGGAACACCGAGCATCTTGATGTAAGGGATTATCTCTATAACCTCAAAAGACTCACCGCTGTTTGATATAGCTATAACAACGTCTCCTTTATCTATAACTCCTAAGTCTCCATGGAGAGCTTCTGAAGGATGAAGGAAGTGGGCAGGAGTCCCTGTGCTCGCGAGGGTTGAGGCTATCTTTCTCGCTACGTGCCCGGACTTACCTATACCTGTAACTATTACCTTTCCCTCACAGTTTAATATAAGCTCAATAGCCTTTACAAAGTTCTCGTCAAGGCTCTCTTTTAGCCTCTTTATTCCCTTTATCTCTTCCTCAATTATCCTCCTGCCGCGTTCTATTACTTCTTCGGTATTCATGCCTTTGCTTTGTAGTTCTCAATGCCTTTCTTTATCTCCTCTATCGCGCTCTGGACACCCTTCCAGCTTTCAACTTTGACCCACTTGCCTGGCTCAAGCTCTTTGTAATGTTCAAAGAAGTGCTTTATCTTATCCCTGACAATTTGGGGGAGATCATCAACCGTCTTTATGTTGTCGTAGGAGGGATCAAGCTTTGAGTGGGGGACAGCTATAAGCTTTGTATCTATTCCCTCTTCATCTCTCATTTCAAGCATTCCTATCGGTCTGCATCTCATAACGGAGCCGGGAACAACAGGTTCTCTTGATATAACGAGAACGTCAACAGGGTCTCCATCGTCCGCAAGAGTCTGAGGGATAAAACCGTAGTTGAAGGGATAGTACATTGCGGTGAACAGGAACCTGTCAACGAACACCGCACCGCTTTCCTTGTCAACCTCATACTTTATACCGCTTCCCTGAGGAATCTCAATCACAACGTAGATGTCCTCGGGTGGGTTCTTGCCCGGCGGAATATCCTTCAATCCCATCTTCTCACCTCCTAGATAATTATTTTCCTATAAGACGGAGAATATCATTTATAACCACAAATACCATCAGCGATATTATCAAGGCAAATCCAACCTTTTGCCAGTATTCTTTGAACTTCTCCGGAAGTGGTCTCCTCCTTATCATCTCTATCAGGAATAGGAGTATGAGTCCCCCGTCAAGAACCGGAAGAGGTAGCAGATTGAAGATTCCCAGCTGAAGCGATATAAAAGCCATTGAAGAGAGATATGGAATGAGCCCGCTCTCAGCTGCTTGTCCTGCAAATTGGGCTATCGCTATAGGACCTCCGAGAGTCTTTATAGATATAGCTCCCGTTATCAAACCTCCAAGAACTTTAAAGGTTAGAAGGAAAAGCTCACTTGTCCTGTGAAGTGCCAGCTTCACGGACTCAGATAGGGGATGCGATTCCCTCACAGCTTCTATATATGGGGCTATACCAAGAACGGGTTGTTTCGTTTTCGGGTGTATTGCCGGCACGACTTCCTTCTCAACCAACTTTCCGTTTCTCTGTATAGTCAGCTTTACAGGTTTACCTTTGCTCTCTCTTATAAGTCTTACAGCTTCATACCAGCTCTCTACCTTCTTTCCGTTTATCTTCACTATTCTATCTCCGGGTCTTAGACCTATCTGATATGCGGGAGATGGACCTACACCAGGAAGTTTCTCAAAGACTCTTCCAATCAAAGGAGGGAGGTAAGGATTTATACCAATGTTCTCCTGACCCGTTTCTATCTTCGGCAGAGGTGCTGTGAGCGTTAGCACCTTTCCCTTTCTATCTACAACTATGACTATCTTTTCTTTTTTCTCAAGAGCATTTTCAACGAGAGACTTCCTTATGTCCTCCCACTTTTTAATCTCAGAGTTCCCTATCCTGATGATCTTATCACCGGGCTTTAAACCCACTTTCTGTGCCCACGAGTTTTCTTCTACATATCCGATGACCGCCGGCTCTTTCATGTACCTCGGAACATCAACTCCTGCTGAGAAAACGGCGATAAAAAGCACAATCGTGAGGATGATGTTAAAGAGCGGACCTGCAAAGGCTATGAGTATTTTCTGCCACGTGGGTTTTGATGAAAAGGCACCTGGATCATCCACCTTTTCTTCTTCACCGTAAAGCTTTACATACCCTCCTAACGGAATGCTCGCTATCTGATAAACCGTGTCTCCGAACTTTTTTGTGAAAATCGGAGGTCCAAAACCTACGGAAAACACTTCAACTCTGACCTTAAAGAGCTTTGCAAAAAGAAAATGCCCGAGCTCATGAAACCATATAAGGAATCCTACGAGTATCAGGAAGGCTAATACTGTTTCCATTACTCCTCCTTGAGAACTTTAACAATCACCTTTCTCTCACGAGGTCCATCAAATTCCGCAAGAAATATAGACTCCCACGTTCCAAGAGTGAGATTTCCATCAATTATAGGAATTATCCTTGAATTTCCTATTATCGCACTCCTTATATGCGCGGCGGAGTTGCCCTCTCCATGCTCGTAGTTAGGATCGCTCCACGGCACAAGTTTCTCAACCATATAAACTATGTCCTTTACTACATCAGGATCAGCACCCTCATTTATGAATACGCAAGCTGTTGTATGGGGAACATAAACAATACATATTCCTTCCTTTACACCTGAGCGCCTTACAACATCCCTGACCTGGGGAGTTATGTTCACTATGCTCGTATGCTTTGTTGTCCTTACTCTGATAGTCTCTGTCATGGAGAGTATTTTAACCCCCGCTGCTGAATTCTTCTAACCTTTTTCTTATAAAAGGACATATCTCATATAATCTTTACATGCCGAAGAACAACCTTTTGCTAAGGGCTATCAGGAAAGAATCTATAGACAGATTTCCCATATGGCTCATGCGTCAGGCAGGCAGATACATGAGAGAGTATAGAGATCTGAGAGCAAGAGAGGAAGATTTCCTGAGCTTCTGTAAGAACGTTGATCTTGCAGTTAAGGTCTCTATGCTACCTCTTGAGCTTCTGAAAGTGGATGCGATAATCATATTCTCCGATATCCTTGTTCCCTTAGAGTCTCTCGGTGTTGAGGTCAGGTTTGTTGAGAATGAAGGACCTAAACTTAGGTGGAGCGGTAAGATCTCAGACCTGAGAAAATACGATCCGAAGGACAACTTCTACGTTTACGAGATCATCAGGAGGGTAAAAGATCAGCAGGATGAGGTTCCCGTTATAGGATTTGCCGGAGCACCCTTTACTCTGGCAAGCTACATGATAGAGGGTTTATCAAGCAGGGATTTCAGAAAAACTAAGCTCTTCATGTGGGAAAGAGAGTATGACTTTAAGAGACTTATGGAGATCCTGACTGATACGATCTATGAGTATCTGAGTAGACAGATAAGGGCTGGTGCCGATGTTATTCAGATATTTGACAGCTGGACGGGATATCTGAGCAGAAGTGATTATGAAGAGTTCGTGTTTCCTTATGTATCCGAGCTTATAGATAGGCTGAAAGAAAATCATGACATGCCTATCATTTATTTCTTCAAAGGTTCCTCCTCCTTTATGGATCTCGCGAACCAGACAAAAGCTGACGTTCTCTCGGTTGACTGGAGCGTTGATCTCTCAGTTGAGATGCTAAGGTCTGACAAAGTCTTTCAGGGTAATCTTGAACCGACGGTTCTTTATGCCAGCAAGGAAACGATCAAGTTCAAAGCTTTAGAAATTCTGAAGGGTATTCCGAGGAAGACAGGTTACATCTTCAATTTGGGGCACGGACTCGCTCCGGACATGGAGTTTGAAAAGGTAAAACTCCTCGTTGATACGGTTAAAAACTTTAGAATTAATTGAGTCATGCTCAGGCTAAAGTTCAACGAGAAAGGTTTAATCCCGGTAATAGCTCAGGATTACAGAACCGGCGAGGTTAGAATGCTCGCATGGGCAAATGAAGAAGCGATAAAGAGGACTCTTGAAACAGGATACGCCCACTACTTCTCGCGAAGCAGGAATCGGATATGGAAGAAAGGAGAAACTTCGGGAGAACTTCAAAGGGTAATTGAAATAAGGGTTGACTGTGACGAGGACGCCCTAATATACGTGATTGAGCAGGAAAAGAATAGATCCTGTCATACAGGAGAGAGAAATTGCTTCTTCAGGGATATAGACGGAAAGAAGATTGAAAAGCCACTCCCTTTTGAGACACTTCAGAGGCTTCAGGAAATAATCCAGCAGAGACTCGAGGAGAAACCTGAGCAATCCTATACGGTAAAACTTGCTCAAAAAGGACTTGACAAGGTCATTCAAAAGTTCGGAGAGGAAGCGGTGGAAACTCTGATAGCTTTAAAGAATCAAAGCAAGGAGGAAATACTCTATGAAACCGCAGACATGCTGTACATGCTCACACTTGCACTAACCCTTAACAACATAGATGTAAAAGAGGTAATGGAAGAGCTAATAAAAAGGATGAAGTGATCAGGCTACCTCAGCAACCTCCCTCTTACCTTCCTTGAGCCACCAGAAATCAACATCAAAGAGCTTGGATATGTAAACAAGCGTTGCATCACAGGGCTGGAGCTTACCGCTTTCTATCTCCTCGAGCCTTCCGACGGGGATACCTATCTTCCTCGCAAACTCCTCGGTGGAGAGACCTTTCTCTTCTCTGATTCTTCTTATCCTCTCTCCTACCATCTCGTCCACCCTCCTTTATATATATTTTATCCAGCGATAAGCGGCTCTCCTATCCTCACAAGTCCTGTCTCCGTTATCTCAAGATAGTGAGTTTTGGTATCATGTCCGCAAAGTCTACATCCGTCTATCCTAAAGAGCCTAACGATATCTCCTATAGGTCTCTTGTAAAGATTTGCTTGGCTCCTTGTCATTATAAGCTCCTTGGCGAGAACCATAGTGCAGTCAACGATATGACTGACTGCATATCCCCCAGCAGCTTCTGCAGATAGTTCCTCATGCCCGCTTCTCTTCTGGGAAACAAATATTGCTGTCTGATACCACTTTTTCATAAAATTGAATAGCTGTCTCACGACGGTTCGTGCAAGCATTTCCTTAGCCTCGTAAAGACCTGTCACTGAGTCTATTACCGTGTGTCTGACCTTGTAATTTTTTATCGCAAAAGCTAAGGTTGCAAGAAGGTTCGGTATGTTATCCCTCAGGCTCGTATGACTTGCTGCATCTATAAGGATTATCCTATCCTGTATCTTGTCAAAATCTATCCCCATCGCCGTTGCTCTCTCCCTCAAACCCATTGTCACAAAGGGCGCAGGACTCTCAACAGTTATAAATGCAACCACATCTCCTCTTTCTGCCTGCTTCACGGTGTACTGCTCAACCATCAGTGATTTTCCCGTATCGGATACACCTGTCAGGTTTACCACCGCATACTCTGGTATGCCTCCGAGAGGCTTTCTAACAACCTTACCGTTTTCAAGCTCTGTATGAAAAAAGAGTTCATCAAGTCCCTCAACGCCTGTCGGGACACCTCTTAGCTTCGGAGCTTTTTTAATAGCCTCTCCTGCAACCCATATACCTTCCTCAACAACTCTTGGCTTTTCGTGTTCTTCTTCTCTGTGATGTGTTTTATCCATGCTTCCTTCCCTCCTTCAAGATAAACTATATCATTAATCTACTCAGGAGGTTACGGCATGGAAATTAAGTCCTGCAGAGACGATCTTAAGAAATTGAGCATAAAATCTGCAGTTGTCCTTGTATATGAGGAGAATTTCAAGACCATATCAAAGCTGGGAAGGGGAATATCTACTAAGGTAAAGAAAGTTCTTCAGATAGAAGATTTTAAAGGAAAGGAGGGACAGATAACTAAAATTCCTCTGCCCGGGCAGAGGATAGAGATCGTCTATGTTGTGGGTCTTGGCAAGAAGGATAAGGCAGACCTTGATACCTTCAGGAGAGCGACCGCCGCAGCAGTAAAGAGGTTGAAGAAAGATGGAGTTGAGGAGGCTGTCCTCGTTTCTCCTCAAGTGAACGAAAAATTCTCACAGGCTATCACAGAGGGAGCAGTTCTCGGAAATTACAGCTTTGATAAGTACAAGTCAAAGAAGGAAAAAGATAAAAAGAAGAAGATAAATACGCTCCTTATTCAAAACGGTGACGAAAGAGCGATAGAGAAGGGATTGATAGTAGCTGAAGCTCAGAACTATGCAAGAAATCTTGTAAATGAACCCGGTAACGTTATAAATCCTGTGACCCTTGCTGAGGAAGCAAAGAAACTTGCCAAGGAATATAAGCTCCAGTGCAAGATCTACGATGAGAAGCAGATACAGGATATGGGAATGCTTGCTCTGTGGAGTGTAGGAAAGGGATCAGCAACACCTCCGAGGTTCATACACCTGACCTACAAACCAAGAGGCAAGGCTAAGGACAAGATCGTGATAGTTGGTAAGGGGCTTACCTTTGATAGTGGAGGACTGAACATAAAACCCGGCGATTTCATGAGAACAATGAAAATGGACAAATCGGGTGCCTGTGCGGTTCTGGGCATCATGAAAGCGATAGCTCAGCTCAAACCGAAGGTTGAAGTCCACGGAATCATAGGTGCTGCTGAAAATATGCCTTCTGGAACAGCATACAGACCTGACGACATAATAAGGGCAAAAAACGGCAAGTACATAGAGATAGACAACACAGATGCCGAAGGAAGAGTTACACTTGCGGATGCCCTATCTTACGCTTCTGAGCTCAAACCAACGAAGATAATAGACATGGCTACGCTGACCGGCGCCTGCGTGGTAGCTCTTGGCGAGTACACAGCGGGGCTGTTCACCAACTCTTCAGACTTTGCCGAGGAAATTAAGAAGGTTGCGAAGGAAACCGGAGAGAGAGTTTGGGAACTTCCTATGGATGATGACAGGCTCAGGAAAAAGGTCAAGAAAAGTCCTGCTGACGTAGTGAATACCGGTGGGAAATACGGAGGAGCAATAACCGCAGCTATGTTCCTTGAAGAGTTTGTTGGAGAAGGGATAAAGTGGGTTCATCTTGATATAGCAGGTCCCGCATGGTCAAAGGAGGATTACGGATACTACACGCAAGGGGGAACAGGATTTGGAGTGAGAACTTGTATTGAGTACATACTCAGGCTGGATGGAGAAAAATGAAAGTAGTAATAGTAGGAAACGGACCCGCCGCGGCATCGGCTATAGAGGCATTCAGACAGGTTGATAAGGAAAGCCAAATAATAGTGCTCTCCGATGAAGAGTATCCGACTTACGCACCAAACTGTATGGAGAATGTAATAAGGGATGACATTTTGCCAGAAGCTCTTTTCTACAAAGGGGGAGAAGCCTTTTACGAAAAGTACAGAGTTGACTTCAGACCGAAAAAAGAGGTCATTCGCATAGACAACAAGAGGAAGGTGGTTATTACTAAGGAAGGTGAGGAAATATCTTATGACCGTTGCCTGCTTGCGGCAGGTGCGTACGCCTTTGTCCCTCCCATAGAAGGGATTGAGCTTAAGGGAGTTACAACTGCGAAAACCCTTAGCGATGCTAAGCAGATAAGGGAGTGGATAACTTCGGGACGTGTAAAGAGGGCGGTTATCGTTGGTGCGGGACCCATAGGTATAGAAGATGCGGAAACCCTGCATCACCTCGGAATTGATGTTTCCGTTGTTGAGATATTTGACAGGGTTCTTCCCAGAATGCTTGACCACGAGATGGGAAGCATATACGGGGATACACTTCAAAAGGAAACGGGAATCAAGATATTCCTTGAACATCAGGTTGTAGCCTTCCATGGAAAGGACTGGGTTGAGGCGGTTGAGATAAAACCGAGAGGTTCTGACACAAGCACATTTATAGAAACAGATATGGTGATAATCTCCACCGGAGTGAGACCCAGAACCTACCTGGTGGAAGGAACGGACATAGAAATTCACATGGATAGAAAACTGAATCGTCCAATAGGTGGTATTCTTGTGAATGAGTATCAGCAGACCTCTGATCCTGACGTCTTCGCCGCAGGTGATATAGCCTCGGGGATAGATGTGTGGGGAAACCACAGGTGGATAGCTCTATTCCCTCCTGCCCAGCAAGCAGGCTACATAGCGGGTTTCAACCTTGCAGGCAAGCGGGTGAAGAATCCCGGTCTTGTGGATTACAACGCGGTTAAAACAAGGTCTATTACTGCGGGAAGCGGAGGTCTCTTTGAGGATACAGAAGAGGAACTCTTTGTAGAGAGCGGGAACTACCTGATCAAGGTGTTTTTCCTTGAGGGAAAAGTAATAGGCTACCAGTTTGTCGGTGTACCCAAGTACCCGAAGTTAAATCCAAACAACAGGATACTGAAGGTCTTGAACGGAAAGATAAGGACATGGGAGGATAAGGTTCTTGCTGATAAAGGTTTCGGTCTTGAGGCTTCGGGAGTTATATTCCACAGCTTTTTAAAGCTCCGCAGGGAGATGAATGAACATACGAAAAGAGCCGTTGAAGAGATGCTTATCAGGGCTCTTGCAAATCCTGCTCTTGATATTCCTCTCTATCTGTGAATACGACCACCTTGTCTTTGCCACTTCTTTTAGCTTCGTAAAGAGCCTCATCAGCCTTTTTGATCAAATTCTCTATACTATCTTCTTCCTCAAGTGTCGCTACACCTATGCTTACTGTTGTTTCAACTTCTCTGCCGTCTACCTGTACCTTTGACCTCTTGAAGTTTTGCCTTATTCTCTCCGCTACAAGGAAAGCTCTTTCCTCATTGGTTCTCGGGAGAAGTATTACGAACTCCTCTCCTCCGAAACGTGCAGAAATATCTGAAGAACGCGTGTTCTTTTTAATGATCTCGGCAAGTTCTCTGAGAACTATATCTCCCACATCGTGCCCGTACTCATCATTTATCTTTTTGAAGTTGTCTATATCAAGCATTATCAAGGACATAGGTTCTTTATACCTCTTTGCATACTCTATCATCCTTTTAGCCTCTTCAAGGAAGAAGCGTCTGTTGTTGAGTCCTGTGAGCGGATCCGTATAGGCGAGCTCTTCAAGCTTGTCCCTCTCACTCTGGAGCTGGTTTATCAGGGACTCAAGTTCCTGTGCCATGGTGAGGATTGCCCTCTTCAGGTAAAAAAGCTCATCTCTGCTCTTCGTTTTCCTTAGCATTTCATTCAGCTTTGGAATATCCGAAAAATCACCTTCCTTAAACTTATAGGTCATATTCCTCAGGAAAGATATATCCTTGACGATCCTGTTGAAGAGGAAGAAGAGAACGCTTGAAAGTGTTACAACAAGTATAAGGGTGTAAGAGAAGAATATGACAGGAGTAAAGAGGATGTCCTTTAGAACACTTGAAAAGTCCTTAACAAAGACAACCCTACCCACAGGAATTGAGTTTTCAACCAGAATGGGGAAGTCCATAATCAGGGTCTTATACCCGTTCACGAGCTTGTATCCTGTTGACAGATTTATCTCACTGACTATCTGAGGGTCAAAGTCTCCTTCAATTATCATGTCCTCCAGAATCACCCTATTTTTTATAAATCTGTCAAGAAACTCCAGTTCTCTCTCCGCATATCTAATAAGTACATTCCTATCGTAGGCTATGAACCACTTTAGATTATTCACCTTAGCGGTGAAATTAACCGCTTCAAGGTAAGAAGTCCCGTAAAATTTGCAATCCTCTACCCTGCCTATAAACAGTCCTTCTGGGGTAAGAACTATATAGTTTTTTGCCCTATTACTCCTGCAGGTTTTCAGATCAATCATGACTTCATCCGAGTTCTGGGCAAGTGTCTTTTGTATGTATGTAAAAGTTTTCGCAACATTTTCATATATTCTTGAAATGTTATCATCCATATGACGCATGGAAGTTATCACAAATATCACAACAGTGATGATAAAAATAACCGCTGATATTAAAAAGATACTCAGGATAAGTTTAGTCCTAAGGGACATTGTCAATATAATATTCAAGCATGTTTGTGATCTTCGGAGGAAGTTTTGACCCTGTTCATATAGGTCATATACTCATTGCGAGAGATGTAAAAGAAAGATTAAAAGCCAAAAAGATAATCTTTATCCCTGCCTATCATGCACCTCTGAAGGAGGGACATAGAGCTTCTCCCGAAGACAGACTGAATATGCTCAAAATAGCTCTGGAAAAGGAAGAAGATTTCGTGATAGAGGATTACGAAATAAGAAGAAAAGGAGTATCCTATACCGTTGATACCCTTGAGTATCTAACTCCCAAGCTGGGGGAAAAGCCCTATCTTCTTTTGGGAGCTGATAGTGTGCTTAAATTCCATCTCTGGAAGAAACCAAAAAGGATATTAGATCTTGCCAACATAATTGTTATAGATAGAGGAGGAAAGATTGAAATTGTAAAAGACTATCTCAAGAATCACTTTCCTGATCTAAAGGAAGGAGAAAACCTTATCCTTCTCTCTATCAGAAGAATAGACCTATCTGCTACGGAAATAAGAAATAGATTGCGAGAGGGGAAGAGCGTATATTGTATGGTGCCTGATAAAGTCAGAGAATATATAGAACAGAGAGGCTTATATAGATAATTTCAGAGAGGGTGATCTTTCAAACGCTTTACTATGTCTATCATTACCGATATACTTCTCTTTGTTAAACCTCCTTCTTCTACTTCTGCGAAATCCGTAAGGATTTCTCTTACAGTTTCGGAGTTTATACCGGTTGTCTGAGAAATTAGGTTGGTAAGGTATCTGAGCTGTCCTTCCGTAGGAGGTTCTTCAGAGATTTCTCTTTCTTCCTCCAAATATTTTCTCAATTTCTGATATAGCTGAGCTATGGCAAGACTGTCCTTTAAATTGTAGAAGGCTATCATCTTATAGTTTCCTCTGTAGAATTCTTTTGAAACCTTACTTCCGTCAATTATATCTTTGGGAGTGTGAATTCTGAACTTTCTGCATACAAAATCAAGACTGTACTTCTTTTCTCTTTCTCCATTTGATAGGATTTGAAGTAAATCAAGATGGAAATTTCTACCTCTGAGGAATTTTTCAGGAATATCTAATCCGTGTATCATTGACCTAACTTTTAATATGTAACCGTCAAAGTGATACCCGTTGAAGCTTACTATACTGTCCGCATTTTCTATGTATTCCCAAAACGTTTTTAGAAGTTCCTCCTCAAGCTCGTAGAGCTTTCCTTCAACGAATCCGGCTCTTATCGGAATATAGGTTACCTTAGCCGATCTTTCTTCTTTATAAAACACTTCCGCGCTTTCCGGCTCATTGCTTAGATCAGAGAGATAGACAACTACGCTTTCCTGTATGTCTCCGTTATCTACGGCTGTAAGTGAGAAAGAGACCACATAAAGGGTAAAGGGATTAAAAGAAACTTCCCTTTCCATATCCTCATCGCTCTTGTCTTTCCTACCTCTTGCCTTCAGATAGCGGTAGTCTCTGTAATTCAGTCCGTTCAGGTCAGGGACGGTTTCAATATCAAAGGCTAAGACCCTCAACTTAACCCTCCCTTCTAATATAATAACGACTTATGAAGACAGGTTTTATTTACGATGAGATATATCTGAAGCATGATTATCCTGATCATCCTGAGAAGAAGGAGAGACTCATTTCAATAATCAATCATCTTGATAAAGCAGGTCTTTTGAAGGAAATGACCAGCATAAAGCCTAGGAGAGCAAGCGTTGAGGAGATATCGCTCAATCACGATCCCAATTACATTCAGGAAATACACGACTTCTGCAAGTCTGGTGGAGGATTCCTTGATCCTGATACATACGCTAATTCTGAGAGCTACGATGTTGCCCTCATGGCTGTAGGAGCGGTTCTTGAGGGAATTGACAGGATACTGAAGGGAGAGTTTGAGACGGTTTTTTGTGCAGTCAGACCACCGGGACACCATGCGGAGTATGCAAAGGCTATGGGATTCTGTCTCTTCAACAACATAGCTATTGGAGCTCATTACCTCAGAAAGAAGAAGGGTCTCAAAAAGGTTTTCATCATAGACTTTGATGCCCACCACGGAAACGGAACGCAGAGAAGTTTTTACGAGGATGATACAGTCTTTTACTTCTCAACCCACGAATATCCCTTCTATCCGGGAACTGGAAGTGCCGAAGAAAAAGGAGCGGGCAAGGGAGAAGGGTTCACGCTGAACGTTCCCATGCAGGCTGGAGCAAGCGATGGGGATTACCTGCCCGTATATGAGGAGCTACTTCCGAAAGTGATGAAAGAGTTTTCTCCTGAATTTATACTCGTTTCGGCAGGCTACGACCTACACAGTGATGATCCGCTGACCTACCTGAACGTATCAACTGAGGGGGTTAGGAAAATAGTAAGAAGCATACTGAAAGTGTCAGGAGAACTCGGAGTTCCTTCACTCTTTGCTCTTGAAGGTGGATACAATTTGAGGGCTCTTGGTGAAAGCGTTGTGGCAACCGTTGAGGAAATGCTTTCCGCTTAGAATTCAGAAACTTCTTCTTCTGACAGGGAAACCTTTGGAATCTCCTCCTTCAATTTTTCAAAAACTGTGTAGAAGTCATCTTCAATGTTTCTTACCCTCTTTCCGTATATGCTCTTGAAAGCCTTAGTAACTATTGTTTCCTTCTGGAGTGCATTTGACAGTCCGAGTTCTTCATACTTCTCATTAAGAACATCCTTGACCTCAAGCAGAAGCTTTGCCCTGCTTTCCCTCTCTTTTTCAGCCTCACTGAGCGAGACCGTCAGGAAGTTATCTGCCTTCTTCAGAATCTTCTCAAAAGCGTATCCGGGGAATCTCCTGTCCTGAAAGCGGTCTATAATAAAACCCACCGTAAGGTAATAAGGTTCTTCAACCATAAGATCAAGCTCAATCTCCTGCATATCCGGGCTCTTCTTCAGATACTCCATGAATATCTCGTAAGCTTGATGGGATTTATCCCTCAGGTTGGGAGCTTTTTCAACATTCAGGCTGATAATGTAATCCTTAAGCTCTGCGGGGAGGACTATTGCCAGAACCTCGTTGAGACCTACAAGCTTTGCTGCCTCTATCCTGTGCTGTCCGTTTATGACCTCAAAACCATTTTCGGTCTCTATTAGAAGAACAGGATCAACAAAGCCTACCTTCTCTATTGAAAGCATGAGCCTTTTTACGAGGCTACTTGACAGCTCTCTCTGGATAGAGGGTATCCTTATCCTGTCTATCGGAACCCTGCCGAACTTTATCTCATAACCTTTTAAGGGTTCCTTCAGGTTTATCATTTCCATGAGATTTATTATACCTGTGAGGTTAATCACCTCTTACATACCTGAAAACGTTTACATTATTTATTTCCCGGAGAGGATTGAAGATGGCACAAGAGCTTAAGAAGGTTATTGAGATACCTCTTGATCTTGCCCAGAAGTGCGTGAAGTGCGGGCTTTGTAAGTCCGTGTGTCCCTCCTATCACGGTGAGGAGGGAAGTTTCGCAAGGGGTAGGCTTGCCCTTGCGGAGATGGTTACCAAAGGTGATCTTCCTCTGAACGAGGAAGTTGCCCAGCAGTGGAACGAATGTGCCATGTGCAGAAGGTGCGAGTGGATCTGCCCGAACGATGTCCACTACAAAGAGATACTTGTTCAGGCAAGGGAGCTTCAGGAGAAAGAACTGGGAAGGGATTTAATCTCAAAGGTGGGTTTGAAGAGCCTTGAACTGATGCAATCTGACATCGGCAGAAAGGTGATAAAGATAGCGGGTAAGCTCAGTTTCTTTCTTCCTTCTGAGATAAAAACACCGCTCCCTACAGGAGCGGTAAAGTTCATGCCTAAACCCTACGGAAAGCCTTTCGGGATAAGGGGTAAAACCTTCAAAGCCGAGAAGGAGAAGGGCAAACTCCTCTTTTTCACCGGTTGTATGATAGATGTCTTTCATGGAAATACGGGAGAGAGCGTTATAAAGTTGATGAACAGGATCGGATATACAGTTACAGTTCCCGAGGACATAAAGTGTTGTGGTGCACCTCATCTCTATCACGGGAACATATCAGCCTTTGAGAAGCTGAGAGACCACAACCTAAAGGAGATAGAGAAATACGACTTTGACGCGATAGTTGTTGCCTGCCCGACCTGTGGTGGAGCGCTAAGTGAAGACTACGGCAGAAATTGGGAAGTTTACGACTTTGCAGAGCTAATCTTTAAAGATACCGAGAACCCGAAATTTAAGGGTGCAAATGAGAAACTAACATTTCACGTTCCCTGTCACTCCTATACCGCTATGAGGGTAAATCCGGAGGTCTTCTATGGGGTTATGGAGAGAGTTGAGAACATTCAGGTTGTAAGAGCTGAAAAAGCCCAGTCCTGTTGCGGATTTGCGGGATTGTGGAGCATAAAAAATCCCAAGCTCTCTGAGAAGGTTCAGAAAGAGAAGATGGAAGATTTCAGGAGTACGGAAGCTGACTATATCCTTACAACCTGCCCGGGCTGTGTCCTGCAACTGAAGGATGGAGTAAAGAAGTTCGGAAACAAACAGGAAGTTAAGCACCTTGCAGACTATCTCGCTGAAAGGTTGGAAGATTAAACCTCTATCTTCGCGTATTTCTTTCTTCCTTCTTCAAAGAGATCTCCGCCCCAGGTATCGTTGGCAACTATTACGGGGAAGTCTTCAACGTAGAGCCTTCTTATCGCCTCGGTTCCGAGGTCTTCGTAAGCTATCAGTTCCGAAGACTTTATGTGTTTCTGGAGCAGGGTTGCGACTCCTCCGACTGCAGCAAAGTAAACCGCCTTGTATTTCTTAAGAAGTTCCTTGACCTGAGGTGAGCGGTAACCCTTGCCGATCATTCCCTTAAGCCCGAGCTTAAGAAGCGGTTCAACATATTTGTCCATCCTTATAGCTGTCGTGGGTCCCGCAGAGCCTATCACCTGTCCGGGCTTTGGAGGAGTGGGTCCGACGTAGTAAATTATCTGTCCATTGAGGTCTATCGGGGGCTTTTCTCCTCTTTCAATTGCCTCAACCATTCTCTTATGTGCTGCATCCCTTGCAGTGTATATGTACCCGGTTATAAGAACCTTGTCTCCCGCCCTGAGGTTTTCAATCACCTCGTCCGCAAGCGGTGTAGTAATTCTCTTTTCCATGGCAATAGTATATCACTTGGTGACCGTGATGTAGATTGACATATAACCGTTCTTTATCTTATAGCGGGTTATGATAAGCCTGTTTTTAAAGGCATCAGGGATATCTTTATACATATTCGTTCCCTTCAAGACATCAAATACGCTCATCTTTAAGTACTCTCCCTCTCTTTCAAAACCCTTTTCTTTTAAGATCTCTTCAATACCGTTGGATGAGATTACCTTTAGATAAACTCCTATATCCTTAGTTTCATATTCTTTCACGTTGTAAATCTTTCTCTCATCCTGTCCTCCCCTGAACTCAAAACTTCTTTTAAAGAGGAAGCCCTTTTTCTTTCCTCTTATCTTCATCAGACCGTCGGTGAGTTCAAAGTCAAAGTCTGAGAAAATTCTCTTGAAGTCTTCGGAAGTCAGCTTTACCTCAACTTCTGTGTCTATCAGATTTCCGAAGTTTATCAGGTCTTCCTTGAATATTCCCATGGTTATTAATCTTTATACACTACCCTCCCACCTTTTATGGTGTAAATCACCTTACCTCTGAGCGTTTTTCCCCAAAAGGGTGTGTTTTTGCTCTTGGAGAAGTTTGTCTCCTCATTCAATATCCACTCTTTCTTCATGTCAAAGATTACGATGTCTGCGGGTGAACCTTCCTTTAGAGTTCCTCCTTCAATCCCGATTATTTTTGCAGGATTTGTGGACATAAGTTCTATCATCTTCATCAGGGAGATACACTCTATTGAAACAAGTTGAAGCATTATGGGAAGAGCGGTTTGAAGTCCAATAATACCGGGCATGGCACTGTCTATTCTTCCCTTTTCAAAGGGTGCGTGAGGTGCGTGATCGGTCGCTACACAGTCTATGGTTCCATCTGAGAGAGCTTCCCTAAGGGCTTTTACGTCTTCCTCCTTTCTCAAAGGAGGGTTTACCCTCGCATTTGCTCCGCTCTTCAAAACTTCTTCCTCGGTAAAGAGCAAATGATTGGGGTTTACCTCGCAAGTTACCTTTGCTCCCTTTTCCTTGAAGTACCTGACTATATCAACTCCAAGGGCTGTGGTTAGGTGCTGCACATGGACATGACCTCCGGTGTAGTAGGAAAGAATGCAATCCCTCGCTATCAGTATGTCCTCTGCCTCTGGGGGTCTGGTGGAGATTCCGAAAAGAGCGGAAACCTCTCCCTCGTTTACCGCACCTGCTCCGAGCCTGTCGTCTTCACAGTGGTTCATTACGGGAACGCCGAGCTGAGCGGAAAGTTCAAGAGCTCTTCTCATGATATCTGCATCCATCACGGGTGAGCCGTCATCGGTAAAAGCAACGCATCCTGCCTTTTTAAGGGAGTAAAAGTCCGAAAGTTCCTTTCCTTTTCTTCCCTTCGTTACAGTCCCAGCGGGTAGAACATTACATAGCCCCCAGCAGTTAGCCTTTGCCCTCACATACTCAGCAACCTGCGGGTTGTCTATCGAAGGATCAGTGTTGGGCATGCATACTACGGTCGTAAAGCCTCCTGCAACCGCCGCTTTACTCCCGCTGAGGATATCCTCTTTGTAGGTCTGACCGGGGTCTCTGAAGTGAACATGAAGATCAACAAAGCCCGGAGCGACTATCAAACCTTTCGCATCAATTATCTCAGCTTCGGGTTCAAATATCTCTTCATCAATCCTTTTTATTCTGTCTCCCTCAATCAGAATGTCGTATATTCCGAGCAGATCTTGGGAGGGGTCAATTACCGTCCCTCCCTTGATAAGATGTTTTAGCATTACCCACCTTCTTTCTGCTGAGCCCCTTCCTGAGCGAGTTTTTCCGCCTGCTCTATCAGATTAAGAACCTGCGGTATAGCATCTTTCAAAGCACTGTGATCTGTGAATTCTCTAAACTGGGAAACCACAACCGCAAGGGGTTCAAGGATCTCATCCTTCAGCGGTCCATCACCCACCTTAATTTGAGCCATGGCACCGACGACAGGGTATTTAATACTTTCAATCAGGGGTTTTGCGGACTCTTTGCTGTCAGTTTTTGCTATCTCTTCAAGAGTCTCCTTGACCTTCTTAATCAGGTTAATACCGAACTGAAACTCCTGACTCATTGTCATTTCAACCCACCTCCGCCATTTCTTTCAGCTTTTTTATGAGCTCCTCAATCCCGTCCTCTTCACTTAGTCCGAGGTGTTCAAGGAGCTTTCCTATGCTGATCCACTTTTTAAGAACCATTCCCTGAGTTATCAGCTTCTGGAAAGGTTCGCTGTCTCTCACAAGTCCTATGTCCTTGAGAAACTTCTGAAAGAACCTTGAGTACAGAAGATGGAGAACCGCATGCTCTATCCCGCCAATGTAAGTATCAACAGGCATCCAGTAGTCGGTCTTTTCTCTATTAAAGGGCAGTCCCTCGTTTCTTGGATCGCAGTATCTGAGGAAGTACCACGAAGAGTCAAAGAATGTGTCCATTGTGTCAGTTTCTCTCTTAGCCGGTCCTCCGCATTTCGGACAGGTGGTGTTCACAAACTCCTCAGAAGTTTCAAGAGGATTACCTTTCCCGGTGAACTTTACATCTAAAGGCAGTTTCACAGGAAGCTGATCTTCGGGAACGGGCACCGTACCGCACTTGTCGCAGTAAACTATAGGTATAGGGGTTCCCCAGTATCTCTGACGTGAGATGTTCCAGTCTCTTAGTCTATAAGTTATCTTGAACTCACCAAGTCCCTTTTCCCGAAGCCACTTGGTTATCTCCCGTTTAGCGGTCTCGCTGTCCATACCGTCAAACTCACCCGAGTTGATCAGCTTTCCTCTACCCTCATAAGCTCCCTCCTCAAAGTCCCACTCTCCCTCTTCTGGAGCTATCACCGGGATTATTTCAATCCCGTACTTCTTTGCGAACTCCCAGTCCCTCTGATCGTGAGCGGGCACAGCCATTATTGCTCCCGTTCCGTATTCATAAAGGACGTAGTTTGCACTCCAGACGGGAATCTCCTCTCCGTTTGCGGGATTTTTTGCATACACGCCAAGAAATACACCCTCTTTTTCCTCAGCCCAAGTCCTATCCCTCGTTGATTGTCTCTTTATTCTTTCTATGAACTCCTGAACCTCCTCCAACCTTCCGCCTTTTTCGGCAAGCTCAAAGATTAGAGGGTGCTCCGGTGCAAGAACCATGAAAGTGGCTCCAAAGACGGTATCAGGTCTTGTTGTGAAAACTTCTATCGGAATATCATCAACGTAGAACTTTAGAGTAGCTCCTTCGGATCTCCCTATCCAGTTCCTCTGCTGAGCTATAACCCTATCGGGCCACTTTCCTTCAAGCTCTTTCAGGTCTTCCAAAAGACGCTCCGCGTAGGCTGTGATCTTCAAAAACCATGATGGTATTTCCCGCTGGATGACCTGAGTTCCGCATCTCCAACACTTACCATCTATTACCTGCTCATTTGCAAGTACCGTCTCATCGTGAGGGCACCAGTTCACTACTGCGGTTTTTCTGTAGGCTATTCCCTTTTCATACATCTTCAGGAATATCCACTGGTTCCATCTGTAGTACTCGGGATCGCATGTGGCTATCTCCCTCTCCCAGTCGTAGGAGAAACCCATCATCTTGAGCTGTTTCCTCATGTAGTCAATGTTCTCGTAAGTCCACTTTGCCGGATGTATCCCATGCTTTATAGCCGCATTCTCCGCCGGAAGTCCGAAGGCATCCCAGCCCATAGGATGCAGGATGTTGTATCCCTTCATCCTTAAGAATCTTGCTATTGCATCCCCTATTGTGTAGTTCCTCACATGACCCATGTGTATCCTGCCCGAGGGATAAGGAAACATCTCAAGGACGTAAAACTTACTTTTCCCTGTCTCATCCGCCTTAAATATCCCCTTCTCCTCCCAAACTTTCTGCCACTTTTTCTCTATCTCTTTGGGATTATAGGAGGTCATAGATATAGATTATATCTCAAGGAATTCCTTCAGCTCCTCCTCAGGCATGGGTCTTGCAAGATAGTATCCCTGCCCCATATCACAGCCCATATCTCTAAGTATGTTGAGCTGCTTTTCGGTCTCTATCCCTTCAGCTATGGTTATAAGCCCGAGGTTCTTTGCAAGCTGGATTATTGCGTTCACAATTGCCCTATCCTCTGGATCTCTGTCTATGTCTATTACGAAAGAAACATCAATCTTCAGGAAATCAACGGGCAGGAGTTTCAGATAAGCAAGTGAAGAGTACCCCGTTCCGAAATCATCAATGGCTACTTTAACTCCAAGCTCCTTGAGTTTCTTCAGACTCCTCTTTGTAAAATCTACATCCTCCATTATCGTGGTCTCCGTTATCTCAAGCGTTAAGCAACCTCCGCTGATACCTGTCTCCTCTATTATCCGTTCAACCTTATCGGGAAAGTCCCTATCCTTGAACTGAACGGGAGATACATTTACAGACACAAATTTTCCCCACCTCTCAGCAACCTCACAGGATTTTCTTAAGATCCACTCTCCCACCTCTCTTATAAGTCCCGTATCTTCAAGCACCGGAATGAACTTTACCGGAGGAACAAAACCCAGATCCTCGCTATTCCATCTAAGCAGGGCTTCCATTCCCTGTGGTTTGAGATTTTTAAGATCAAAATAGGGCTGGAAGTGCAGAACATACTCCTTTCTATCAAGTGCTTTCATGAGGTGTTTTTCCATCAAAACAATCTCTGTGATCTGGGTGTTCATCTCTTCTTTGAAGAACTGATAGCTGTTGGAGCGGTCTTCCTTAGCATGAACGAGGGCTATCTCAGCCTTCTTAATGAGATCCTCCGCCTCAATACCATCGTCAGGGCATATGGACACACCTATACTCAGCGTGAGCCTTATCTCTTCTCCTCCTATATGCATAGGCTTTTCTACTTCCGAGAGTATCTTTGAAAGAACCTTAGGTATATCCTCTTTTTTCGCAAGATCAATCAGTATCACTCCGAATTCATCACTTCCGAGCCTCGCTACCGTGTCTCCTTCCCGGACAGCTCCTCTGATTCTGTCTGCTACGGACTTCAGCACACTGTCTCCCGTAGGATAACCGTAGGTATCGTTGATGTACTTGAACCTGTCAATATCTATAAGGAGAACAGCAAGATTTCTCGGAAGCACCTTTGTTCTTGCTATAGAAAGCCTGAGTCTTTCCATGAAGTTTGTTCTGTTGGGCAGTTCCGTAACAGGATCGTAGTATGCAAAGTACCTGAGCTTTTCCTGAAGCTCTCTCTCCTGTGTTATGTCTTTCCCCGTTGCTACAAAGCCTATTATCTTTCCTTCCTTATTTCTCAAGGGAGTTATCGTCTGGTCTATATAAAAGAGCTTGTCATCCTTCCTCCTGTTGATGAATAGGCTCCTGAAGGTTCTGCCGGACAGAATGGTCTCCCAGAGCCTTCTGTAAAATCTGTAGCTGTGCTTTCCCGATTTGAAGATATTTGGCTTTTTACCTATGAGTTCCTCCACTTTATAGCCTGTTATCTCCTCAACTGCTTTGTTCGCATACTGAACGATACCGTTCTCATCTGTTATGAGAACCCAGTCTGTTGTCTGCTCCACTGCAAGAGACAGCCTTCTGAGTTCTTCTTCCTTTTCAAGGAACTCAAGAGAGAAAACGATCTGATCTCCTATCTCCCTTATGAGCTTTTCTGTATCTTCATCAAAAAAGTTTTTCTCACCGGCATACAGATTGAATATCCCCGCCACTTTGCCCCCGAGCTTCAACGGGACAGAAACGGACGAGAGAAAGCCTCTCCTTAGCATCTCATCCCTCAGGAAGTCCGGCTGAACGAAACTCGCCGTATCGTTGTTTACAACCATTTCTCCCCTTGTGTAAGCTATCCCGCAGGGTCCTATACCCTCCTCTATCCTTTCAAGGATCGGCTCTTCAACATCTCTGAGAAAATCATCCACGTCACCGCACGAGGAGATTATTTCAAGGTGATTGTTCCTAAATAGACCTACCCAGGATGCCTTAAATCCTCCGTAAAGCACACAGGCTGTGCAGACCTTTTTCAGAAGTTCATCTACGTCCCTTTCCTGCAGGACTATCTCACTTATCACGGAGAGTGTTTTATAGAGTCTGTTCGCTTTTTGAAGCTTCTTTTCAGAGTTCTCAAGTTCTTTCTCAAATCTGTGTCTTCTCAAGGCAAGACCGATTATGTTTGCTACCGATGTGGTAAAGTTAAGCTCCTCCTTTGAAAACTTCCTCTTCTCCCTGCTGTATATACATAGAGTTCCATAAGGCTTTTCATCGTCCTTTATGGGAAGACAGATTCCACTTTTCAGACCAAGAAGATGGGTGTCCAGAGAGAAGCTGAATCTTTTTTCCTTATCCACGTCCGTTATCACAACAGGTTTTTTTGAAAAGAAAGAGTAGTAAAACTCCGTTCCCTCTTTAAGAGGTAGTTTGTATCTGTTTATGAGCTTTCTGCTTATCCCTTCCCCTGCTCTCAGAATACCCTCCTTTTCTCCCTCTGGTACCTCGTATATGGCAACGAGATCTGCGTTCAGGGCGTCCTTTATACAGGATACAGCTCTGTCAAAAAGTTTCTGAATGTCTCTTCCAAGAGCGAGAACGGAGAGATACTCAAGCACTTTTCTCTTAGTTACGTCTCTCGCAATACCGATGAAACCAATGACCTTATCCTTCTCAATAACAGGTATTAGCCTATCTTCAACCCATATGTAACTTCCCTCCTTTGTTCTGATTCTATACTCTCTGAGTATGTTTTCCCTTTTACGAATCAAGTTATAGGTTGCTCTAAGTACGAAGTTGAAATCCTTCGGATGAACGAGCTGCGTCCAGAGTGAAGGATCTTTTACAAAATCTTCAGGGTCGTGTCCTGTTATGTCCTTTACCTTTCTGTTGATATACTCAACCCTCGCAGTTGCTGGGTCTGTGGAATCTTTTAAACTTACCATGTAGACTATGTCGTTGACAAGCTCAAGAAATAGGTTCTGTCCCCCCTCAGCCATAACACCACCTCAGGATTAATTTCGTTCAATAAAATCAATTTTACAAACCAGCATTCTTGGGAATGAATTTCGTTTTCTTTATAAAGAAATAATCTGAACTTAAATACAGCTTTATAATGTTAAGACCCATGTTACCGGATAGGAGAGGTTACTTTGGAAATTTCGGCGGTAAGTTCGTTTCCGAAACCCTCATGTATGCCCTTGAGGAGCTTGAAAGGAGCTACCTTGAGATAAGGAAAGATGAGGAATTCAAAAGAGAACTTGATGTACTTCTAAGAGAGTATGCGGGACGTCCCACGCCCCTCTATTTTGCAAAGAATCTAACAGAGTATGTGGGCAGTGCGAAGATATACCTCAAGAGGGAAGATCTCCTCCATACGGGCGCTCACAAAATAAACAACACACTTGGCCAGGTTCTCCTGACAAAGAGAATGGGAAAAAGAAGGGTCATTGCTGAGACCGGAGCAGGACAGCATGGGGTAGCCACCGCAACAGCCTGTGCCCTTCTCGGGGTTGAATGTGTGGTTTACATGGGAGAAGAGGATGCTCAAAGGCAGGAACTTAATGTATTCAGAATGGAGCTTCTGGGAGCCGAGGTAAGGATAGTCAAAAGCGGAAGCAGAACCCTCAAGGATGCGATAAACGAAGCTTTGAGGGACTGGGTTACCAACGTAGAAACTACCCATTATGTCATCGGTTCTGTTGTAGGTCCTCATCCGTTTCCCATGATAGTCAGGGACTTCCAAAGCGTCATAGGAAGGGAGACAAAGCAGCAGATTCTTGAAAAGGAAGGAAGACTTCCCGATGCGATAGTTGCCTGTGTAGGTGGCGGCTCCAACGCTATGGGGATATTCTATCCCTTCATAGAGGATAAAGAGGTAAATCTGATAGGGGTTGAGGCTGCTGGATATGGACTTGAAACAGGTAAACATGCTGCGTCTTTGACAGGAGGAGATGTGGGTGTTCTGCACGGAATGAAGAGTTACTTCCTTCAGGATAAGGAGGGACAGATCCTTCCCACCCACTCAATATCTGCAGGACTTGATTATCCCGGCGTAGGTCCCGAACACTCATGGTTGAAAGAAACGGGAAGAGCTGAGTACATATACGCAACAGATGAAGAAGCCCTTGAAGGCTTCAAACTTCTATCAAAGACTGAAGGGATAATTCCTGCTCTTGAGTCCGCCCACGCGGTTATAAAGGCTGTAGAGATTGCAAGGGAAGTAGGAAAGGGTGGTGTGGTTGTTGTGAATCTTTCAGGAAGAGGAGATAAAGACATGTCCCATGTGATGAAGCATATAAGGAATGGAATTTAAGAGCTTTTCCGACTGGATAAAAAAGTTATCCGACTGGATAAAAAAGTTAGAGGAGACATCAAGAGAGTATACAATTCTCGTTGAAGGTAAAAACGATGTTAAGGCACTTAGGAAGTTCGGAATAAGAAACGTTATAGATCTGTCGGGAAAGAGATTTTCTGACATACCAGACATACTTGAGGGGAAATCAGGCGGAGCGATACTTCTCTACGATCTTGACCCCCACGGTGAAAGAATCAACCAGAAGATAAAAGACATTTTAATCTCTCAGGGATTTACGGTAATTGAAGACTTCAGGGAGTATCTCAGGGAAAAGGGTATAATTCATATTGAAAACTTAACAGAGGAAGGAAATGAAAAAGGTAAGGATACTTGAGAAGGTTCTGGTCTATGACAAGATCCTGCGCTTCAACATAGATCTCCTTACGGGTATAAAGTCGGAGATAAGGGCTGATATAGAGGAGGTGAAGATCCTCGGTGATGCCCTTCTCTCAGAAGATGAATTCAGAACTCTTAAGGAGTTTCTCTTAAAGGTAGAAGAAACTTTTCTTTTAAAACTTGATGAAGTTCTTGATGGTATCTATGACGAGTATGAGATTTTTAACTTTGATATAACCTTTCTCTCAGGAATACC
>CAZPVY010000009.1:0-31339 GCA_964590265.1 uncultured Aquifex sp. | reverse complement strand
GAGGTTCTTTTTAAAAACTTGAGTGCCCTCTTGTCAAGTGTTGCAAAACTTTAGTATAATCAAACACAGGGAATGTTGAGAGACATAGATCTCAAGCTCATTGAAATATTCTGCTGTGTTTATGAAAAAAGGAGCTTGACAGAGGCTACTAAGTGTCTCCACGCATCTCAGTCAACCCTTTCCTTCCACCTGAAGAACCTTGAGAAGCAGGTCGGTCAGAAGCTTTTCTACAGAAAAGGGAAAACCCTTGTTCCGACTACTATAGCCGACAGGCTATATGACTATGCAAGGGAACTTAGGGATTTTAAATTGAGGCTCATTGAAGATATAGGTAGATATTCCGGCAGGAAAGGGGGCATTGTAAGAATAGGCGCGAGCAGTATTCCGGGAAACTACATACTTCCAGACCTGATAGGCGAGTTTGTAAACATCTTTAAGGGAAACCTGAATATAGAACTTATAGTCGGGGATAGTATGGACGTATACAGCAGAGTCCTGCGGGGAACTTTAGACTTTGGCGTGGTTGGATACCTGCCGGACAGAAAGAGTATAGACTTCTTCAAGTTTTACGAAGATCGTATCTGGGTCGTGGCAAATCCCGAGTTTGAGGAGAGGACATACACTCTTAGCGAATTGAAAGAAATGCCTCTGGTTGTAAGAGAAGAGGGCTCTGGAACGAGAAATCAGGTGGAAGAGAGCCTTAGACACCACGGTCTGCTGCTGAGAGAAATGAACGTGATAGCTACTTTAGGGAGCAACGATTCAATAAAGAGGTTTTTACGTCACGTGAAAGCCTACTCTTTCTTATCAAACTTCTCTCTTCGTGATGACAGGTTTCTGGTTAAACTGAGGGTATCTGGTCTTAAACCCATATCAAGGAGCTTTTACATCATTAAGGATAAGAATCGTCCTCTTTCCTCAGCAGTACAGGAGCTTATAGATTTCCTCATTTTTAAGTCCAAAACCATGTTTGATTTTTAGTATAGAGAATTTAAATTTTTAAAATTGAAAATTTCAATATTAAGGAAGGAAAATATTAGAATATTAATATATATGCATTGAAACATAAACCAAGGGATTCAATATATTCCGAAATTCTCTTGATTTGATCAAATTTTACTCCGTTTTTGTAACTTTTACTATCAGTAAGTTATACTCAAAAGGAAAATTCTCCACAGGGGGTGTAAAGATGAACATATCCAGAAGAGGTTTTTTAAAGCTCTCGGCAGGTAGTCTGGGAGCAGGAGTCGTTGGAGGTCTTGGATTTGACCTGACCCAGGCTCATGCGCGAGTGAGAGAGCTCAAAATTGCAAAGGCTAAAGTTACAAAGAGCATATGTCCATACTGCTCTGTTTCCTGCGGAATACTCGCTTATACTCTGTCGGACGGAGCCATGAACGCCAAGGACAGAGTAATTCACATTGAGGGAAACCCTGACGATCCTATAAACAGGGGAACCCTATGCCCTAAGGGAGCTTCACTCAGAGACCTTATAAACTCTCCCTACAAGCTAAAGAAACCGCTTTACAAACCCGCCGGAGCCAGTGAGTGGAAGGAGATAAGCTGGGACGAGGCAATAGAGAAATTCGCAAGGTGGGTAAAGGACACCCGGGACAGAACCTTCATCCATAAGGATAAGGCTGGAAGGGTCGTAAACAGGTGCGATTCCATAATCTGGGCTGTGGGCTCGCCCCTCGGGAACGAAGAAGGGTGGCTTATGGTAAAGCTCGGTATAGCCTTGGGGCTTACGGCGCGAGAAACGCAGGCGACTATATGACACGCACCGACGGTGGCCAGTTTGGCCCCAACCTTCGGCAGAGGAGCAATGACCAACAACTGGATAGATATTTCCAACTCAGACCTCGTCTTCGTGATGGGAGGAAACCCTGCGGAGAACCATCCATGCGGTTTCAAGTGGGCTATAAAGGCACGCGAGAAGAGGGGTGCAAAGATCATAAATATAGATCCGAGGTTCAACAGGACGTCTGCTGTAGCGGACATTTACGTCAGGATAAGACCTGGTTCTGATATAGCTTTTCTCGGAGGGCTCATAAACTATATCCTCCAAAACGAAAAGTACCATAAGGAGTATGTGAAGATACACACAACCGCTCCCTTCATAGTGAGAGAGGACTTCGGTTTCAAGGACGGACTGTTTACTGGGTACGATCCCAAGACGAAGAGCTATGACAAGACCACATGGGACTATGAGTTCGGACCCGATGGGTATCCCAAGATGGATCCGGAGATGAAGCACCCGAGGTGTGTTCTGAACATCCTTAAGAAGCACTTCTCAAGGTACACTCCGGAGATCGTATCGCAGATATGCGGTTGCACCAAGGAAGAGTTCCTCAAGGTTGCGGAAGAGGTAGCAAAATGTGGAACTCCTAACAAGAACATGACCATCCTATATGCCCTCGGGTGGACCCAACACTCCTACGGTACCCAGCTCATAAGGACCGCGTTAATACTTCAACTCCTGCTCGGTAACATAGGCGTCCCGGGAGGAGGTGTGAACGCCCTAAGAGGACACTCAAATGTTCAAGGCATGACTGATCTCGCAGGTCAGAATAAAAACCTTCCAACCTACATAAAGGCTCCAAAGCCAGAAGAGCAGACACTTACTCAGCACCTGAAGAACCATACACCTAAAAAGCTCCACCCAACTAGCATGAACTACTGGGCTAACTATCCCAAGTTCTACATAAGCTTCCTCAAGTGCATGTGGGGAGATGCTGCAACGCCCGAGAACGACTTCGCCTACCACTACCTTTACAAACCGGAGAAGGGATACAATTCCTGGGATGAGTTCATAGACGATATGTACAAGGGCAAGATTGAGGGTATGGTTACTGCAGCCCTCAACTTCGTCAACAACACACCTAACGCAAAGAAGACCATAAGGGCTCTCCATAACCTCAAGTGGATGGTGGTTCTGGACTGCTTCATGACTGAGACTGCAGAGTTCTGGAAAGCGGGAGGAGTAGACCCTTCTAAGGTGCAAACGGAGATTCTTGTACTGCCTACGGGTGATTTCATCAACAAGGAAGGTTCCATGACCAACAGCGCAAGATGGATAAAGTGGAAGTATAAGGCGGTTGATCCCGAAGGTGATGCTAAGGACGAGTACTGGATATTCGGACACTTCTATATGAAACTCAGGGAAATGTATGAAAAAGAAGGAGGAGCATTCCCCGATCCTATACTTAACCTCGTTTGGCCATACAAGAATCCCTACTATCCAACTGCTGAGGAGATCCTCACGGAGATAAACGGCTACTATACGAGGGATGTGGACGGTCACAAGAAGGGAGAAAGAGTGAGACTATTTACAGAACTCAGGGATGACGGTTCAACAGCCTGCGGAGGGTGGCTCTACTGTGGTGTGTTCCCACCTGAAGGTAACCTCGCTAAGAGGACGGACCTTCACGACCCTCTCGGTCTCGGAACCTACCCCAACTACGCCTGGAACTGGCCTGCCAATAGAAGGGTTCTTTACAACAGAGCTTCCTGTGATGCCAAAGGAAGACCGTGGGATCCCGAAAGACCCCTCCTGAGATGGGACCCTCAGAAGGGTAGATGGGTTGGAGATACTCCAGATACAGCTGCAACCGCACCACCAGAGAAAGGTATAGGAGCCTTCATAATGCTCCCTGAGGGAAAGGCAAGACTGTTCGCCGCTAAGAGCTATGCGACCTTCAAGGACGGACCCCTGCCTGAACACTATGAGCCTTACGAATCTCCCGTTACCAACATACTCCATCCGAACGTTCCTCATAACCCTATTGCAAAGGTCTACAAGTCCGATATGGATCTTCTTGGAACACCTGATAAATACCCCTACATCATCACAACTTACCACCTGGTTGAGCATTACTTCTTCCAGACTAACAATGTTTACTCACTCGTGAGGCTCTTCCCCACACACGTTTTCGTGGAGATTCCCGAAGAACTCGCTAAGGAGAAGGGTATAAAAGGTGGAGACATAGTCAAGATAGAGACACCGAGGGCAACGGTGAAAGCCTTTGCTATGGTTACCAAAAGAATAAAGCCGTTGAAGGTTGCCGGAAAAACCGTTTACACCGTGGGACTTCCGATTCACGGTGGAATTCAAGGGTACGTGGCTAAGCTCCTGCAAAATAACGCGAAGGCTTCCATAGCGAATCTCATAAGCCCGAACGTCTGGGATCCAAACTCAAGGACCCCGGAGTTTAAGGCGTTCCTCTGCAATATAGAAAAAGCATAAGGGAGGTGTAAAGATGAGCACATTAACAACAGGCGGAACGGTCGGGCTCGGTATAAAAAGGCTATCAGCTTCAAAAGAGCCTGACACATCAACTAAAACCTATCCCGAGTTAGCCATCCTAGTTGACATTTCCTCTTGTATAGGTTGTAAAGCCTGCGAGGTTGCGTGCCAACAGTGGCACGACCTCACCCCCCCTCTACTATCAGCTGAAGATGTTCAGAGGTTAGGATTTGTAAGCTACCAGTCTCTTCCTGACCTAAGACACGACCTTTTTATGCTCATGAGGTTTAACGAAGGAGAGACGGACAGAGGTTTTACCTGGTTCATAACCAAGTACCAGTGTATGCACTGTAGAGAACCAGGTTGCCTGATCGCCTGCCCCTCCCCGGGAGCTGTCATTCAGTATCAGAACGGTATCGTTGACTTTGATCACTCCAAGTGCATAGGCTGTAAAATGTGCCTCGTGGGCTGTCCCTTTGATATTCCCAGATACGATGCCAACAACAAGCCCTGGAAGTGTAACTTCTGTATAGACAGGGTTTCTGCTGGACTTGAACCTGCTTGCGTAAAAACGTGTCCCACGAACTGTCTCTCCTACGGTCTAAAAGAAGACATGATTGAGAAAGGTAAGAAGATAGTCCAGAGATTGAAAGAGAGAGGATTTTCTAACGCCACTCTCTACGATCCTAAGGGCGTAGGCGGAACAGGATACATCTATGTCCTGCCTCATGGAGACAAGGTTAAGGAGTATAATCTCCCTGAAAAGCCAAAGATAGATGCATCCGTGAGCTTCTGGAAAGGTCCTCTCAAAGCAATAGGAAGCTTTGCTATCTGGGGTGCACTGCTCGGAGCGTTTTTACAGCTTATTCTCTGGGGACCTATAAAGGTTCTCGGAGGCAAAGAAGAGAAGAGTGAGGAGGGTTGATCATGGCTGTTGAAAGTGCAAAACTTTACGAAGAGCAGATAGAAAGGTTTTCTGCTATTGACAGGATACTCCACTGGATCACTGCTCTTGCTTTTCTTTACTGCCTCTTTTCGGGAATAGGGATAGCCTATCCAAAGTTCCATTGGCTTCTGACTGTTCTGGGTGGTGGTGAGTTTGCTCGCTGGCTCCATCCGTGGGCTGGCGTGGTTTTCTCAATAGGTGCTGTTCTGATGATACTCAAGTGGGCAAGAGATATGGTTATCACAGGCGAGGACATACTTTTTCTTATGAAGATAAAAGCCTACATATCCGGTAGGCACGAGGAGCTTCCTGAAGCTGGAAAGTACAACGGTGGACAGAAGCTCTACGCGTGGACGGTCTTCATAAGCGCGATTGTCTTTCTCCTCACAGGCATAGTTATGTGGTATCCCGAGAATTTCAACATAGGTCTCGTGAGGTTATCCGTTGTTATACACGAGATAAGTTTCATAGTGGCAGGAGTTTTCACCATAATCCACATATACATGGGAACTATCGGTCTTCCAGGCTCAATATGGGGAATGATAGGAGGAAAGGTTTCCGCTACATGGGCTAAGTTTCACCACCCGAAATGGTACAGAGAGGTTATGAAGAGATGAACATATTCAAACAGAAAGAGAGGGAGTTCGCTATCCAGCGGCTCCCTTTTTTAAAAAAGAAGTTTCCTGAATCTTCACAACTGCTTGAGTTTTTAGAGTGTATCCTTAAACTCCAGAACGATATTATTGAAGATCTTTCTGAAAGGGGAGTTGATATAGACACATCAAATGCGGAGAAAAGGATAGAGAAGGGAAAAACAGGTCTCAAATTGAGTGAAATCAATTGGGAACCTTATCTGGTATACCTTTATGAATTCCTTGACAGAGCTTCAGAGTGTGGAACTCCTGAGATAGAGAGTGGGGCTTACTACCTGAAAAACCAAAATAAGGATGATATTCTTTCTATTCTCTCTTACTTCCTTGAGAATCAGATCGCAGATGACGTATCAAGGATGATATTTGTAAGCTTTCTTCAACCCATACTTTACACGGTATCTGACAAAATATCCTTCAATAAAGACCAGTGGCTTAAGAACTACTGTCCCGTATGCGGGTTTAAACCCTCCGTTTCCTTCCTGATGGATACCGAGGAGTGGGAAGGAGCAAGATTTTTGAGATGCAGCTTGTGTCTAACAGACTGGCTCTATATAAGGACAAAGTGTGTTAATTGTGGAAACGTTGAGGATAATAAGATGGATTACTTTATGGTTCAAGACTTTGATTATATTAAGATTCAGGCATGCCAGAAGTGTAACCACTACATAAAGATCATTGATTTGAGGAAAGATGGATTCGCTGTTCCCGATCTTGAAGATATAGCTTCGGTTAGTCTTGACCTCTGGGCCCAGGAGAAGGGGTACACAAAGTTTGAAAGAAATCTTTTTGGTTTCTGAGATGAAGAGGAGAGATTTTATAAAAGCTCTTATGTCAGTTCCATTTATTTACACAGGTATAGCCATGGGTAGAGACATAAAAGTTTTGGGATGCACCGTAAAGAGTGACAGGCTCTATCGGGTTGAAACTCACAGGATGCTCTTTCAGTGGGTGAAAAAGGAAGCGGATGATATCTATTTGATAGGTATGATGTCCTTGCTTGCAGCACTTACCTACCCCCTCTACTCAATAAGGGTCAAACCAGTAGGAACAGAGCTTGAGTTTGATGATAACCTTGCAACCATTGAAGCAGGAAAGAGGATAGCCACCTTTCCAACCCCATTATCGGGAAAGGTTGTTGAGATCAATCAAGAGGTTGTCAGGAATCCGGAGATAGTAAACAGGAAACCTTATAGTTGTTGGATAGCGAAAATAAAAGCAACGAGTATAGAAGAAGTCAAGAACCTTAAAAAGGCTGAAGAAATAGTCAATGAGATAAAAGAGATTATAATCAACGAGGACATAGATTGTTCCAAAGTGGAAGAGTAGGGAGAGGTTGGTAGGCTGGTGCCGCCCCTGGACTTCAAATCCAGCGGGAGGTCCCGCAGGGGGTCTCCGGAGGGTTCGATTCCCTCCCTCTCCCGCCATTGATCCAAGATGAAGAGGATTTACCTTGATAACGCGGCTACTACTCCTCTTCTACCTGGCGTAAAAGAGATCATCTGTAATGCTCTTGATATTTGGGGTAATCCTTCAAGCCCTCATGCCATTGGTTGTGAAGCAAGAGAGCATTTGGAAGAGACGAGGCGGAACATAGCATCAATTCTCGGTGTGGGACCTGAGGAGATCATCTTCACCTCCTGTGCGACTGAGGGAAACAATACGGTTTTGAGGAGTGTAATTCAGGAAAAAGATAAGGGAAACATCGTTGTCTCATCAATAGAGCACAAATCCGTAAGTGCTTATGTAAAGTATCTCTCGTCCGAGGGTTTTGAAGTAAGACAGATCCGCGTGAACAAGGAAGGTGTTGTTGATCTTGAACACCTTGAGAGCTTAATCGATGAAAATACTCTCCTCGTATCGGTGATGTATGTTAGCAACGAGTTCGGAACCGTTCAGCCGATAGAGGATATAGCTCGTATATGCTCACAAAGGGGTATCCCTTTTCATACGGATGCTGTTCAGGCTGTCGCAAAGATTAAGATTAATCTGAAGGATGTTACCTACGCAACTTTTTCGGGGCATAAGTTCCATGCTCCGAAAGGAGTCGGCTTTATGGTAACAAGGGAAGATATTCAGCCTCTCCTTATGGGAGGTGGACAGGAAAGGGGAAGACGAAGCGGAACAGAGAACCTTCAGGGAATACTGGCTATGGGAAAAGCTCTTGAGATCATATACGGAGACTTTAGAGAGAACGTTAAGAAGCTACGATTCATGAGAGATAGATTTGAAAGATTACTGCTTGAGAGAATTCCCGATCTGAAGATAGTAGGGTATGGAGTAGAGAGAAATCCATCAATATCGGCGGTGATATTTCCAAGATTGACAGGTTGGGAGATAGTCAAGAGGCTTTCAGATCTCGGCTTGATGTGTTCTTCTGGATCAGCATGCACCTCTGGAGAGGTAATTCCGAACGCTCACCTTATGAGTATGGGCTATTCTCCTGAAGAAGCTATACGAATGGTCAGGTTCTCCTTCGGACTTCTCAACAAGGAAGAAGAGATTGATGAGGCGGTAGAGATGATACTCAAACTCTATGAGTAGAGCCTGTCACCCATATCACCGAGTCCGGGAATTATGTAGCCTTTATCGTTCAAATATTCATCTACACTTATTGTAAAGAGTTTATGTTCGGGAAACTTCCGCAGAACGTTATTCACTCCCTCAGGAGCACACACTATATGAATACTTAGAACTTCCTTTGGATTGTGTTTCTTTACCTCTTCCAGAGCTTTCACAAGCGTTCCTCCCGTTGCAAGCATGGGATCAAGTATAACTACTCTCTTACCCGGAATCTCTGGAAGCCTTGAGTAGTATATGCGGGATTCAAGGGTTTCCTCGTCCCTCTTTATCGCAAGGAATCCCACACTCGTGCTCGGAACAACTCTTATAGCCCCCTCAAGCATAGGAAGACCTGCCCTGAGTATAGGAATAAAAACTATCTCTTTCTCATTTATAAACTCAAAGCTCCTCTTCCCCATCCAGATCTCAATTTCTTTTTCTCTGAGTTCAAGATCCGAGAGAACTTCATAGATCATAAAAGAAGTTATATCCTTAAGCAGACTGATGAGATCGTCCCTTGGGGTTGATATATCTCTTATTTTATTGAGCTTGTGTATCAAAACAGGATGTTTCAGTTCCCTAACCAAGGTATTTAAATTTTACTACCTTTTTATACCGGAGGTTATTTCCGTAAGGGGTAGCAGGACGCTCACAACGATGATACCTACTATCGCTCCGATTATGAGAATTGAAACCGGTTCTATCATTCTCACCCAGAGATTTATCATTCTCAGGACTTCCTTTTTGTATATCTCAGATACGAGCTGAAGCATCTTCTCCAACTCACCGCTGTTTTCTCCTGTCTCTACAAGATTTATAAAAAGCTGTGGGAACAAGCCTGTTTTCTTCAAAACCCACGACAGGCTTCTTCCTCTCTCTATCTCTAAGGTGAGTTCCTCAAGCCTGTTTCTTATATATGTGTTTGATATGCTCCCGACAGCTATTCGGAAGGCGTTCGTTATGGGAACTGCAGACAGAAGAGTCATGTAAAGGGTATATGCGAACCTTGAGAGATTGAAAAAGAACCCTATCCTTCCAACTACAGGTAAGCGCAGTAGGAACCTGTCTATCCTCTCCTTACCCAAGATACGTTCTCTGTAAACGAAGATAAGAATCAAGAGCGGCGAAAGGTAAAGTGTGTAGGTCAGTATGTCCGAGAAGAGAATAACGAGCTTTGTCACCAGCGGAAGCTCCTTGCCGAATCCCTCAAGAACCTTGGCTATTCTGGGGACAACGAATTTTATAGCGACGATGAGGGCGAACACACTGAAGGCTATGACCACAGAAGGATAAGTAACCGCTCCCAGTATCTTTGATCTCATGTCCGCAACTGTTTCAAGGTGCTTTCCGGCGATCTCAAAAATCTTCTCCAGATTCTCTCCCGTCTCTGCAGCTGTGAGCATTTCAGGTAGAAAGTCCGGAAATATACCGCTCTTCCTGAAGGCGGATGACACACTCTCTCCCCTTTCTACGCCTCCCTTTATCTCTAAAAGAGCACTTCCTATCCTATGATCTTCTGTTTGAGAGGATAATAGCTCAAGGGCTTTTGAGAGAGGTATGCCTGCATCAAGAAGTATTGAAAGCTGGACGAGAACGAAGGAAAGCTCTTCATCTGAGGGTTTTCTCAGGTGGAACTCCCTCTTCCAGAATGGTTTTTTCTCAGAAACCTCCTCAATCGTTAGGGGAATTATCCCCTCTCCTTTCAGCCTCAATATCACCTCTTTCTTTGTCTGCGCTTCCAGCCTTCCCTTAACCTTTTTCCCTTCTTTTAATCCCTCATAGATAAACAGAGCCATCAGTATATCCTCTTATAAACGATCCTTCCGTTAGCTCTATCGTAAACCAGCTCAAGGGTCGTCTCAACATCCCCTGTCTTCACGGTCGCTACGATCCGAAAGTGAGTGCTCTTAACATCTATTATCTTCCGTATCCTGTACAGTATGTCAAAGCTCATCCCTTCAACGAGAACGAGGTCTTCAACCTTCTTGAAGGGTTTTGTACTCCTGTATTCAATGATCCTGTCCGCAAGGCTTGAATCTATCCGAGGATCAAGAGCCATGAGTACATACTTAGGAGCCGTATTTACGTTTATCTTTCCTGAGGAGTAGGTTGTAACCAGACTGAGCAGTCCAGGATAGGATATGTTTCCTACGGTTCTGCCGTATAGCTCTTTTCTTGTCATACCTAAGTAAGTGAGTTCGTGAGGACTGTCAAGCTCAGCACCTTTAACAGGGTACTTGTCACTAAAACTCATTTTCTCTTTTCCCAGCCATGCAAGAAGTCTCTCCGTGTATCCAGGGCTTATTTCAAGCAACTGAAGAAGTCTCTCAAAGACCTCTTCATAGACTTTATCTTTTGCAACGTAGTTCAGGTTCAGAAACCTGTCCTCATCGTATATGTTTACCTCCAGTTTACCTTTTTCCGTTTCAACCTCAAAAGGAAAAGCCCATGGATCAAGGAGAGTATCAACGTTTGAATCCTCATTCCTAAGACCTTGAAGAACATAGGGAATCAGAGATATAAGAGCATGGTAGGACTGCTGTTTAATATAAACTTTCTCAACCAATCTTCCTGCAGATGAAGCAGACTGCAAAGATGAGACAACATAGGCTGAAAGTATTACAAAGAATGATAGAACCAGAGCTATGAGCACTAAAAATATGTTATCTCAGAATTATTTTGCAACTTCCCATTCGGTAATGAGCTGGTTGCCTCTCTTGAAGTGGGATCTGAGCCTCAGATGGAGAAGATTTTTCAGTTTCTTGAATCCTTCTCCTCCCACAAGGGTGGGAACGTTTTCGCCTCCCACTATTACGGGCAAATGTATTATCCTTATCTCGTCAACTATCCTTCTCCTAATGAACTCCCAGTTTATTGAAGCTCCACCTTCAACCATAAGCGTCTTTATTCCCATGTCGTAAAGTTTGGGCAGGAGCAGATCAAAGTCAACGAGCTCGTCACCCGCAATTATAACCTCTGCTCCCTTCTCCTTTATCCTCTCTATCCTCTCTTTCGGTGCTCTTTCCGTGGTTGCGATTATGGTAGGAGCTTCTTCTGTATTCAGGACATTAGCGTCAAGGGGAACGTTTGCGGTTGAGCAGGGAATAACCCTCGTGGGGTTCTTACCTCTAACGTACCTTACTGTGAGGCTCGGATTGTCCGTCCTGACCGTTTCACACCCGACCATTATGCCATCAACCTTAGCCCTTATCTCGTGAAGGTATCTATATGCCTCTTCATCCATAAGGCTCATAAGCTCCTTACTTGATGCTCCCCTGTAAAGGGTCAGCTTCCCATCAATGCTGACTTCTGAAACTATTATCACGTAAGGTCTCTTTTCCATCACTCGTACTCCTTACCATACTGTTTGTACAGATATATAACCCTCATAAGGAGAGAAACGAGGGTCAGAAAGGCAATAAGCTTGATTCCGAAGTTAAGTCCGACAGGAAAATGAGCACGTTCCAGCAGAGCGAAGACCACCAAAGTTATATGGGTTTCCGGTCTTCCAAAGAAACCCACTCCCTCAAGGGGGTCTTTTATCTTGCCCTTTACCCTCTCCAGAAACCCTATCTCCGCATATGCAACCGGTTTTATGAAGGAGTGAAGCATTGAAACTGTGACAGCTGTGACAGCCACGAAAGGGGAGGCGTAGGCGAACCCGACAGCTCCAAGGACGAAACCGTCCACCCACTTGTCCGCTATCCAGTCAAACACTGCCCCGAATTTGGACGTTCTGTCCGTCTCACGGGCAACCGTCCCGTCAATGAGATCAAAAAGTCCAGAGAGGATAAAGAATCCTACAGCTGTTAAAACCTTCTCGTGGTAGAAGAAGTAAGCGGCAACAGTCCCAAGAAAGAGTGAAATGAGGGTTATCAGATTCGGATGAACACCAGTACGCGCGATTGCAAGACCTATAGGAACATATAACTTCTTCAGATTCTCTCTTTTGCTCGTCAGATTCATTTGAGCTCCTTTCCTGTTATCCAAGGCATCATCTTTCTAAGCTCCTCTCCGACCTTCTCTATAAGGTGCTGTCTATCCCTCTCAAGAAGTGCGTGATATACAGGTCTTCCTGCCTTGTTTTCAAGAACCCACTCCCTTGCGAACTCTCCCTTCTGTATCTCCTCAAGGATTTCTTTCATGAGAGGCTTCACAACGTTGTATATCCTTTCACCTCTCGTTACGTCCCCGTACTTTGCAGTGTCGGAGATGGAATATCTCATACCCGCTATTCCGTACTGATATATAAGATCAACTATCAGCTTAAGCTCGTGGAGGCACTCAAAGTAAGCTACTTCGGGCTGATATCCTGCCTCTGTCAGCGTTTCAAATCCGGCTTTTATAAGGGCAGTAACACCACCGCACAGAACGGTTTGCTCACCGAAGAGATCAGTTTCGGTCTCCTCCCTGAAAGTAGTTTCAATCACTCCTGCCCTTGTAGCTCCAATTCCCTTAGCGTAGGCAAGAGCCTTGTCAAGGCAACTGCCAGAGGCATCTTGATGTATAGCAACGAGTGCAGGGACACCTTTACCTTCCTCATACATCCACCTAACGAGGTGTCCTGGACCTTTGGGAGCAACCATGAACACATCAACGTCTGGAGGGGGAACTATCTGTCTGAAGTGTATGTTGAAGCCATGAGCAAAAGCAAGCGTTTTTGATGAGTCAAGGTTTGGCTCAACTTCGTTCTTGTAAAGCTCTGGCTGAACCGTATCGGGAACGAGGAACATTATTACGTCCGCAACTTTTGAAGCCTCTGAAGGAGTCATTACCTCAAAACCATCAGCTTTGGCTTTTTCCCTTGATCTACTCTTCTCGTGGAGTCCTATTATCACCTCAATTCCACTATCTCTAAGGTTGAGAGCGTGAGCATGCCCCTGACTTCCGTATCCAAGCACTGCAACCTTTTTTCCTCTCAGAGGTTCAAGGGAAGCATCCTCGTCATAGTATATCTTAGCCATTTCTTACCTCCAGAGATTTTCTATCAGAATTATATAACAAGACATCCGTTATTATTTCGTTTGACAGGAGCATGTATTCTTCCTTTATACCCATCCCGTTCTCCGTTTCCTCAAAGAAAGATTCTAAATGCTCGGGGATGAGAAATTTGTATTTCTTTGGGAGTCCTTCCTTCAGCCTGAGTCTAAGCATGATAAACTCCTCAAAGAGGTCTTTTTCCGATAGATAGATTCTGCTCTCAACTGGCTTTTTCCCTTCAGCAACACTTTTTACGTAAGTTTTAAGGTTCTTCTTGTTCCCATACCTTATATTCTTTAAAAATCCCCATGCAGAAACTCCAAAACCCAAAAATTCCTTTATTTTCCAGTAAATCAGGTTGTGTATGCACTCATAACCTCTAAAAGCCCAGTTTGAGATCTCATACCTGTTGTAACCAAGAGACCTTAACCCCTTCCAGAGCCTTTCGTATATTGTTGTGAGTGTGTCCTCATCAGGGATGTTAATATCTTCGTTCATAATCTGAAGTCCCAGAGGAGTGTTATGATAAGGTGTGAGCATGTATGCAGACACATGTTCTGGTTTAATCTCTTCTATCATCTCAAGCTCAATTTCTACATCATCTGGCTTTTGTCCTGGATATGCATAGATAAGATCTATGTTTATATTCTCAAAGCCCGCCGACCGTGCATCTTCAAAAGCTATCAGAGAATCCTGGGCACTATGTTTCCTTCCAAGAACCCTTAATCCTTTTTCTATAAAGCTTTGAACTCCTATGCTCAGCCTGTTTACCCCTATTTCTCTGAGCTTTTTAAACTCTGCATATCTGTATGTTTCAGGATTGCATTCAACCGTGATCTCTTTAACCTTGGAGAGGTCAAACATCCTGCTTAAACCGTCAAGAAGTTTTTCAATTTCCTCAGGAGCTAAAAGAGTGGGAGTTCCGCCACCGAGGTAAACGGTTTCCAGATCAGTAGAGATGTCTCTGTAAAGCTCTGCTTCCCTGATTATAAGGTCTATGTATTCACCATACGATATGTCTGGTTTAACCAGAGAGGTAAAGTCACAGTAAGGACACTTGTAAGAACAGAAAGGTATGTGAATGTATAAGCCCCTGACCATTTACTCATAATTTACTTCTCCTCCGAGAAGGGGCACCGCACACTTATACTCCCTGTATATGCTCTGTAATATTCCAACTGTGAGGCTAAAGGTCAGCATAGCACTGCCCCCGAAACTGACAAAAGGAAGGGGGATACCAACCACGGGGAAAAGTCCGAGAGTCATCAGGATATTTACTGAGTACTGAAATAGTAACAGGGAAAACACACCAGCTACAAAAAGTGTTTCAGATGTGGTCAGCGTAAACCTCACATAAAGCAGAATTCTCAGGAGGAAGAATAATATCAGAATAGTGAGGAGGGAGGTTCCCAAGAATCCCAGCTCCTCGCCTATAACGGAGAAGATAAAATCCGTATGGGGTTCTGGTAAAAACATCAGCTGAGACTGGGTTCCCTTCATAAATCCCTTTCCGAAGATCCCGCCAGAGCCTATCGCTATCACCGACTGAATCAACTGATATCCGCTTCCTAAATAGTCACTGTATGGATCTATTACTGCAAGTATTCTCTTCTTCTGATAATCCTTAAGTATATTCCATATGAAAGGAGAAGCTGTAGCAATCAAGAAGCCTGCGAGTAAAAAGTATCTTATCTTTACACCACGGATGTAGAGCATTACCAGAAGGGGAACAAAGTAAGTTGCTGTTGTTCCGAGGTCAGGCTGTTTAAGGGTCACCACAGCTGGCATTGAAAAGGCAAAGAGAATCAGAAAGACTTTTCTATCCTTTAAACCCTTTATGTAGGGAAGCAGATACGCGGACAGAAGTATGAGAGACAGCTTCATGAACTCGGAGGGCTGTATGTTTATAAAACCAATGCTGAGCCACCTTCTGGCACCGTAGACTTCCTTCCCAGCTACCAGAACCAAAACGAGCAGAAATAGATTGAAAAGATATATATACAGAGACAGATCAAGGATATTCCTGAACTTTTCCCTTGAGAAGAGAATTATTATCAGCCAGCAGAGAGCTACATAGATTATGTGCTTTTTAAACAGAACAGGCAAACCTTCACTGTGAGAAGCACTGTAAACTCCAAGGATGCCGAACAGCTGCACTCCCAAAAGCAGAAGGAGCAAAAGCCAATCTAAGCTCTTAAGCTCCCCCAGAAATCGCATTGATAACCCTTATATTATCACCCTCCTCCACGTAATCTTCCTCAGATATGACCTCATCGTTCTTTACAACGAGAGAAGAAAGGGGCGAAAGCTCCAATCTCTTCAAAAGATCCTTAGCCTTTATCTTCCTTTCAGGAATCTCTATCTCCTTGCCTCTGTAAATAACCTTTATGGACATCTGGATGTATCAGATTGTACCTCATCAACAGCCTGCAGGAAAGCCTCAAAGGGTCCCATATTTTTCATGGCTACCATTTTGGGACCTCTGAACTTCAGTCTTCCAAAGAACATAGCTTTCATAGGTCCGTACTCCCCTCTTCCCATCTCAAGCCATCTCTTGGTGTCCGCATACATAAGAAAATCGTCATCGGTTTTTTCATCCTTCTTCCATCCCCCGTAAATGCAAACAGCTTGCCCATTTTCATTTTTTATGGTCAACTGAACCTGCTTGTCCTTTCCGCAATCCTTCCTGTATAAAAATAGTTTCCTCTCGGGAACGTCCTTCCAAGAGTTGCTCTGTCCAAGCTCTTTAACGAGAGTCGGTGTGTTATTCCACACTTCACAGAAGGCTTTAGCCCACTCACCGTCCATGAATACCGGATCTGCAAAAGATACTACACTGAGGGCACTTATTCCTATAAAAAGTCTTTTCATCTTTCCACCTCCCTTTAAGTTTTTCGGATACTATTTAATCCCCTTATGAGCTGTTTTTTGGATAAGATTTCTTAATGGTTTGAAAAGGTTTAAAAATATGCTAATGCTCTAATCCTCATCAAGGAGAACTTTGCCATCAAGCGTATAGTATGGAACTTCAAAGGAAGAGTAGTAATACGGAGTGTAAGCAACGAACTCTCCCGCACAGGTATCCACACCTTTGAAGGAAGGCTTTATATTGTATCTGTTCCTTAGATTTCTCACTTCCTTCTCACTCAATCCCTTCAACTTTGCTATTTCACTGTCAGAGTATCCAAGCTCCTTTGCTGTTCTCAGGAGCTCTTCATTCAAATCATTGGTTCTTAATTCTTCCTCAAACTCCACTATCTCCTGAATGTTAAAAAGGAACCATCTATCTATCTTCGTGTAATCGTAAACCTCATCTATGGAGTAACCCCTCCTGAATGCCTCTGCTATGTGCCACAGCCTGTCTTCATTCGGAACACGTAGGTTTTTTATAAGTTCTTGGTCACTTACATTTATTCTTGGGAATGCTAGACCGTATCTGTCAAGCTCAAGACTTCTTATAGCTTTCAGAAGTGCTTCCTTAAAGGTTCTACCGATTGACATCACCTCTCCGACAGACTTCATCATAGTCGTAAGCGTTGGGTCAACCTCGGGAAATTTCTTGAAGTCAAACCTCGGTATCTTTACAACAACGTAGTCTATTGAAGGTTCAAAGGAAGCAGGGGTGAACTTGGTTATGTCGTTCTTGAGCTCATCCAGAGTATAGCCAACTGCCAGTTTGGCAGCAACCTTAGCTATAGGAAAACCCGTTGCTTTTGAAGCGAGTGCGGAAGATCTTGAAACCCTCGGGTTCATTTCTATCACATAGAAATCTCCGTTCTCAGGGTTCACAGCAAACTGGATGTTTGAACCTCCTGTATCAACCCCTATCTCTCTTATGATTGCTATGGACGCATCCCTAAGTATCTGGTATTCTTTATCTGTAAGTGTCTGAGCAGGAGCAACCGTTATTGAATCTCCTGTATGCACGCCCATAGAGTCAAAGTTCTCTATTGAACAGACAATTATCACATTGTCTGCTTTATCCCTTATAACTTCAAACTCAAACTCTTTCCATCCTATAAGGGATTTGTCAAGGAGAACCTGATGTATAGGAGAGGTCTTCAAAGCTACCTTTAACTTTTCCCTAAACTCTTCTATGTTG
Organism: uncultured Aquifex sp.; assembly: GCA_964590265.1. GTDB lineage: Bacteria > Aquificota > Aquificia > Aquificales > Aquificaceae > Hydrogenivirga. The sequence goes on along the minus strand of CAZPVY010000009.1, from coordinate 13,853 downwards.
TAGGCAATGGACCCTCCTGTTCCCCCAAGGGTGAATGCGGGTCTGAGAATTACGGGAAATCCAATCTCCTTGATGGCTTCAAGTCCCTCCTCTTCGGAAGACACAACCGCACTTTCGGGAACTTTCAAGCCTATATTTCGCATAGCTTGTCTGAATAACTCCCTGTCCTCCCCTTTCTTTATAGCTTCATAGTTCGCCCCTATCATCTCAACACCGTATCTGTCTAACACTCCCTCCTCATAGAGCTTTACCGCAAGGTTCAGCGCAGTCTGCCCTCCCAATGTAGGCAGAAGAGCATCGGGTCTTTCCCTCCGTATCACTTCTTCCAGAATCTCCTCCGTTAAGGGTTCAACATACGTTCTGTCTGCAATCTCCGGATCAGTCATTATCGTTGCCGGATTTGAGTTTACTAGGACAACCTCATAACCCTCCTGCTTAAGGGCTTTACATGCTTGAGTTCCCGAGTAATCAAACTCAGCCGCCTGACCTATAACTATGGGTCCTGAGCCTACGATAAGTATCTTCCTTAAATCTTTTCTCTTAGGCATTAAAAATGATATTATAGTAAACGATACAACTAAGGTAGGAGGGAACAGGTATGAAAAAGATCAGGTCGCTGGTCCCTATACTCGGAATAGTTACGATAGCTCTGGTAGGTCAGTCATGTGCTTCCAAATCCGAGGTTGAGGCTTTAAAGAAGGAGATAGAGAGTTTGAAGACAGAAACACAGCAGGTCAAAAAAGAAACTGAAGAGGTAAAGAAGGAAGCACAGGAGATCAAGAACCTTGCAGAGGAGATAAGCAGGAAGATTGATGAGCACATAAGTGATACAAGCATGCATCCTGGGGCTCAGTGATCAGGAGGGAACGATATGAGAAGAGAACTGATAGCTCTCCTTCCTGTAATAGGTTTGTCTGCCACATTTGTAATCAACCAGTCCTGTGCTACAAAATCTGCCCTTGAGGAGGTAGAAAAAGAAACGGAGCTTCCAAAGAAGAACATATCTCAGGCAAAGGAAAACCTAAAGGAAAGCAGGAAGCTTTTGGGAGAGGCGAGAAGTCTCCTTGAAGCTGCAAAGGGTAAGCTGACCGAGCACATTGAAAACAGAGCACTTCACACCCCACCACCTCCTGAGGAGGAGGTAAGTGTTCAAGAAGTGCCTGAGTATGGAACAGTTAAAGTAGGATGGTGCGATACTCTCTGGGATATATCCGCAAGGATCTATGAAAACTCCCTCTACTGGCCCGCTATATATAACTTAAATAAAGATAAGATAGGTAGCGATCCCTGGATGCTTGCTCAGGGCATGGTTCTGAAATACAAGACCCAGCTCACTGAGGAGGAGAAGAATCAGGCTGTCAAAGAAGCCATAGAATGGGATCTGAAGTTTAGAGACAGACCGAGATCTCCCAAGTGTCCTCCGCTTAAGTAATCATTCCCACTCTATCGTAGAGGGGGGTTTGGAGGATACATCGTAAACAACTCTTCCTACCCCCCTTACCTCATTTATTATCCTTCTCATCACATGATCAAGGAAGTCGTAGGGAAATCTGTACCAGTCTGCTGTCATACCATCCGTGCTTTCAACAGCTCTGAGAGCTATGACCTTCTCATAGGTTCTCACATCCCCCATTACACCGACAGAACGGATAGGAAGCAGTACCGCAAAAGCCTGCCAAACTCTGTCGTAAAAACCGTTCCTTTTGAGTTCCTCTATGAAGATGTGATCCGCTTTCCTGAGTATTTCAAGATCTTCTCTGCTGACCTCACCCACTATTCTTATCGCAAGACCAGGACCCGGAAAGGGATGTCTTCCAAGGATGTCTTTAGGTATATCCAGAAGCTTTCCTATTTCCCTCACCTCGTCTTTAAAGAGTTCCCTGAAGGGTTCCAGAAGCTTTAAATTCATTTTTTCCGGCAATCCTCCTACGTTGTGATGAGTTTTTATCTTTGCTGAACCTTTTATACCTGCACTTTCAACCACATCCGGGTATAGGGTTCCCTGGAGAAGGAACTTCGCTCCCTCTACTTTTTTTGCTTCCCTCTCAAAAACTTCTATAAAGGTATTTCCTATTATTCTTCTCTTCTCTTCAGGATCCTCAACACCCTTCAATCTGCTTAGGAAAAGTTCACTCGCATCAACCACGGTAAGAGGAAGCCCCAGAGATCTGAGGTTCTTTTCAACCTCTTCCCTCTCACCGAGTCTCAGGAGTCCGTGATCTATAAAGAAGCAGTGAAGCTGATCTCCTATAGCTCTGTGAACAAGGACAGATGCTACAGTTGAATCAACACCGCCGGATAAGGCAGCTATAACTTTTGACTTTCCTACGATCTTCCTTATCTCTTCTACCTTTTCAGATATAAAGTCTCCCATCTCCCAGTTTCTATCTGCCCTACATATCCTGTAAACGAAATTTGCAAGGAGCTCCTTGCCGTAGGATGTGTGAACTACCTCGGGATGAAACTGAAAGCCGTAGATCTTACTACCTTCGTTCGCTATTACTGCATGGGGAGAGTTTTCAGATACTGCAAGGGTTTCAAAACCTTCTGGAAGCTCTACAACCTTATCTGCATGGCTCATCCAGACATCAAACTCGTCCGGCAGACCTTCAAAGATGGGATCTTTTTTCACTATCCTGAGCCTTGCCCTGCCGTACTCTTGCCTCTCAGATTTTTCAACCTTCCCTCTTAGCTGGTGAGCTATGACCTGAAGACCGTAGCATATACCCAATATGGGAACTCCGAGATCATATATCCCCTCATCGGGCATGGGAGCATCTTCCGCATATACAGACGCAGGTCCCCCGGAAAGAATGATTCCGTAAGGCTCCTTAGCTTTTATCTCTTCAACAGAAACATCCCAGTGAACTATCTCGCTATAAACACCAAGCTCCCTTACTCTTCTCGCAATGAGCTGTACATACTGAGATCCAAAGTTGATTACCAGAACAGGTCTTCTGCGCATGGGATTCTATTTTAATTTAGTAAGATTTTTCCAGAGTATGTAAGATTTAGTAAGACCCTTTATGTTCACCCGATAGGGTTCGTATCCCAGATCATCTGTCCATTCCTTTCTTAACTCCTTTCCCTTCATAACAAAGACATACCTTTCCGAAATATCCTCAAGCAGAGGGACTACCTTCTCAAACTCTCCGAGTGCCCTTGCAACAACTATGTAGAATTTTCTCTTCACCTCCTCTGCTCTTTCACATAACACCTCGTAATCAAGGTTGAGCTTTATCTTCAGATATTCAAGGAAACTGCATTTCTTACCTACCGACTCTATCAGATAAAGGTGTATGTCCTTGAGATATATCTTCAGCGGTACGCCGGGAAAACCAGCGCCTGAACCCACATCAGCCACAAACCTGTCCTGCCAGTCAATCCCAAGATCAAGAAAACACTTTGCCAGTGACAGAGAGTCTATAAAATGCCTTTTAATTATCTCTTCTTCATTGCGGGCTGCGGTAAGGTTATGAATCCTGTTCCACCTTTTCAGTTCTTGCAAATAAACTGCAAACCTCTTTAAGTCTTTCTCCTCAAGCCTGAATCCCGCTTCTTCAAATAGTTTCCCGATTTTCTCTTCAAGCACCTATACTCTCCATAACCTTCTGAACCGTCTCTCTGGGATCTTCACTTCTGTATATATCCCTTCCCATCACCACTATGTCAGCACCTTCAGAAACAGCCTCCTGAGGTGTAAACACCCTGATCTGATCCTCAGCTCTCGCGGAGAGCCTGACTCCGGGAACTATGGTGAGAAGACCAGTTCTGTTTTTTATCTCACCAACCTCTCCTGCGGAACAGACTATCCCATCAAGCCCCGTCTCCCGTGTAGTTTCTGCAAGGTAAAGGGCTAACTCTTTTACGTTCCGAAAACCCATCTTGAGGAACTCCAAGTACTCCTCCCCATGGCTTGTAAGAACTGTAACACCTATAAGTTTTACATTCCTACGAACGGAGACAGCCCACTCAAGCATTCTGGGTCCCCCCATGGTGTGCAGAGTCAGGTAATCAACCCCCATATCTTCAGCCTTTTCAACCGCTATCTTAACCGTGTTGGGTATGTCATGGAGCTTAAGATCAAGGAACACTTCTCTTCTCTCTACCTTTACAGTCTTTATGATTTCGCTTCCCGCCTCAAGAAAGAGTTTCGGACCGATCTTGAATATGATAGGAAAATCTGAAAGCGTTTCTATCAGGTGCTTGGCAGTCTGCAGGTCTGTGTCAAGAGCAACGCATAGCTGTGCCATGGAAATATTAAAGCATGAGAGGAAGAACCTCAAGAGGCTCTTTTCTCATCCTGTAAACAAGCTTTAGGAACACGAGAGCGGTTATGTAAGCATCGTCCAGAGCTGAGTGTGTTCCCGAGGAAGGTATGCCGAGCTCTTGAGCTATTTCCTTCAAGCTCTTCCCCTGTCCTCCTATCCTTCTCCACATGTGGAAGACATCAAGTCTGTAACTAACAAAGGGTATTCCAAAGAGTCTCTTCGTGTACTTTTCAACCATCTTCCTATCAAATTCAACGTTAAATCCAACGAGTACACTCCCTCTAACATATTCAAGGAAATATCTTATGACCTTCTCAGGAGCTTCTGCTGATTTCTCAATCTCCGGGAGGGTTATCCCATGCACTTCAACGGAGTTCCTGTCCAGTATTTCTGGCTTCAAAAATCTGTGAAAAGTAGTGGACAGATCAAGGGAAAGCTTGGCAACTTTTATCGCACCTATTGATATGAGTTCCGCCCTTTTAGGATCAAGTCCCGTTGTCTCTGTATCAAACACCGTAAACAATGTGTCTTCAATTCTCTGCTTCAGATCTATATCCGTGAAGAATTCCTTGAAGGTTTCACTATTGCTGAACTTGTGAAGTAGATAAGCTTTTTTCAGTTTCAGCAGAAAACTCATTTTGGTATAAAGGTCGTATATCTTCTTTCTATAAAATTCTGAAACTCACTCACTATCTTCAGTGTATCCCTGAGCAGATCCCTTTCCAGTTTGCTCAGTTTTTCTGGGTTTACGTAGTTGTCAGGTTCCCTTCCCAACCTTGCTTTCTCTATCTGGGACTTCAATCTGAGAGTTTGCAGGAATGTGTAAGCCTCTTTGAGGTCGCTTCCGAGATCACCCGGGAGCAGTCCTTTCTCTACAAGAGCGTCTATCCTCTCTAAGGTGGATGTTGTTCTGATCCTTCCTTTCAGCGAGAGTGCTCTCACACCCTGAGTAATCGGGAATATACCTCCCTTCTTTATATCAAACTCACCCTTATGTTCTCCCTTTGTTTCAAGAACGAACCTTCTCATAAAACCTATAGGAGGCTTGAACCTCACCGCGTCAAGGAGCATATAAGCTATAAAAAGATCCTCTCCCTCAAGAATCTTGAAGATGAAATCTCTCAAGTCTTCAACAAGTTCTAAGTTTCCAAAGGCATTTCTGAAATCAAAGAATATACCGAGCTTAAGAGTACGTTCCGGTTCGGGTTTCAGGAGCCAATTTCTCAGCTTTTCCTTCCATCTACTTATTCCCATTCTCCACTCCGGGTTTGCAACCATCACGTTTCCCGGACACGGAGGGAAACCTATCTCAATCAGCACCTCGGTGTATCTTCCGCCGAACTTTTCAAAGTATTCTTCAACGTCCACATCAAGCATCGGATAGGTGTCGTCATATATAAGGGCGTTGTCCTGATCCGTCTTGAGGGTCTGCTCCCTTCTGCCTTCACTACCCAGAACCATTACGCTGAAGGGAACCGGAGGTTCCATCTGAATCTCTTTGATCGTCAGGAAAACAGCCTTTGCCATTATCTTGTCGTTTATTTCCGATATAAGCCTTCCAAGGTAGTTGACTTTCAAACCCTCCGAGAAGAGGTCTATCACCATATCATCAACGAGCGAGTAGATGTATCTCAGATCATCAACGCTCTCGGCTCTCTCTATCTCCTTTATAAGAACCACAAGGTTCTTGCTCTCATGCGCTATTATGTCCTTATCCTCAAGGATACCTATCAGTTTTCCCTCTCTGCTTACACCTAACCTTCTTATGTTTCTGCTTGCCATTTCCAGTATGGCTTCAAACAGGAAGCTCTCTTCATCAATACGAACTACGGGATAGCTCATAATCTCCGAGAGTTTTGTTGTAGAAGGATCCTTTCCCTCGGCAACAACCCTCTTTATTATGTCCCTCTCTGTAACTATGCCTGTTTCATCGTCGCTCACAAATATGCACGATACATTCTTCTCCTTCATCTGATAGGCAGCCTTAAGCACACTGTCGGAACCCTTTAAGAAGGGAACCGCATTTACCTTTATGTCCTTTATTCTGAGAGTAAGGAACCTTTCTAAGGAGCTCTTGTCTTTGAGTGGAGTCTTTACCATTTTGATCGTTGTAGAGAGCTTCTTAGCAAGGCTCCTTGCGAAGAAAAACTCAAACTCTTCGTATTTCTCAATTAATTTCAGAAACATATCTTTTGGCAGCAGGTAAAGGATTACATCCTGAACCACCTTTGCTGTTGAGGTCGGCGGATTTCCGCTAAGAAGGGACGGATAGCCAAATACATCCCCTTCGTGGAGAAAGTCTATTTCTCTACCATCAACTTCAAGGACAACCGCTCCCTTTCTAACAATGTAAAGGTATTCAAGGGGTTTGGATCCCTCCTCAAAGATTACTTCATCTTTCGGATAATACCTTATAAGAATATGAAAAGAAAGGGCTCCCAGAGCTGCCTCCGGGAGCCTTGAAAAGGGATAGTGCTCTTTCAGGAACTGTTCAACATCGTGGATCATACCTCGTGAATCTTCCTGGGATACCTGAGATCCTCAACGAGTTTCTGTATTCTCTCAGAAGGAGGAGATGTCATGAGGGTAACCGCGATGGTTACTATAAGGTTAGCTATAAGACCGAAGACTCCAGATGCGGTGTGCTGTATTCCCCAGATGGAGAAGCCCTGTGTCTTGTTGAGATAGATGTAGAAAATTGTTACAAGCAGTCCTACAACAAGACCTGAGACAGCTCCCTGTCTGTTGAGTCTTTTCCAGAAGACTCCGAGAACAAGTGCTGGGAAGAATGAAGCTGTTGCTAAGGAGAATGCCCATGCAACTATCTGAACGATGAAGGCTATCTTCTGAGCTGCTATGAATCCTCCTATTATACCCGCAACTGCAACTGCAGCTTTACCAAGAGTGACGATCTTTTTATCCGAGGCATTTGGATTAATCATGTTGGCGTAAAGATCGTTAGATATCGCTGCTGCGATAACCAATAAGAGTCCGTCCGCTGTTGACAGAGCTGCAGCAAGACCACCAGCCATAACAAAGAAGCCAACTATAGCTATTAAACCTGCTATTTCAGGAGTTGCAAGAACGACGATGTCCCTGTGGATGTTCAACTCAGCCCATTGAATAATACCGTCTCCGTTTTTATCTATAACTTTGAAAAGGCCAGTCTCAGCCCACTTCTGAGCCCATGCGGGGAGCTGGTCTATGGGTTTGCCAACGACGTCTTTAAGGATGACGTATCTGGAGAAAGCGGCATAAGCAGGGGCAGTGAGATAGAGTATAGCTATGAAGAACAGAGCCCAACCTGCGCTTATCCTTGCATCCCTCACGGAAGGTGTTGTGAAAAACCTCATCAGAACGTGAGGAAGCGCTGCGGTTCCAGCCATAAGAACGAACGTGAGAGCAAGGAACTGTGCCATGTTGAACTTCACAAAAGGTTCAACGTAGTGGGGAGAAATTCCGTACTGGGTCTCAAGCTCAATGATGTTCTGTAGAACCTTACCGTAGAGGAACTGAGGTAGAGGGACTCCGAACCATTGCACAGCAAGGATTGAAACGGGTAGAAGATAAGCTATTATCAGCACTATGTACTGGGCAACCTGTGTCCACGTGATGGACTTCATTCCACCGAGAACCGTGGTCGCTATTATGATGATCATTCCTATCGCTATACCTACTTCAAAGGGAACACCGAAGAGCCTTCCCATTATGATTCCGACACCAGCAACCTGACCAACCATATAGGTGAAGCTTATGATTATCGCTGTAATCAGTGCAACGAGCCTTGCAAAGTTACTCTCGTACCTCTCTGCTATGAAGTCGGGAACGGTGTACTTTCCGAATTTCCTCAAATATGGAGCTATCAAGAGTGCGAGGAGGACGTATCCACCTGTCCAACCCATTATGTAGGCGAGTCCGTCGTATCCGAGAGCGTACAGAGCTCCGGCCATTGATATGAAAGATGCAGCGCTCATCCAGTCCGCTGCCACAGCCATTCCATTCCAGAAAGCGGGGATTCTTCTACCCGCAACGTAGAACTCAGCCGCTTCGGTAGCACGGTTGTATATAGCTATTGCCATGAATAAGATGACTATACCGAAGACGATAATGTAACCCACAAACTGTTCCATGGCTCACTCCTCCACTCCGTACTTTTGATCAAGCTTGTTCATGGTGAAGGCATAGACAAATATGAGCACGACGAACGTGATAACTGACAGCTGGGCGCTAACCCAATAGTGCATCGGAAATCCAAATATGGTGAGTTTACTTAGAGGCTTTGCTAAAAGAGCCCCTATGTAAGAAACAGTGAACCATATTGCCAGGAGAATGGTTATTAGCCGCACATTCTCCCGGTGGTATGCCTCAAGCTTTTCTTTGTCCATCCCGCACACCTCCTTATTAAAATTTCGTTTTAAAGTTTACAAAACAGAGTTTAAAATGTCAATTTTTTATTATTAATAAAACACTGTTTTACAAAAATTTTCAATATGTGTCGTTTAGAATGAACACTTACTCAAGCACCAATCCAAAATTTTCAAAAATCTGAGCGGATTTATTCTTCAATCTTGATGATAGAACTTTGTTTTATCCGCATATAAGCTTATGCTTATAAGCTAAAATAAAACGATGTTTGATTAGAAATTTAGGTTGTTCCCCTTAAAAATTGTGATTAAAATTTAAAAACAAAATTTCAGAGGAGGTGGAACTATGGCTGAACAAGAAAAAGCTGAGGTTCTGTTGAAGGTAAAAGAGAAGTATGAACCTCCCAAGGAGATAGTTGAGAGAGCCTGGATCAAGGATTATGAATCCCTTTATCAGGAGTCAATAAAGGACAGAGAAGGTTTCTGGGCAAAGGTGGCTGAAGAGCTCCACTGGTTCAAAAAATGGGACAAGGTTTTAGAGTGGAACTTTCCCTATGCAAAATGGTTCGTTGGTGGGAAGACAAACATAACTTACAACTGCCTTGACAGGCACGTTCAGAACGGAAAAAGGAACAAGGTGGCTTATATATACCTTGATGAAGATAACAATGAAAGGAAGATAACCTACGGAGAGCTCCTTGAGCTTGTAAACAGGATAGCTAACGGTCTTAAGTCTCTTGGTGTTCAGAAGGGAGACAGGGTCTCCATATATATGCCCAACACAATAGAAGCTGTTGCTACTATGCTTGCCTGTGCAAGGATAGGGGCTATTCATAGTGTTGTATTTGCAGGATTCTCCGAGGGAGCTCTTAGAACAAGGATAGAGGATGCAAAGGCAAAGGTTGTGGTTACCGCAAGCTACACAAAGAGAAGAGGCAAGAGGATAGACCTTCTTCCGACAGTCCAGAAGGCAATTGACGGTCTTGACTTCGTTGAGAAGGTGGTTGTCTGGGACAGGGACGGGGATGTCCTGAGCGAGGATGCGGGAGATATGTTCGTTGATTTTTGTCAAATGGTCAAGAACGCAGATCCCAACTGCGAACCTGAGGTTATGGATGCGGAAGATCCTCTCTTCATACTCTACACCTCAGGAACAACAGGAAAGCCGAAGGGAGTTCTACACACAACAGGCGGATACATGGTTCAAACCTACTTCACCTCAAAGGTTGTCTTTGACCTTCATGAGGATGATATCTTCTGGTGCACGGCAGATATAGGTTGGATAACCGGACATTCCTACATAGTCTATGGAATCCTTGCTAACGGGGTTACATCTCTTATAGTTGAAGGTGCTCCTGATTATCCCGATCCGGGTAGATGGTGGAGCTATGTTGAGAAATACAGAGTTAATGTCTTCTACACAGCACCCACAGCAATAAGGATGTTCATGAGATACGGTGAGGAGTGGCCCTCCAAGTACGATCTCTCCTCTCTCAGGATTCTCGGATCTGTGGGTGAGCCTATAAATCCTGAAGCATGGCACTGGTATTACAAGTACATTGGAAGAGAGAAGTGTGTAATAGTGGATACCTGGTGGCAGACAGAGACGGGAGCCCACATGATAACTACCGTACCTTCCTATCCTGCTAAGCCCGGCAAGGCAGGAAAACCTATGTTCTCTGTTGAGGTTGATATTGTTGACAAGGACGGAAAGAAACTCCCTCCTGATACGGTAGGTTTCCTTGTAGTAAAGAACCCTTGGCCCTCCATGCTCAGAACCTGCTGGGGAGAGCCCGAAAGGTATGAAAAGTATTGGAACACCATACCCGGAGTTTACTTCGCAGGTGACCTTGCCTCTTATGACGAGGAAGGCTACATCATGATCCTCGGAAGAGCTGATGACGTCATAAACGTTGCGGGACACAGAATAGGAACAATGGAGGTTGAGAGCGCACTCGTTGACCATCCTGCGGTTGCTGAAGCAGCGGTTATAGGCAAGCCCCACGAGGTTAAGGGAGAGTCCATAAAGGCTTTTGTTATTCTCAAGAAAGGCGTGGAGCCTTCCGATAAGCTGATTGAGGAACTCAAGCTCCACGTAAGGAACGAACTCGGACCCATAGCGGTTCCTGATGAGATAGAGTTCGTGGAGAAGCTTCCCAAGACGAGAAGCGGAAAAATAATGAGGAGAGTTCTCAAGGCTCAGGAACTCGGACTGGACGTGGGAGACGTCTCCACGCTGGAAGACTGATAATTCGGGGGCTTTCTGCCCCCTTTACATAACACTAAGATATGTTTTCCTTATTGAGTCCCTTTTCATAAGCTCTTCTGAACTGCCCTCATCAACTATCTCACCGAGGTCAAAGACGTAAGCCCTATCGGAAATCTCTAAGGCGAGGGATACCTCCTGCTCAACTATCAGTATTGCTATATTCTCTTGTCCCTTTATGGAAAGGAGTGTCTGGGCAAGCCGATCAACAACCGCCGGCGCAAGCCCGAGGGACAGCTCATCTATCATTAGAAGTTTTGGCTCAGACATCAACGCCCTGCCAATGGAAAGCATCTGCTGCTGACCACCAGAAAGATCTCCTGCAAGTGATTTCCTCTTCTCCTTTAATTCAGGAAAGTAGGAGTAAACCCTCTCCAGATTATCTTTAACCCTCTTTCTGTTTACCCATCCTCCGAGGATCAGATTCTCCTCAACACTCATTCCTAAGAAAAGGTTTCTTCCTTCCGCTGCAAGGGCTACTCCCTTTCTTACCCTTTCCTGCGGAGAAAGATCATCTATATGCTGATCGTAGAAATGGATTCTTCCTCCCCAAGGTTTCAAGAGTCCGGCAACCACTTTCAGAAAAGTACTCTTCCCAGAACCGTTTGATCCAAAAATTGCTACCACCTCATTCTCATTTATGTGCAGATTTATAGACTTTAATATCTCAACATCGCCATATCCTGTGCTCAGGTCAGTCACTTTAAGAACTTTCATGGCTCTTATACCTCTCACCAAGATAGGCTTTGATAACTTCCTCGTCCTTAGCCATATCTTCAGGCTTTCCTTCAAAGATAAGTTTACCCTCGCTCAAAACTATCACGCGCTGCGTGAGCTGAAAAAGAGCTTTTAGAACATGCTCAACCAGCACCATCGCTATGCTCATCTCTTCGTTCAATTTCTTAAGAAGAGATACTATCTCCCTAATTGATACAGGGTTCAGACCTGCGAAGACTTCATCAAGTAGAAGGATCTTCGGACTGAGTGCAAGTGCTCTTGCAAGCTCAAGTCTCTTTCTTTGAGCTAAGGACAGAAAACTTGCTTTATTGTCTTTCATGTGAAGTAAACCTACCATCTCAAGTATCTCTTTGGCTCTTGAAGTATCGGCAGGTAAAGGGGAACCGTAGTGAAGCGGTATCAGGACGTTTTCAAGAACCGTCAGACTGCCAAACACTCTCGTTATCTGAAAGGTTCTCCCCATACCGAGTTTTGCTCTTTTATTCGGCTTTAAGGAGGATATATCTCTACCCCCAAACACTACTGAGCCTTCATCCTGTCTGATGGTACCTCCGATTATGTTTATCAGTGTAGTTTTCCCCGAACCGTTTGGACCGACTATTCCGAGAATTTCTCTTTCTTCCACTCTGAAACTGACTCCATTCAGAACTTTGTTCCCTCCAAAGCTCTTGTGAATATTCTTCACATCAAGCAGGCTCATCTCTTAACTCCAAGAATTCCTTTTGGAACAAAGAGTATAACCAGCACTATCAAAGCTCCCAGCACTATTCCGTGAAGCTCTAAGAATCTGCTCCAGACTATCTCCGAGAGGAACTCAAGAAAGAAGGAGCCTATGATCGGTCCTACTGTTGTGCCCACACCCCCGAGGAGCAGGGCAACGAACATTTTTACCGAAAGGACTGGATCAAACATTGAAGAAGGATCTATGTAAGTTATCCAGTAGGCGTAGATACCTCCACATAGTCCTGTTATCAGAGCCATTAAACTGAAAGAGAGGCTCTTGAAGAGAACCGTGTTCACTCCCACGCTCTCCGCTGCTACCTCATCTTCCCTTATAGCCTTCAGTGCGTATCCAAATACGGATCTGTCAATGAAGAGATTGACAAAAAAGGAAAAAACCATCAGAATCCAGAAGAGGTAATAGAAGATGTATCCTTCAAGGAATCCCCTGTATATAGGGAGGTTTATTCCGTGCGCTCCACCTGTGAATTCAAGGTTTGCCACCACTTCTCCAAAGGCAAGCTGAAGGGCAAGAGTCGTAATCGCAAAGTAGTGGCTCCTTAATCTCATCAATGGAGGAGCTATCAGCAAGGCAAATAGGGAAGCAAAAATACCTCCAGCGGGTAAAGAGATCCAGAAAGGAACAGACAGGCTTTTCATCAAAACTGCCGTGGCGTAGCCTCCAACACCAAAAAAAGCAACCGCACCGAAGGCAGGATAGCCAGTGTATCCAAGAAGTATGTTCTGAGCTAAAGCCAACGAGGTGAGCATAAAAACCGAACTGAGAACTCTTATCCAGTAGCCTGAGGGTATTGTGTATTCAAAAAGAGAAAACCCAATAGGTAGTAGAAGCAGGATAAGAAAGAAAGCGATTGTTAGCTTCTCAGGTTTCCCCATAGTACTTCCCACCAAAGAGCCCTCTCGGTCTAAAGATAAGAACCATAATCATTAAAATAAGAGACGCAAAGAGCTTCCAGCTCTCTCCTATATAAAAGGAGATAAATATCTCAAGTACACCCAAAAAGAGACCCCCGACGAAGGCACTTTCAACTCTTCCGAGTCCACCGATTATACTAACCAGAAATGCTTTAACCGTTAGCAGTCCTCCGTCAAAGGGGGTGAATCCTTGAAGCACACCATAAAGATTTCCCGAGCTGAAAGCTATTCCCGTTCCCAAGCCCATGGTTATTAGGAATATTTTTGACGGACCTATTCCTACCAACTGAGCACCCTCTCTGTCCAAAGCTACCGCTCTTATAGCCTTTCCTGTCCAGCTGAGCTTCAAGAACAGAAACAGGGTTAACGTGAGAACTATTGAAGCGATGAAAACGAATAGCTTTATCTCCGAGATTATCAGATAACCTACAAGAAAACTCCCCTCTGCATAGGAAACGTCTATTGATCTGATGTCTGCTTTGAATATTAGATTCAGTATGTGAGACAGAAGTATATCAAGACCAAAGGTGAGTATCAGAACCATAAAAGGTTCAAAGC